>NZ_JAUVWH010000018.1 GCF_030604225.1 Geoalkalibacter sp.
ATGGTAATGCTGTCATCGGCGAGCAGCAGTTTCTTACTCATGCGTGCCTCCTTGCGGCAGCCCGGGCAGGATCGGCGTGGATCCCGGCAGGACGAAGGACAAAATCAAGCAGGGCATCTGGTTTTTTCACGAGACTCAAAATGGGTTCACGCCATGCCTGCCCGACAGAATTCACGAACAAACGAACGGCAGGAGGAAAAACATGCAAATCGTTTGCCCAAACCTGCCGGTTACGCGCGCCTATCGTCAAACCAAGAACCTTCACCCTGGACGACGACACAGAAATTAAAAGTCGATTAAGCAATTATAAATATTGAAGCTAGCACAGCACTCCCCCGGTGTCAACCTAATTTACCGGGAAATTCAAGGGCTTAGAACATCGGCGCACGACTTCATAGAAGCTTCCAAGGCTGCGGTAAAAACAACCGTTGGTAGAGGTTCATGGCAAAACGATCCGTCATGCCCGCCAAAAAATCGGCAACGGAAACATCCAGCGAATCCTTGGGGCCCCTCCGGCCGCCGAAACGAACCAGCGCCTCGGCATCCTTGCGGAAAAAACCATAGAGTTCACGCAGGATGCGCGACGCCTTATCGAATTCGGCAGCGACGCGGGGTTCCTGGTAAACATGGGCGTAGAGCCAGTTGCGCAAAGCCAGGATCGCCTCCTCGACGTCCGGTGATTGACAAACGCGCGTGCCGCCGACGGCCAGGGAAGAAGAAATCATGTCCCTGACCATGGTGTCGATGCGCCGTCCATGGGTCGTGCCGAGAACTTCCAGAATTCCCAGCGGCACGTCTTCGAGGGCGATCATGCCCGCGCGTTGGGCGTCGTCGAGGTCGTGATTGACGTAGGCAATCATATCGCAGCGACGCACCAGGTGACCTTCGAGCGTCCCCGGCATGGCCCCGGGGTCGTCGCTTTGCAGAGGACCACCGCCCTTGGAGTGCTTGACGATACCGTCGCGCACCTCCCAGGTCAGATTGAGCCCGTCGCCACCCTTTTCCAGAATATCGACCACGCGCAAACTTTGCCGCACGTGATGAAAGCCCCCCGGAACCAGTTCGTTGAGCACCCGCTCGCCTGCATGGCCGAACGGCGTGTGCCCCAGATCGTGCCCTAGGGCGATGGCCTCCGTCAGATCTTCATTAAGCGCCAGGGCGCGTGCCACCGTGCGGGCGATTTGGGAAACTTCCAGCGTGTGGGTCAGCCGGGTACGGTAATGATCGCCTTCGGGAGCAAGAAAGACCTGGGTTTTGTGTTTGAGTCGCCGAAAGGATTTGGAATGAAGAATCTTGTCGCGATCATGTTGGTAAACCGTGCGCACCTGACACGGATCTTCCTCGACACGACGACCTTTCGAGCGAGCGCTCAATGATGCCCGCGGGGAGAGGTAGAGCGCTTCACGTTCTTCAAGGATATTTCTGAGATCCATTGGAAAAAATCCGTCCTTTTCGGCCGATACGAACTTGATTTTTCTTTTTCCCTTGATTTTAAAAAAAATTCTTGTATTACTTCAAAGCAATCATGTCAAAGTGATTGCAGATAAAACACCTTAACATCTGGAGGAAAAAATGCCCACCCTTCTCGAAATGGCGGCCGAAATCGTCGCTGCTCACGCTTCCACGACCCCCATGTCCAAGGAAGAGCTTCTTTCGGAATTGGCTGAAATCTACAAAACTCTCGACGCTATCGAAAAAGGCGAAGCCGTTGTCGTCGAAACCGCCGAACCCGAAGCGGTCGCCCCGTCTATATCACGCAAGAAGGCTTTTGGCCGTGACAAAGTAACCTGCATGATCTGCGGCAAGGAGATGAAAACCTTGTCCCGCCATCTCAAAACCGCCCACGCCATGAAGCCCGCTGACTACCGCAAGCAGTTCGACATTCCCCGCACCCAACCCTTGGCTGCCCGTGCCTATTCGGAAAGCCGCCGCCAGATGGCCAAGGACCGCGGCCTCGGCGAAAATCTGGCCAAAGCCCGCGCGGCGCGCGGCAAGGGCAAGAAACAGTAGCTTTTCAGGTTTATTGAGTTTGCCACGCACAAAAAAAAAGCGTCCCGAAGGGGGCGCTTTTTTTTGTGCGGACCGCGTCTGGCCGTTGCCGGTCTTTCAAAACAGCGAAAACGAAAGCTGTTTCAAGATCTCGCCCTGCTCATCGCGCACCTCGACCCGCCAATTGCCCGCGGTTTCGGGACTCATGGTCTTGGTCGACCAAGTGCGCCAGTTGGAGGAACGCACCGGCAAGGTCATGCGCGTGACCTCGGTACCCTCGTGAAACCAGACATGGACGATGGCGGTTTCCTCGGTGGCCCCCAGCACGCGGGTAAAGCAATGCAGTTGCTCGACATTGGCCGAATAACTCTCGACCGCATCGGCGGGAACACGATCGATGATGTCCGTCGTGATCACGGCTTCCACGACCTCCAGGCTCTGCGCAAGGACGCCGCCGGCCAACAAAAACATTCCCAGCGCCAGCCCCAACCCTTTTTTCAACATGCCCAGGCTCCTCTTCATAAAATAAATCACTCCCCCGGTGGATTTCTCGCTTTTGTATATCACAGAAAAAGCACCTCCGCCAGTTACCCAGGCGCACACGATCATGCCAAAAATTTCCCCTTGACCCCGGCACAATAAATAATTATAGTTTAATAAATTTTTTCAAAAGAGGATTCCATGAAGCGTGTCCTGATCGCCTCCTGCCAGAACAACCTCATGAGCAACCTGGACATCATTCTCAAGCACTGGGGCTATCGCCCCCTGAGCTCGCCCCATCGGGACGACATCTGCGGGTTGCTGGAAGCGACGGAGCCGCAGCTGGTGATCTTCGACGCGCCCTGGCTGCGCGAACATGCCGCGGATTTGGAACATCTGGTTCCCCAAATGGAGCGGCGCGCCACCCGCCTGGCGGTGCTCGACGATTGCCGCGAACCCTTGCCGGTGCTTTCTCCCGAGTTGCCTTACCGCAAAATTCCCTCGGACATTTTCTCCCTTTACGGCCTTACCCAGGCGGTGTTGCAGAACCACCCCCGGCGTCGCCTGCGGACCGGTGTGCATCTGCCGGGCATGTTTCGCCGCGACGGCCGCCAATGGGACCTGACCCAGATCCTGACCCTGGGAACGGGCGGCATGTTCATCCGCTCGGGCTATCGCCTCAACCGCTCGGAAACCGTGCGGCTATGCGTTCCCCTGCTCGGCATGAAGGAGGAGCTCGAAGCCCTGGGACGCGTCGTCTACGAGGTTCAGCCGACCCCCGAAAACAATTACATGCAGGGGTACGGCATCGAATTCACCAGCCTTGCTCCGGAGAGCCAGCAGGCGTTGAGCCGCTTTGTCGCGGGTTGCTTCGTGCGCGAGTTGGAGAGCCCCATGCATCGCAACACTCCGCCCCGTCCGGCTTTTTACAACACCCACAATCAGGAATACAGCCTGGAAAGCATCGCCGTCTGACACCTGGCCCCGTGCCGTCAGGCACCGGGCAGTTGCGCTAGAAAGCTTCGCCCCGCGGCGATCGGCACCTCAAACGCCTCCCCCAGTGTCGCCGCGACATCGGCAAAACTTTTCCGGCAACCCAAATCGGTGCCCCCACGAAACGTCGGACTCCACACCAGCAAGGGCACGTATTCGCGGGTGTGATCGGTTCCCGGCGCGGTTGGGTCGCAGCCATGATCGGCCGTCAGCACCAACAAATCCCCCTCCCCCATCGCCCCTTGCATAAGCGGTAGCCATCCGTCGAATTCCTCCAGGGCTCGGGCGAACCCCGCCGTATCGCGCCGATGACCGTGGAGCATGTCGAAATCGACCAGATTGGCAAAGAGCAGTCCGCGCTTCATCCCGACAAAATTCTCCAGTATGAGCTTCATGCCATCGGCGTTGTCGCGGCTCGGCAGGGATCGGCTCAGGCCGCGCCCGGCAAAAATATCGCCGATCTTGCCGACGCCGATCACCGCGAGACCTCTTTGAAGCAACAGATCGAGGAGCGTGGGGGAAAAAGGGGGCAGGGAAAAATCGTGGCGGCGCGCCGTGCGCCGAAAGCTGCCGGGCCCGTCACCGACAAAAGGACGCGCAATCACGCGCCCGACCCGGTAGGGATCGAGAATGCGCCGCGCCGTGCGACAGAGCTGGTAGAGACGCTCGACGGGGATGATGTCTTCGTGGGCGGCTAGCTGAAAAACCGAGTCGACGCTGGTGTAGAGAATCGGACGTCCGGTGCGCAAATGCTCCTCGCCCAGACGCTCGAGAATTTCCGTGCCGCTGGCGGCGATATTGCCGAGGGGCTCAATCCCCGTCTTTTCTGTGAAGGCCTGGATGACTTCCGGGGGGAATCCTCGCGGAAAGGTCGGCAGGGGGTCGCTTTGGATGAGCCCGGCCAGTTCCCAATGACCGGTCGTGGTGTCCTTGCCGGCGGATCGCTCCGCCATGCGCCCGAAACAGGCCAAGGGCGGGTTCGCAGGGGCCAAGCCCGCGGCGGGATGCAGATTGCCCAGGCCCATGCCTCGCAGATGAGGCAGGCGCAGGGCGGGCTGGGCCTTGAGAAGATGGCCCAGGGTGTCGACAGCACCGTCGCCGTAGGCGGCAGCATCGGGCAGGGCCCCAACGCCCAGGCCGTCGAGGGTGATCAGCACGACTCTGGTGATACGCCCTTGCATCAAAGGCCGTGTGCCGCGCGCCATTGATGGAGAATGGCCACCCCGCTGCTGGTGCCGATACGACCTGCGCCAAGCTGCAAAAAACGCCGACAGGTTTCCCAGTCGCGGATGCCGCCGGCGGCTTTGACACCGGCACGTCCACGGCTGACGTCGAGCAGCAGCGCGACATCCTCCAGCGTCGCGCCCCCCGGACCAAAGCCCGTGGACGTTTTCAGCCAGCCCGCGCCGGCAGCCAGGGCCACCTCGGCCAGGGCGCGTTTTTCGTCCGGGGCGAAATAGCAGCACTCGAGAATCACCTTGACCTCGGCTCCGGAGGCAGCCCGAACCACCCCGGCGATATCCTCGCCGATCTGCCGCAAATTGCCCTCGCGGGCGGCGCCAAGCCCAATGACCATGTCGATTTCCTTCGCCCCCTGCTGTACCGCCCGAGCCGCCTCGTAGGCTTTCACTTCAGGCGTCTGATAGCCCAGGGGAAAGCCGATGACGGTCGCCACCGCCACGCCGGAGCCATAAACCAGCTCGGCGGCTTGCCGCACATAAACCGGCGGAATGCAGACCGCGGCAAACTGGCACTCCACCGCCTCTTCGCACAGGTTGCGAATTTCAGCGGCGGTGGCATCGGGCCTGAGCAGAGTATGATCGATAAAGGATGCGGGGTTCATGGGCTCGCCGTGTCCGGCCCGGCGGGGTCAGGTACGATAATCGGCATTGATCTTGATGTAGTCATAATTCAGGTCGGAGGTGTAATACACCCCGGCGCCGCCGCCCAGGTGCAAATCGATGAGCACCCGGAATTCGGGTTTCTTCAGCACGGCCGTGGCCTGTTCCTCGAGTTCCTTGCCCGTGCCAATGCCGTTGCGCACCACGGCCACCTCGTCGAAGAAGATATCGATGCGCGCCGGATCGATATCGGCGCCGGAATAGCCGACCGCGGCAATGATCCGTCCCCAGTTGGCATCCTCGCCGAAAAAAGCGGTCTTGACCAGATTGGAGGTCGCCACGCTGCGCGCCACCTGGGTTGCCCCCGCGTCGTCGGCGGCGCCCCGCACACGGATCTCCACCACCTTGGTCGCGCCTTCGCCGTCACGCACGATCATCTTGGCCAGATCGACGAGAATCTCTTCCAACAGTTCTACAAAGATCTCGGCCTCGGCGCTTTGCTCTTGAATTTCCGGGGTTCCGGCCTGCCCGTTGCTCAGCAGCAGCACCATGTCGTTGGTTGAGGTATCGCCGTCGACGCTGATGGCGTTGAAGGAACACGCCACCGCCCGGCGCAGCGCCGCGTCGAGCAACGCGGGCGCGACCAGGGCATCGGTCACCACATAGGCCAGCATGGTGGCCATGTTGGGATGGATCATGCCGGCACCCTTGGCCAACCCGAGAATCTGGTAGGGCTTGCCGCCGGCCTGCCCCTGGCGGAAGGAGATTTTTGCAAAAGCATCGGTGGTGCGGATGGCTTCGGCGAGGGACGCCGCGCCGCCCGCGTCGAGTTGCTGTGGCAGCAGGGGAATGTGCTGCTCGAACTTGGCCATGGGCAAGGGCGCGCCGATCACGCCCGTTGAAGCCACCGCCACCAGATCCTCGGCGATGCCCAGGGCCTGGGCCGTCAGTTCTCCACAGCGTAGGGCGTCGCGCAGCCCCTGCTCCCCGGTGCAGGCGTTGGCGTTGCCGCTATTGACCAGCACCGCCTGGCAGAGCCCCTTGCGGATGCGCGGCATGCTGACCACCAGGGGCGCGGCAACCACCCGGTTGGTGGTGAACACGCCGACGCAGCGCGCCGGAACTTCGGAATACAGCAGACCGAGATCGAGACGGCCGGATTTTTTGATGCCGGCACCGCGGGCAGCGAATTTGAAGCCCCGAACATGGGGAAGGTTCTGGCTGGACATGGGAATCAATCTCCGGAAAAGGAGGTGAATAAGCTACTTGGGAACCTCAGCCCGTGGGCAGCAGCACCCCGAACGTAGTGCCCTCGCCCTGGGTCGGCTCAAGGAAAATACTGCCGCCCATGCGTCCCACGATGGCCTTGCAGATGGCGAGACCGATGCCCACCCCGGTGGGTTTTTCCGTGTTGATATCGCCCAACTGAGTGTATTCGTTGAAGATATCCTCGCCGGCTTCGGCGGGCACCGCGAGACCGTCATTGTGGATCTGCAGATACACATGGGGTTTGTTGTCGTATTGGCGGTTTTCCAGACGCACCTGGATGCGTCCGCCGTTGCGATTAAACTTGACGGCATTGTCGACCAGGGCGTTGATGAGAATGCCGGTTTTTTCCGGGTCGCCGAAGACATCGGCCAGATCCTCTGCAACCTCGATGCAAGGTTGCAGATCCTTCTCGGCAATATCCGAGCCCCGGCGCGTCAATGCCTCGCTGAGCAGTCCCTCAATGGAAAAGGTGCGCCAATCCCAGCGCTCGCCCCCCGAGTCGATGGAAAAAAGACGCAGCATGCCGGAAATCAACTTTTCCATGTGCAGGCTTTCCGCATGCACCTTGCCCAGGTAATCGCGCAGTTCATCGCGGTTGATATGGTCAAAGAAATTGATGATGAGATCGACAAAGCCGAGAATCGAGGTCAGGGGGGTCTTGAGTTCGTGGGACAGATTGCACACCAGCTGCGACCGAGCCTTGTTGAATTTGACCAGATGGCGGTTGGCCTCCTCCAACTCGCGGGCCTGTTGACACAGACTGGCAACCAGCTTGAAGTTCTCGATGGCCAGGGCCACCTGGTGGGCGATCGTGGTGAGCAGGCTCTGATCCTCGGTATTGAAGGTCATGCCGGTGCGCTTGTTGTTGACGTTGATGACGCCGAGCACTCGCTCCTTGATGCGAATGGGCACGGAAAGCAGCGACTGGTTCTTGTAGCGTTCGGCGTCCCCGGCCGAATGAAAACGCTGGTCGCGGGACAGATCGGTGATGAGAATGGGACGACCGGTGGCCAAAACATGACCGGAGATGCCCTCGCCGGGCGCCACTCGCGCGCGGGTCATGATATCCGAGGAAAGGCCGCGTGCCGCGGCGATGGACAGGTTGCCGGCGTCGTCGCGCAACATGAGCGAAACCATCTCCACGTCGGCGGACAGCGTAATGGAGTCAACGATCTTGTCGAAGAGAATTTGCAGGTCGGCGCCGTTGCTGGCCGTTTCGCCGATCTGCTTGAGAAGGATCAGATCGGACAACCTCCGCTGGGCCTCACGCTGGGCGGCATTTTGCCGCACCGACGCGCGGTGGGCTTCGAGGGCCCGGCGTACCGACTCGGAGAGCTCCTCATCGCTGACCGGCTTGACCAGGTAATCAATGGCGCCCTGACGCAGTACCTGCCGGGCCGCGGCGAAATCTTCCCGCGACGCGGTAATGATGACGGGCAACTCCGGCCGAAGCTCCTTGACCATCCCCAGCACGTCGACACCCCCGACAGGGGAGAGTTGCAGGTCGGCCAGCACCGCGCAAATGTCGTCAGCGGCAAGTATGCCCGGAATCTCGGCGCTGTTATCGGTCGCGATCACGCGGTAACCGCGGTTTTCCAGAACGTCCCGCGCGGAGCGGCGGAAGAATGGAGTGTCGTCCACCAACAGAATGCCCGGAACGACATCGCTACGGTCAGACAGATCCATGCCGGCTCCCTTGGATGTCAAAACTGCACCTTGATCAGCGTCCACAGCACTTCTTGTATTTTTGGCCACTGCCGCAGGGGCAGGGATCATTGCGACCGACCTTGTCCTCGTCGCGGGTCACGGGCTTGTGCGCCTTGTCCTCGGCACCCGCCCGGGTCAGTACGATGCGGCGCCGGCGCTGCTCGGCCTCCATGCGCTCGACGTCGTCCTCCCGCGCCAGCTGCACGCGGAAGAGCTTGCTCAGGACTTCCTGGCGAATGCGCCCCATCATGGCCATGAACAGGCCATAGGCTTCCTTCTTGTATTCTTCCTTGGGGTTGCGCTGCGCATAGCCGCGCAGGCCGATACCTTCCTTGAGATGGTCGATGGAGAGCAGATGGTCCTTCCACTGCACGTCGATGGTTTGCAGGAGCAGCACCTTCATGAGATGCTCCATGACCGGCGAGGTGAATTCCTCCTCCTTCTCCAGAAGGCGGCGGCGTACCTGCTCCTTGAGGGACTCTTCCAACTCGTCGCGCCCGGGCAGCGGACCGTCATCCTCTCCGGGCAGTTCGGGATGAAAATAGAACAGATTGAAAAAATCCTCGCCGAGACGCGCCAGATCCCAATCGCGCGGATTGGACTTGTCGGGGCAGAAGGTGCTGACCATATCCTCCACCGTCTCGCCAAGCACCGCATCGATGGTATCGCGAAGATTCTGTCCGCCCAGGACTTCGCGCCGCTGGGTGTAGATCACCTCGCGCTGCTTGTTCATGACGTCGTCATACTCAAGCAGATGCTTGCGGATCTCGAAGTTGTGGCCCTCGACCTTTTTCTGCGCGTTTTCAATGGCCTTGGAAATCATCCCGTGCTCGATGGGCTCGTTCTCGGGAATCTTGAGCTTGTCCATGACGAATGACACCCGGTGGGATCCGAAAATCCGCAACAGATCGTCCTCCAGGGACAGATAGAAGCGACTCTCCCCCGGATCGCCCTGGCGCCCGGAACGGCCGCGCAGCTGGTTGTCGATGCGCCGCGACTCATGCCGCTCTGTGCCGAGGATGTAGAGGCCGCCGGCGGCGAGCACCTCTTCCTTCTCGGCGGCGCAGCGGGTCACGAATTTCTCGTGCAGCGCCGCGTAGGCTCCTTCGGGATCTTCGGCCAGAGCGGCATCCTTGCGTGCCAGCATATCGGGATTGCCGCCAAGCAGGATGTCCGTGCCGCGGCCGGCCATGTTGGTGGCGATGGTCACCGCCGCCTTGCGGCCGGCCTGGGCGACGATCTCCGCCTCGCGCTCATGGTGCTTGGCGTTGAGCACGTTGTGCGGAACGCCGCGCCGCTTGAGCATCTCGGAGAGCACCTCGGACTTTTCAATGGAGATGGTGCCGACCAGGACCGGTTGGCCCTTTTCGTTGCAGCGCACGATATCGTCGATGACCGCCTTGAATTTCTCCTTTTCGGTCTTGTAAATCAGATCGGCCTGATCCTTGCGAACCATGGGCCGATTGGTGGGGATCACCACCACTTCGAGCTTGTAGATCTGGTGGAACTCGGCCGCTTCGGTATCGGCGGTTCCGGTCATGCCGGCCAGCTTTTCGTACATGCGGAAGTAATTCTGGAAGGTGATGGTCGCCAGGGTCTGGTTTTCGCTTTCGATCTTGACCCCTTCCTTGGCCTCGATGGCCTGATGCAGGCCGTCGCTCCAGCGTCGCCCGGGCATGATGCGCCCGGTGAACTCGTCGACGATCATCACCTCGCCGTCCTTGACCACGTAATCGACGTCGCGCTTGAACAAGGCATGGGCCTTGAGAGCCTGATTGACGTGGTGAACGAGCTCAATGTTGCGAGGGTCGTAGAGGTTGTCCACGTTGAGGAGACGCTCGACCTTGCCCACGCCTTCCTCGGTGAGGGAGGCCGCCTTGCTTTTCTCATCGACGGTGAAGTCGCCGGTGTAGGTCTTGAGGGTCTGGCCGATCTTGCCGTCGCGGCTCTCGACCACCTCACCCTTCTTAAGCATGGGGATGATGCGGTTGACCGCGTAATAGAGCTCGCTGGAGGCGGCGCTCGGACCGGAGATGATGAGCGGGGTGCGCGCTTCGTCGATGAGGATCGAGTCGACCTCGTCGACAATGGCGAAATGATGAGGACGCTGGACGTAATCGTCCAGGGAAAATTTCATGTTGTCGCGCAGGTAATCAAACCCGAATTCGTTGTTGGTGCCGTAGGTGATGTCGGCGCCATAGGCTTGCTTGCGCTGGGCATCGGTCAGGCCGTGCACGATGACCCCGACCTCGAGCCCGAGAAAATTGTAGAGCTGGCCCATCCACGCGCTGTCGCGCCGAGCCAGGTAATCGTTGACCGTGATGACATGCACGCCCTTGCCGGCGAGGGCGTTGAGATAGGTCGGCAGGGTGGCGACCAGGGTCTTGCCTTCGCCGGTTTTCATCTCGGCGATTTTACCCGAGTGCAGCACCATGCCGCCGATCAGCTGAACGTCGAAATGGCGCATACCCAAAACCCGCCGCCCGGCCTCGCGCACCGCCGCAAAGGCCTCGGGCAATAGATCCTCGAGAGTTTCACCGCGCGTCAGGCGCTCCTTGAATTCAGCCGTTTTGCCCTTGAGTTCGCCATCGCTCAGAGCCTGCATGCGCGGCTCGAGGCTATTGATGAGATCGACGGTGGGCTGCATGCGCTTGAGATCGCGCTCGTTCTTGCTGCCCACGATTTTACGGACCAATGAACCAATCATTCAGAATGCTCCAGGCCAGATGCGGTGGGCACCCGAAGGCTAACCACCGGACCGGCAGAAAATGAAAAAGGACAACCTCCAAGAGCGGAAAAAACCTTTGACTCCCGGGGCACGGATTTTAACACAAGGCCCGGATACCCACAAGAACTTAACCGAGAAAAGTGACCGGGATTTTTAATCAAAAAACCGTCCGAGGGTGACCGGGGAACCAGGGGCGAAGCTGCGGAACGGGATCGTGGCGGAATCAGAGAAACTTGCGGGGATTGAGAGGCAGGTTGTTCAAGCGGACTTCGTAATGCACGTGCGAGCCCGTTGAACTCCCGGTGTTGCCGACCTCGGCGATCTTCTGTCCGCGCCGGACGCGCTCGCCGATCTTGACGAGATTGCGGGAGTTATGGGCGTAGAAGGTTTTGTAGCCGTAGCCGTGATCGATCACGACCAGCTTGCCGTAGCCGGGAGCGGTCTCCGAGCGGCTGACGATGCCGTCTGCGGTGGCAACGATGGGGGTTCCGGTGCGCGCGGCGATATCGAGGCCCTCATGCATCTTGCGCCGGCCGGAGAAGGGAGAATTGCGCATGCCGAAGCTTGAGGTCACCCACCCGCGGGTCGGCCAGCCCAAGGGCTTGGCCGCCGAGAGGGAGCGCTGGTCGTTGAGAAAACCCTGGATTTCTTCCTGGCTGGAGCGACGCAGATCGATGGCGGCACGAACCTGGTCGATTTGGAGTTGCAGATCGGTGATTTCATCCCAGGAGGCGTCCTCCGGCGGACCGCCGACACCGCCCAAGGAATCGCTCTTGGGCTTGGTGAGCTTGGCCATGACGCGCACCTTGGCATCATTCTGCGCCAGCACCACCAACTCTTGCCGCAAATCCTCAAGGCGCTGGGAAAGCACGCGCAGCTCCTTGTTCTGGGCGAAATTGGCCTGCCTCAGGCGCGACAGCTCGGTGTAATCCACCCGGGTTCCGGTCAACTCCCAGGCCAGGTAGCCCAGGCCGCCCAAAAGAACCACCAGCAGCGCGGCCAGCAGACGCAGCGTCCAGAGGCGCACCACGAGACGCCGCACATGGTGGGAACCCTCGGGGATTACCAGAAGAGTGAATTTCCTGGCGGCCAAACCCAACTCCTTAAAGAACTCTTATCGCTCAGACGAATCCCTTTTTAGTAAGAGATAGGACATCCGTCTGTCAAGAATAAATTGCGATTTTTCTAGAACGATGTTTGGAAAATCACAGATCAATACACACGGCGATCTCGTCGCAATCGGGGAATTTGGCGCATTTGAGGCAGTCGCTCCAAATCTTGTGCGGTAGCTGGCTTTTCTCGATTTCGTGAAAACCGAGACGCGCGAAGAAATCCTGCTTGTAGGTCAGGGCGAACACGCGCCGCAAGCCGAATTGCCGGGCCTCGGCAAGGCAGGCTTCCACGAGTTGCCGGCCGATGCCGCGACCGATCTGGTTATCGGCGACGGCGAGGGAGCGAACCTCGGCGAGATCTTCCCAACAGATGTTGAGACACACCGTGCCCAGAACCTGCCCCTGCTCTTCAAATACATAGAAGTCCCTGATGTTTTCATAGATTTCCTGCAAGGAGCGGGGCAGCATCTGGCCGTCCTTGGCGTAACCGATGAGCAGCTTGTGAATGGATTTGGCATCGGCGATCACAGCTTTGCGAATCATAGGGTTTTGTTCCTTTCCCGAGCAGCGCCGGCCAGGGGTTGTCGCCGGTCGCGTAAGATCTAAATAGAGGCGAAGAGGGCTGAGTTGGAGTTGTCCCTCAGGGTCGAGGGGGGGCGCAATGGGAGTGGTGAATCAGTTCGCGGGCGTGCTCCAGGGTGCGCTCGGTGACCCGGGCGCCGCCGAGCATGCGCGCCATTTCCCGGATGCGCTCCTCGCCTTCGAGAAGCGCGATGGTCGTGCGGGTGCGCCCGTCGCTTTCACGCTTTTCAATGTGGTATTGGCGATCGCCGAAGGCCGCCACCTGCGGCAGATGGGTGACGCACAGCACCTGGCGCTCTCGCGCCAGCCCACGCAACTTTTCGCCGACGTGGGTCGCCGTCGCGCCGCCGATGCCGGCATCGACCTCATCGAAGATCAGTGTCGCCACGCCCTGCTGGTCGGGCGCCGCACGTCGCAGGGCCAGCATGATGCGTGACAGCTCGCCCCCGGAGGCGATGCGGGCCAGGGGCCGAGGTTCCTCCCCCGGGTTGGGCGCAAGAAAAAATTCGACCTTCTCCTGGCCCCAGGGTCCGGGCTCCGCAAGGGGCTGAAAATTGACCTGAAAGCGCGCCCGGGCCATGGCCAGATCGGCCAGTTCCGCCTCGACCCGCGCCGCGAGCTGGTCCGCGGCGACGCGGCGACGCGCACTCAAGGCCGTGCCGGCCTGCGCGACCTGATGTTCCAGACGGGTTAATTCCTCGGCGAGTTGGCGCCGGGTGCCCTCGAGGTCGCTCAACTGTTCAAGCTCGGCGGCAATGCCGTCGCGATGGGCAAGGATCGCGGCGATGTCGCCGCCATACTTGCGCTTGAGGGACGTCAGGGTCGCCAGCCGCGTTTCGACTTCCTCCTGACGACCGGGATCAAAACTGAGACTGTCGGCATAGCCCCGCAACTGGTTCGCGGCATCTTCCAGACTGTAGAGAGCGCTGTGCAATTCGCCTGCGAGATGGCCGAGGCGCGGATCGACGGTGGCCAGCGCTTCGAGTTCGGCGGCGGTACGGGCGATCTGCTCGCAGGCCGCCCCCTCGGCCCCATAAAGGCGCTCGAAGCCCCCCGCCGTTGCCGCCATGAGGCGTTCGGCATGCTGCAACAGGCGCCGCTCGGCTTCGAGATCCTCGTCCTCGCCGATGTTCAATTGGGCAGCGGCAATTTCCTGGCATTGATAGGCCAGCAAATCCTGTCGGGCTTTCTGCTCGCGCTCGTCCCGATCCAGGGACCGCAAGCGCTCACGAGCCTGACGCAGACGTTCGAACAGTTGCCGATAGAGATCGAGGTCGGCGCCGCTTCCGGCAAAAGCGTCGAGGGCTTGCAGATGAGTCTCGGCGCGCAACAGGCTCTGATGTTCGTGCTGTCCGTAGATGGTCACCAATTTTTCGGCGAGGGGCTGCAGTTGCGCCAGGGTGACCAGGGCGCCGTTGATGAAAATCCGGTTTTTCCCCGAGCGGTTCAACAAACGGCGGATGATGATGTCATCGCCGTCGCCGTCAAGCCCGGCCTCGGCGAGAAGTTTCCGCACCTCGGCGGATTCCGGTCCGCCAAGATCAAAGACCGCTTCGATGGCGGCCTCTTCCTCGCCGGTGCGTACCACGTCCGTACGCGCCCGTTCGCCGAGTAGCAGGCCGAGGGCGCCGAGCAGAATCGATTTGCCCGCGCCGGTTTCGCCGGTCAGCACATTGAAACCGGTGCCGAAGCTGACATGCAGCCGGTCGATGGTGGCAAAATTGCGGATATTGAGATCAGTCAACATGAGCGACAGCTGTCGGGGGTTGAGGGTGGGGCGACCTGCGCGGACGGGCAATCAACGCTCGCCCCACCGCAGCTTGGCGCGCAGCACGCTGAAATAGTCCTTGGTGGGACTTTTGACGAGCAGGGTGCGCACCTCGGAGCGGCGCAGCTCGACGACATCGCCGCCCTTGAGTGGCATGCCCACCTGGCCGTCGGCGGTGAGCACCACGTGCTGATCCTCGAACTTGACCTCGATGCGGATCACCGCCCGGTCGGAGACGATCAGCGGCCGGTTGGTCAGCATATGCGGACAGATGGGCGAAATCACCAGGCAGTTAAGGCCGGGATAGATGATGGGGCCGCCCGCGGCCAGATTGTAGGCGGTGGACCCGGTGGGCGTCGCCACGATCAGGCCGTCGGCCTTGAAGTTGGTCAGGTACACGCCGTCGACCGAGGTCTCCATGTCGATGATCCGCGCCAGCGCCCCCTTGTTGATCACCGCGTCGTTGAGCACCACGAAGCGCGCCACTTCCCGGCCGCTGCGCAGCACCACCGCATCGAGCATCATGCGGCTTGAGACCTTGAAATCGCCGGCCAACACCCGCTCCAGGGTGGAGAAGGTCTCGTTCTGGGTGATTTCCGTCAGAAAACCCAGGCTGCCGAGATTGACGCCGAGAATCGGCTTCATGCGCGCCCCCACGTGGCGCGCCACGGAAATCAGGGTGCCGTCGCCCCCCAACACGATGATCAGATCGGTCCGCTCGGGGATCTCGCTGTCGACGTAATTGCGCACCAGGCCGAGGCTTTTGGCCAGATCCTCTTCGAGGTACACCTCGAGCCCGCGTTCCAGAAGCCAGTTCATGACCTCGCGCCCGAAACCGACCGCGTCGGGATGATGTTTCTTGGCGTAAAGACCCACCCTTTTCATGCTCGGCTCCTTGGCAAAGACTGCCGTGGAAATTATCACACCTGCCCCCCGGAGTCCATCCCCGCCGCGGCACCGGTTGTTCGCTGAAGCCGCCCTGTGCTAGAGTCCGGTCATCGCCACACCGGAGATCCCCGCCATGGACCTGTTTGAAAATGCCGCGCAACACGCCGCCGATGCCCCCCTCGCCGAGCGTCTGCGGCCCCGCACCCTGGCCGAGGTGGTGGGCCAGGGGCATCTGCTCGGCGAAGGCAAGCTATTGCGCCGCCTGATTGAAAACGACCAGATCAGCTCGATCATTTTCTGGGGCCCACCCGGCACCGGCAAGACTACCCTCGCCCAGGTCATCGCCCATACCACCCGCAGTCGGTTCGTGTCCTTCTCGGCGGTTCTGCAAGGGGTCAAGGAAGTCCGCGAAATCGTCGCCCAGGCGCGCCAGGACAAGGCTTACCACGGGCGCAAGACCCTGCTTTTCATCGATGAGATCCACCGCTTCAACAAGGCCCAGCAGGATGCCTTCCTCCCCCATGTGGAGCACGGCGACATCATCCTGATCGGCGCCACCACGGAAAACCCCTCCTTCGAAGTCAACGCCGCCCTGCTGTCGCGCTCGCGGGTGTTTGTCCTCGAACCCCTGCAACCCGAGGACGTTCGTACTTTGCTGGAACGGGCGCTGCGCGATCCGCGCGGCCTGGGCGGGCGCGGTTTCGACGCCGAAGCCGAGGCTCTGGATGTGCTTGCGGAAATGGCCGATGGCGATGCCCGCGTTGCCCTCAACGCCCTGGAAATGGCGGCGCTCTCCCTGGGCCGGGGCACCCTGACCCGCTCCCTTGTCGTGGAGAGCCTGCAGAAAAAGCCCCTGCTCTACGACAAGGGGGGCGAGGAACACTACAACGTCATTTCCGCATTCATCAAAAGTCTGCGCGGCTCCGACCCCGATGCCGCCCTCTATTGGCTGGCGCGCATGCTCGAAGCGGGCGAGGATCCCCTCTTCATCACGCGCCGCCTGGTCATTTTCGCCTCCGAGGACGTCGGCAACGCCGATCCGCGCGGCCTGCAGATCGCCCTGGCCGCCATGCAGGCCGTCCATTTCGTCGGACTTCCCGAAGGGCGCATCAACCTGGCCCAGGCCGTGACCTACCTGGCGAGCGCCCCCAAGAGCAACGCCTCCTACCTGGGCATCGACGCGGCTCTGGCCGAAGTGCGCAAAAGCGGGGCGCTGGCCGTGCCGCTGCACATTCGCAATGCCCCCACCCGCCTCATGAAAGAGTTGGGCTACGGGCGCGGCTATCGCCATGCCCATGACGACCCGCGTGGCGTGGTGACCCAGACCCATCTGCCCGAGGAACTCGCCGGATGCCAGTTCTATCGCCCCACCGAGCACGGTTATGAAAAAACCATCGGCGAGCGCTTGCGCTATTGGGAAAGCCTGCGCCGTCCCGCCGACAAGGAATAAACGCGGCAAGCCGGCTAACCGATCCGTTCCTCCAGGCCGACGCCGGGCACCGGGAGGCCGCAGCCCGTGCAGCGGCCATGGTCCAGCCGCACCTGCCCGAGCCGAAATCCCCGCCGCTCGATGAGCACCTCACCACAGCCCGGGCACAGGGTGTTTTCCCCCGGTTCGCCGGGTATGTTGCCGGTATAAACGTAGCGCAACCCCGCCTCCAAACCGATTTTGCGCGCCTTGCGCAAGGACGCGACCGGGGTCGGCGGCACATCGCGGAGCTTATAGGTCGGATAAAAGGCCGTGACGTGCCAGGGCGTGTCGCCGCCCAACTCATCGGCGATGAAGCCGGCGAGCTTGCGCAACTCGCCGGGGCGGTCATTGCGCCCCGGAATGATCAGCGTCGTCACTTCGATCCAGATGCCCAGACGGCGGTACTCGCGCAGGGTATCCAACACCCCATGGAGCGTCGCGCCGACCACTTCGCGGTAAAACTCCTCGGAAAATCCCTTGAGATCGACATTGGCTCCATTCAGATAGGGCGCGATGGCCGCCAGCGCTTCCGGCGTCGTATAGCCGTTGGTGACAAAAATGTTCTTCAGGCCTGCCTGGTGGGCCAGGACCGCGGTGTCGTAGGCATACTCGAAAAACACCGTCGGCTCGGTATAGGTGTACGCGATACTGCGACAACCGCTCGCGCGGGCGCGCCGCACGATCTCGGCGGGCTCCAGGGGATAGCCGGCAATGGCCTGCTGGTGATCGCGCGGCAGCTGAGAGATCTGGTAGTTCTGGCAATGCAGGCAGCGAAAGTTGCAACCAACGGTGGCCACGGAAAAACTCAGCGAGGCGGGGTAGAAATGAAAGAGGGGCTTTTTCTCGATGGGATCAACATTTTCGGCGACGCTGCGACCGTAAACCAGGGTGTAGAGCACCCCCTGGCGGTTTTCGCGAACCCCGCAGATGCCGCGTCGCCCCTCGGCGATGAGGCAGCGAAACCGGCACAGCCCGCAGCGAACGCGCTGTTCGCCGGCGGCTTCCCAGAAACTGGCTTCCTTCATGGCGACCTCCTCGTCCAGCGGATTCTGCACGCAAGTATACCAGGAAGGAACCCGAGGGAGACTGCCCCGCGGTTGGTCGCGGAAAAGTCCGCACGGTTGGTCGCGGAAAAGTCCGCACAGTCTGGTTGGTGGTGAATTTGCGCCGGGAATCAGAACATGAAGCGGCGCATGCTGACGTTGAGCAGCAGGCCGGTGCCGATCATGGTGGTGACCATGCTGGTGCCGCCGTAGGAAAACAACGGCAGCGGCACGCCAACCACGGGCAAGAGCCCGATGACCATGCCGAGATTGACAATGATGTGCCAGAAAAGCATGGCCGTCACGCCCACGGCGAGAAACATGCCGAAGCGATCCGCCGCGCGCCGCGCCACGTAAACTCCCCAGATGATCAGAAACAGATAGAGGAGCAGCAGCACCAGGCAACCGGCAAAGCCCCACTCCTCGGCAAAGACGGAGAAAGCGAAATCGGTGTGACGTTCGGGCAGAAAGGATAGCTGCGACTGGGTGCCCTGCATGAAACCCTTGCCGAACATCCCCCCCGAGCCGACCGCGATTTTCGATTGGATGATATGATAGCCGGCACCCAAGGGGTCGCGTTCGGGTTCGAGAAAGGTGCGGATGCGCTCCTTCTGATAATCATGCAGCATAAACCAGCCGCCGCCCGCCCCCGTCAAGGCCAGCAGGATGAGCAAAATCAACACGCCGCGACGAATGCCGGCAAAGAGCACCATGACTCCGGCGATGAACAGAATCAGCAGCGAGGTGCCGAGATCCGGCTGCTTGAGCACCAGGACCACGGGAAGAGCAAGCAGGGCCAGGGGAATGATCAGCTCCCTCAGGCGATAGCCGCGAAAATGGCCGTGCCGACAGAAATAGCGGGCGAAGGCAATGATGATCACCAGTTTCATGACTTCACTGGGCTGCAGATTGAAAAACCCCAGGTCGAGCCAGCGGGTAGCGCCCATGGTGGTTTTGCCGACGAGCAGGACCGCCACCAGCATCGCCAGGGTGATGATGTAGAAATGAACCCCGAGGTGCTCCAGATGGCGATAGTCGAAGCAGCAGATCAGCAGCGCCAGCATCAAGCCGATACCGAACCAGACAAACTGCTTAAGATAGAACCCGCCACCGCTACCCTCCCAGGCGGCGGTGGCGCTGTAGAGATTGGCGATGCCGATGAGGGCCAGAAGGCTCACGGTGATGAGCAGCGTCCAGTCGAAATTGAGCAGCAGCCGGCGATCGAACAACGCATTAGTCTCCGAAATGTCCCGCCGGTGCCTCCGGCGCGGAAACGTTCAGACCAAAGTAGGCTTCAAACACGGCCCGCGCCACCGGCGCCGCCGTTCCCCCGCCCGACTGCCCGTGTTCCACCACCACCGCCACGACGATTTCCGGCGCCTCGGCCGGCGCATAGGCGACGAACAGGGCGTGATCGCGGTGCCGAAAAGGCGTGACACGGCCGGCCCGGTCGCGGTCATCGTCGCGAAGCCGCACCACCTGAGCCGTGCCGGTTTTTCCCGCCACCTTGAATTCGTCCAGCCGGCTGGCGCGACCGGTGGCCTGAGGCTCATTGACGGCGGCCTCAAGGCTGCGCTGCACGGCCGCCAGGTTGCCCGGGCCAAAGTCGACGGTTTTTAGAACCTCGGGGCGGGCTTCATGAATCACCTGGCCATCCCAGCCTTCGATGCGCTTGACGATTTGGGGGCGCAACACCTGCCCCCCATTGGCCACACTGGCCGACATGACGGCGAGTTGCAGGGGGGTGCTGAGAACATAACCCTGGCCGATGGCCGCGATGACCGTTTCACCATCGTACCAGGGGGCGTTGAACCGCTGACGCTTCCAGGCGCGAGTCGGAATCAGGCCCTCTTTTTCTCCGGCCAGGGCAAAACCCAGGGATTCGCCCATGCCCATTTCCCGCGCCATGTCGGCCAGCCGATCGATGCCCAGATCGAGGCCGACCTTGTAAAACCACACATCGCAACTTTCCCGCATGGCCTTGCGCAGATCGGTGACGCCGTGGCCGGTGCGTTTCCAGCAACGAAAATCCCGATTGCCCAGGGTAAAGCTGCCGTAACAATCAACACGGGTATTGGGCGTGGCGACCCCGGCGCGCAGCGCCGCGAGGGCGGTCACGATCTTGAAGGTCGACGCCGGCGGGTATTGTCCCTTGATGGCCTTGTTCTGCAGGGGATGAAGGGGATTCTGCAGCAGTTCGCGCCATTCGGCGCCGCTGATGCCGCGCGCGAAAAGCGCGGGATTGAAGGACGGCCGGCTGGCCATGGCCAGGATTTCGCCGCTACGCGCATCCATGGCCACCACCGCGCCGGAGTGCTCGCCCAGGGCGCGCTCGGCGGCCAGCTGCACCTCCTGGCTCAGGGTCAGATACACCTTGTTGCCGGGTACGGGATCCTGGATCTTGAGCACCCGCAGTTCCTTGCCCAGCACATCCACTTCCACCAGGCGCTGGCCTTCGGTTCCGCGCAGGTAGGTTTCGAGGGTCTGCTCCAGGCCGCTTTTGCCGATGACATCCCCCGAACGATAATCCTTGCCCGTGGACTGGGCCAGTTCCCGTTCCGTGATTTCACCCAGATAGCCGAAAATATGCGCGGCAACATCCTCCAGGGGATAGGAGCGCATGGGATGCACATCGATGAGCACCCCCGGCAGGTCGAGGGAATTTTCCTGCACCCGCTCGAGCAGGTCGCGGCTCACGTCGTCGACCAGGGGCACCGGTCGATAAAAGGGGAAACGGCGCCCCGCCTTGAAGCGATTTTCAAGAATTTCCGGATCCGCGTCCAACAGAAGGGACAACTGCTCGATGAGGCGCTCGCGATCGTCGATGTCCTGGCGCATCACGGAAACGCCGAAGGCCGGCCGGTTGTCGACCAGCAACTGCCCATCGCGGTCGAAGATCGGCCCACGCGGCGCCGCGATGGGCATGTAGCGGATGCGGTTGCGCTCGGAGAGCATCTGAAACCGCTCGGCCTGAATGACCTGCAAATACCAGAGGCGTAGCAGCAGCAGCAGAAAAATCAGCACCGCCACCAGCGACAGCAACATGAAGCGCCGGGTCAGATCGGGCGCGTCGGATTCATTTTTCATATCGGCTATCCAGGTAGCGCAAGCCGGGCAGGCCGGTGGGACCACCAGCACGCCGACAGGCCCAGCGCACCACAAGCAGCGCCACGGCGGCCGCCAAGGCGCTCATGAACGCTTGGGTCGCCATCTGCCCGAGAATGATTTGCCAGTTGCGCCCTGCCTCATCGAGGATGAGCAGGGCCATCGCCGTCATTCCTCGGACCACCAGGGTGCCGCCGAAAACCAGCAGCACCAGCAGAAGGGAACTTTCCGTATTCAAGCGACGTTCGGTCAGCTTGATCAGAAAAAACGTCACGAGAAAGACCAAACCATGCAGGCCGAGGGTCTGGGCGGCAAAAACATCCACGAGCAACCCCAGCAGCCAGGCGATCAGACCGCCGCGTAAGGCGGTTTGACTGATGCTGAGAAACACGATGAGAATCATAAACAGCTCGGGCCGCGCCAGGGGAGGAAGAAAACGCGGAAAAACCGCCGTCTGCACCAGCGCGCAGCCGAAGCCGAGCAGCACGAAGGTCAGGGCCTGCTTCAAGGCTCATCCTCCACCAGTACCAAAACCTCTTCCAAACGTGAAAAGTCGGCTGCCGGGGCAATTTCAACGGTCTGAAAAAGGCCGAAATCGCCGCGCTCGACGCGAGCCACCTCGCCGAGCAGCAAACCCTTGGGAAACACTCCGCCGGTACCCGAGGTCACCACCCGATCCCCCACCTGGACATCCTCCTGCCGCAGCGCGAATTCAAGCATCAAGGCATCGCCGCGCCCACGGCAGACCCCGCGGGTCCGGGTGCGCTGCACCAAGGAAGCAACCGCGGAGGCGGCATCGGTGATGAGCAAGACCCGCGCTTCGCCCGGCGCCGCCTTGATGACGCGTCCCACAACCCCGGCGGGCGTCACCACGGGCAATCCCTCACGCACCCCAGAACGAGTCCCTTTGTCAAGGAGCACGGTTCGCGACCAAGTGGTGGAATCGGCCGCGATGACCCGCGCAGGAACCGCCGAAAGAGAAAATTCTTCTTTAAACTCAAGCAGTTCTCGCAACCGTTCGTTGGTCAGGCGAATCTCCCTAAGGTTTTCCAACTCGGCCTTGAGCAGCAAGTTTTCTTCTCGCAAACGCTCATTGTCCTGGGCCGTATCCACCAGCCACAGGTAGCCTTCCCACCCGGCGGCAACCCGCTCCCAGGCCAGGTCAAAGGTTTTGAGAAAAGGCGCCGCCAGGGTCAGAACCGCCTGTTCAAAAAAACTCGTCTGGTCCTTTTTGCGCAGATTGGCGCTATAGAGAAACAAGGCGGCCACCACCAGGCAGATGCCCAGGATCAGCGGCCGAAATTTTCTCAGCAGTTCGCGCAACGTCCACCTCGGACAAACACAAAGAGGGCCGCGAGGCCCTCCAAGAAAACATAAATCAGCGAGGATCAAACATCGATCGCCGCGCCGGACAGACGAGACATAATGTTCGTATCAGGAGCTCACCGTGACGCGCTTGAGCAGGTCGAGCTCGTCGAGCACCTTGCCCGAGCCCAGCACCACGCAGGACAGGGGCTCCTCGG
This sequence comes from Geoalkalibacter sp., assembly GCF_030604225.1. Taxonomy (GTDB): domain Bacteria; phylum Desulfobacterota; class Desulfuromonadia; order Desulfuromonadales; family Geoalkalibacteraceae; genus Geoalkalibacter. The sequence goes on from NZ_JAUVWH010000018.1 coordinate 22,500, forward strand.
CGATCACCACCGGCAGGCCGGTTTCCTCACGCAGCAGAATATCGAGATTGCGCAGATTGGCGCCGCCGCCGGCCAGGATGATGCCTTTATCGACGATATCGGCTGCCAGCTCGGGGGGCGTGCGCTCCAGGGCGATGCGCACCGCCTCGACGATGGCGTTGACGGTTTCGGAGAGCGCTTCGCGGATTTCGCTGGAATCGACTTCCAGGGTTTTGGGGATACCGCTGACCAGATCCCGACCCTTGACCTCCATGGTATGAACCGTGCCGTCGGGATCGGGGTAGGCGCTGCCGATTTCGATCTTGATCTGCTCGGCGGTGCGCTCGCCAATGAGAAGATTGTATTTGCGCTTGAGATACTGGACGATGGCTTCGTCGATCTTGTCGCCGCCGACCCGCACGCTTTTGGCGTAGACGATGCCGGCCAGGGAGATCACCGCCACCTCGGTGGTGCCCCCGCCGATGTCAACGATCATGTTGCCGGACGCCTCGGTAATCGGCAGCCCGGCGCCGATGGCGGCGGCCATGGGCTCCTCGATCAGATAAACCTCGCGCGCGCCGGCCGATTCGGCCGATTCCTTGACGGCGCGCTTTTCCACCTGGGTAATGCCCGAGGGTACGCAGATGACGATGCGCGGGCGGACCAGGGTCTTGCGATTATGCACCTTCTGGATGAAATAGCGCAGCATTTCCTGGGTGATGTCGAAATCGGCGATGACGCCGTCCTTCATGGGGCGGATGGCGATGATGCTGCCCGGGGTGCGCCCAAGCATTTTCTTGGCTTCCATGCCCACGGCCAGAACGCGCCGCTGACCGACGCCGTCCTTCTGCACCGCGACCACGGAGGGTTCACAAACAACGATGCCCTTGCCGCGCAGGTAGACCAGTGTGTTGGCCGTCCCCAGGTCAATGGCGAGATCGTTGGAAAAAAAGCCGAGAATCGAATTGAACAGGTTGAACATTGGGCCGGCGGCTCCTTTCGTTCACTACGGACAGGAGGGGTCTCCCCCTGGCAAACCGGCGCTTACCCTACCAAAATCACCTCCCTTTAGCAAGATGCTTAAATTTAAAAAATTATTGCCAGACAGCGTTTTCATGCCGTATCATTCACCCTTATTTTTTGAATCATCCGGCCAAGGAGACCCTGCCTCATGCTTGATTTTATCCGCAAAAAACAGAAGACCCTGCTCGTCAAGCTGGTCTTCTGGACCATCATCGCCGCCTTTGTCGGCACCATCTTCCTGGTGTGGGGCAAGGGCAGCGACAGCGTTCAGGACCCGGCCGCCACCGCCTTGGTCATCAATGGGGAAAAGCTCTCCCTCGATGCGTTCCAACGGACTTACGGCAATCTCTACAATCTCTACCAGAGTCTCTACCGCGATCAGTTCACCCCCCAGATGGAGCGCAGCCTCGGCCTGCGCCAGATGGCCGCCGACCGCCTGACCGAGCAAACCCTCCTCGCGCAGGAAGCCAAACGGCGCGGCATCAAGGTGACACGCGACGAACTGGTGGCCTCCATCGCCGAAATCACCGCCTTCCATGAAGACGGCGTGTTCAGCCGTCAGCGCTACCTGCAAGTACTGAATTACCAGCGCATCACGCCGGAGGAGTTCGAGGCCAGCCAGCAGCGCCAACTGCTCATCAACAAGGTCATCGACGACATTCAGAAAAATGTCGCCGTCACCGACGAGGAAATCGAGACGGCGTTCCGCGACCGCAACGAGGAAGTCAATCTCTCCTTCGTCACCTTTGCCCCCGCGCTCTACGAGAACCGCGTGCAGGTCGACGACGCCCAACTGCGGGAATGGTTCGCCCAGCGCCAGGAGGATTTTCGCCAAGCCGAGGCGGTGGCGCTGCGCTATGTGGAATTCACGCCGTCCCGCTATCGCGACCAGGTCCGCTTTGACGATGCGGAAATCGAGCGCCATTACCGTCGCCACCTCGACCAGTTCGAGGTCCGCGAGCAAATTCAAGCCTCCCATATCTTGATTCGGGTCGCCGAGGATGCCGACGAGCAAAGCCTTGCGCCACGCCTGGAGCGCGCGCAGAAAGTCCTTGCCGATCTGAAAGCCGGCAAGGACTTTGCCGAGCTCGCGCGCCTTTATTCCGACGACGAGGCCAGCGCCGTCAAGGGCGGCGATCTTGGGTACTTCCCCCGCGGCGTCATGGTGCCCGCTTTCGAGCAGACCGCTTTCGCCCTGCGGCCGGGTGAACTCAGCGAATTGGTCCGCACGCCGTTTGGCTTTCACATCATCAAGGTGACCGGCTACATCGAAGCCGGAATCCGCCCCATGGAAGATGTCATCGAGCAGGTCAAAAACGGCTTGCGCGACGACAAGGCCCGGCAACTCGCCACGGAAAAAGCCATGGATGCCTACAACCTCAACCGTCGCGACGGCGATCTCGACGCAGCGGCGCGCGCCAACGATCTCGGCATTAAGGAAACGGGCTTCTTTACCCGTGGCGGCGCCATCGACGGCATCGGCGAATCCGCCGAAATCACCGATGCCGCCTTTGCCTTGAACCCCGGTGAGCTGGCCCGCCCCGTGGTCCTGCCCCAAGGGGTTTTTCTCTTCACCGTCAAGGAAAAGCGGCCAAGCCGCCTGCCTGATTTCGACGAGGTCCGTGCCGAGGCCGAAGCGGCTTATCGTCGGGAGGAGTCCGTCGAGCTGGCGCGGCAGGCGGCGGAAGAGTTCCTGGCTGCCCTGGGCGAAAACGGCTCCCTTGAGGCGCGCGCCCGCAAGGAGAATCTGAAAGTCGAGGAAACCGGCCTTTTCTCGCGCGCCTTCGACACCTTCATTCCCCGCCTCGGCAACGACGCGAACCTGTTCAACGCAGCCTTCGCCCTGGAAGCTCCCGGCGCCCGGGCTCACGAGGTTTACAGCGTCGCCGGCAAGTTTGTCCTTGTCGCCCTCAAGGAACGCAAGCAGGCGGATATGAGCACCCTTGACGCGGCACGCCGCGAGGAAATCCGCACCAGCCTTCTGGCCACCAAGCAGCAGGAAGTGCTCGAAAAGGAAGTCGCGGCCCTGCGTCAGGCGGCCAAAGTCCAGATCACTCCGGCTCTTGCCAATTTCCTGGAAAGGTAACCAACCCCATGAGCAAGCTGGTTCTCAAAACCGATTTTCCCGATCTCAAGCTGGTCAATCGCGGCAAGGTCCGCGACATCTACGATCTGGGCGAGCATCTGCTGATCGTCACCTCCGACCGCATTTCGGCCTTCGACGTCATCATGAACGAAGCCATTCCCTACAAAGGATTCGTTCTCACCCAGATTTCGCGCTTCTGGTTCGAGAAGATGACCGATATCATCCCCAACCACATCATCGCCATGGATGTCGATGAGTTTCCCGCGAGCACGCACAAGTACCGCGCCGAGCTCGAAGGGCGCAGCATGCTGGTGAAAAAAGCCAAACCCTTGCCTGTTGAATGCATCGTGCGCGGCTACGTCTCCGGTTCGGGCTGGAAGGATTACAAGAAAACCGGCGCGATCTGCGGCATCGCCCTTCCCTCCGGGTTGGTGGAAAGCCAACAGCTGCCCGAGCCGATTTTCACCCCCTCGACCAAGGCCGAGCTCGGCGAGCACGATGAAAACATCGATTTCGCGCAAACCGTGAAACTGGTCGGCGAAAAACTAGCCGCCCAGGTGCGCGACACCACCATCGCCATCTACGACCGTGCCCGTCAGGTGGCCGACGCCAAGGGCATCATCATTGCCGACACCAAATTTGAATTCGGTATCCGCGACGGCGAACTGATCTGGATCGACGAGGCGCTCACCCCTGATTCCTCGCGCTTCTGGCCCAAGGATCTTTATCGTCCCGGCGGTCCGCAGCCGAGCTTCGACAAACAATTCCTGCGCGACTACCTGGAAACCCTCGATTGGAACAAACAGGCGCCCGCGCCGGCGCTGCCCGAGGAAATCGTGCGCAAAACCGGTGAGAAATACCTCGAAGCGCTCAAGCGCCTGACGGGTATGGAACCACCACGCTAATCATTCGAGCAAACCCCACCCGGCCGCGAGGATTATTCCTCGCGGCCTTTTTTACGCTTTCCGGCAACGACCTTCCGCGGTGAATAGAATGGCTGATTTTTTCATCCGCAGACATTTGCTCCCAGCGCTGGCGGCGCTTTCCCTGGCGTTGGCCGGCTGCGCGGCCTCTTTCGCGCCCAAGCCGACACGGCCCGCGATCGAACACGCCGAGGAGGGGGAAAATCTGGTCTTCCAGCGCAAGTTCGAAGAGGCCGAAAAAGAATTCCGCCTGGCCCTTCTCGCCGCGCCGGAGGAAACTTCTCACTACTTGCGACACGCCGATCTTCTGGAAATCCTCGGACGCGACCAGGAGGCCCGCGAGGTTCTGACGGCAGGACTGCGCTCCAGCAAGCCCGACAGGGATCAGACCCTGCATTTGACCCATCGGCTGATTCTGCTCAACGCCCTCAAGCTTGACGGTCTCAAGGAAGCTGTGCGCCTGCTGGAGACCTTGCCCCCCGACTCCTTTGCACGCACCGACGGCGCCGGCGTCATCGCCCTCTCCCAGGATCAACCCCGTGCCGCGCTGCCGCTCTTCGACCGCGCCCAGCACCTGGCGCGCAACACCGACGAGCAGGCCCTCGCCTTGTACCATGCCGCCCTGGCCTACCTTCGCCTCGAGGATGAAAAAAGCACCTCGGCGGCGCTCTACTATGCCATCACCCTCGCGGAGAATCCCGTCCTCATCAAGGATATCGAAAGGCTCTGGGCCAAGATCAACATCAAGACGAATTGAGCCAGGTCAAATCGCCGATCCCCTGCATCTGCTAAGCTCAAGGCATAAGATAACGGAAAGGAGAGCACCCCATGGCAAGCGACAAGCATTCGGTCAAGATGGAAGGCGGCACCCCCTTGAATCTGGCAGGGATGGTGGATTATCAGGAAGGATCGGTGGTCAGCCGCACCCTGCTGCAGGACGAAACCGGCACCCTGACGGTCTTCAGCTTCGACGAGGGCCAGGCCCTTTCGGAACATACCGTCCCCTACCATGCCTTCGTTCAGGTCCTCGACGGCGAGGCCGAAATCACCGTCGGCGGCACTCCCGCGCGGGTCAAGGCCGGGGAAATCATCCTCATGCCGGGGCATGTGTCCCACCGGGTCCGCGCCGTCAAGCGCTTCAAAATGCTCCTGACCCTGTTCAAGACGGCGAAAGCTCAAGAAAATTCCTGAGTCGCGAAAATCCAGGCTTGTTTTCCGCGCATTGTCCGATTCAAACGCCTATGCTATAAATCCCTCGGTCAAGCAAGACTCCGCCCGAGGGATTTATTCATGCTGGAGAGACTCTTTAAGGTTCATGCCCGCGGCAGCAATCCGCGAACGGAAATCATCGCCGGCGGCACGACGTTTCTCACGGCGGCCTACATTATTTTCGTCAACCCCGCGATCCTCGCCCAGGCCGGCATGGATCAGGGGGCCTTGACGACCGTGACCTGCCTGGTTGCCGGACTGGCCACCCTGCTGATTGCCCTCTGGGCCAATGTCCCGCTTATGATGGCCCCCGGCATGGGCCTCAACGCCTTTTTCGCCTACACCCTGGTGATCGGTCAGGGTCTGCATTGGACCACCGCCCTCGGCGTCGTATTTCTCTCCGGCATTTTCTTTCTGTTCCTCACCCTGATCGGCGTTCGCGAACGCTTGGTCAACGCCATCCCCGCATCCTTGCGCCTCGCCACCTCGGTCGGCATCGGCCTCTTTATTGCCTTTATCGGCATGCAGAATCTCGGGCTGGTGGTCCGCAACGAAGCGGTGCTGGTGCAAATGGGTCCCCTGACCACCGAGGTCCTGCTCGGTCTCGCCGGTCTGTTGCTGGTCGCCATTCTGGAATTGCTGCGGGTGCGAGGCTCGATCCTGCTGGCCATTCTCGCCACGGCGGGAGCCGGGATGCTCCTCGGCCTCACGCCCTTGCCGTCGCAGGTGGTCGCCCCGCCCCCGTCCATCGCCCCCATCGCATTTTCTCTCGATATTGTCGGAGCGCTGAAGATTTCCCTCTGGGCGAGCATTTTTTCCTTCATGTTCGTTGATCTCTTCGACAGCCTCGGCACCATGCTCGCGGTCTGCCGCGAGGCGGGCCTGACCGACCGGGAGGGCAAAATCCCCGGCCTGCCGCGCATGCTCACCGCCGATGCCCTGGCGACCGTGGGTGGGTCGCTGCTCGGCACCAGCACCACCACCGCCTACATTGAATCGGCAAGCGGCGTGGCTGACGGAGGGCGCACCGGCCTGGCGTCCGTGGTGACCGCTATCCTGTTTTTGCTCGCCTCCTTTTTTACCCCCGTCATCGCGGCGGTGCCCGCCTATGCCACGGCGCCGGCCCTGATGACCGTCGGCATTTTCATGATGCGCGGCATCGGCCAGATCGATTTCTACAATTTCGAGGAAGGCCTGCCCGCCTTTCTGACCCTGATCCTGATGCCTCTGACCTACTCCATTGCCACGGGACTGGCCTTCGGTTTTGCCTCTTTCGTGCTGCTCAAGCTTTTTCTCGGCAAAATCCGCCACTGCGACCCGTTTCTCATTGGCGCCGCCGTTCTATCCCTGATCAGCCTCATGGTTTCCTGAGACACAAAGTCCTGCCTGTTCCGCTTATTTATCAAAGAAAATTAGCCACTTCAAACCATTATCCCCTTTTTTCGATTCCGGCTCCTGTGGCATACTCAGACCGCTCTTTCCACTGCCGCGGAAAACTTTTTTATCGGTCTGGTTTTATTTTGCGAAGGGGGTTCCATGATCGCCGTTCATGGGCGCGGGCTCTTGCTGGTTGTCCTTGCGCTTTCCCTGCTATTTTTCATAGCTTTCCCCGGCTCGGGCTTCAGCGCGGATCTGCGCCTGACGTCCGACACGATCCTCCAATCCTTCAAGCGCGACCTGCCGGGTGAACCTGACCGCAAGGTCGCCCCCGTTTACGAATATCTCCAGGTCGATTACGGCAAAAAGGAAGAAGCCGGCCTTTCCTTTCACGGTTACGGGTGGATGCGCATCAACCTCGGCGACGACTATTTCGACGATACCACCGAGGCCGAACTCTTGTACGCCTATTTGGAATACGATACGCCCACCCAGGAGTTCCTGGTACGCGCCGGGCGCTTTTATGTCTTTGAGGGCGTTGCCAACGAAGCGGTGGATGGCGTTTATGGACGCAAACACCTGCCCAACAACATCACCCTGAGCGCCTATGCCGGGCAACCCGCCGCCCTCGCGAACACCAACGGCCGCGCGGGCGACTACATTGTCGGCGGTCGCGTCTCCCATCACCACATCGGCCGCTACGAGTTCGGCGTCTCCTACAAAACCCTCGCCAACGACGGCGGCAATGACGAGCAGTTCGCCGGCTTCGACGGCTATGTCTATCTTCCGGCCCGCATCTCCCTGCAGGGTACATCGGTTTATAATCTCAAGACCGACGGCTGGGCCGAACACTTCTACGAATTGCGCGTGCCCATGGGACCAGTCGAGGTGCGCCCCTTTTATCAGAAATACCGTTATGATGATTTCTTCGTGGATCAGGGCAGTTCCGCCTTTCCCTTCCGCTTTTTGGCCGGCACCGGCAACAGTTTGGAGGTCTTCGGCACCGAAGCCTACCTCTACCTGGATGAACGCTTCGAACTCGCGGGACGCCTGAAACACTACGAATACGACCGGCGCGACGGCAGCGCCGATTACTACTCCCTGATTTCAACATGGAAAATTCAGATTCTCAGCCAGGTCGGCATCGAATTGGGCCGCATGGACGGCGACCAGGATCGCCATCGCTTTACCCTGGCGCGCGGCTTCTTTTACTGGGATGCCCGCCCCTGGTTCGTTTCGGGGGACGCCATGTTGGTCGACTACGACCGCCAGAAATTCGGCAAGGATCAGGCCTGGTTTGCCTCCCTGGGCTTCGGCCGGGGTTTTCTCGGGGAACGCCTGAAGCTGAAATTTTCCCTGGATTACAGCGACGACCCTTACCTGGATGATAACTTCCGCACAACGCTGGTTGCCCACTATCGCTACGGCCACTGAGCGTTCAAGGCCCCGTTGACCCGGGCCGGTTTCTTCGGAGTATGATTGAATGAATGCAAAAAAGTTTTTTTTGTTTGTGCTGTTGGGACTTTTTGCCGGCGTGCTGATTTCCTGTGTCGCGGGAAACGGCTATCGCCCCCCCAAAACACACCCACCCATCTATGAATTGGGCGAGCGCCGCGTCTACTGCGTACGCTGTCACGGGCATGAAAACAAGGAAATGGTCTACGAGCGCTACAACCACACGCCCTTTTTCACCGACAACCATCGGCTCGTCACCTACCAGGACGAAGCCGTTTGCGCCATGTGCCATGACCAGAGTTTTTGCAACAGTTGCCACGCCACCCGCGTCGAGCTCAAACCCTCGCTGCGCAACCAGACGGAAACCTTCCGCCGCACCCAGCATCGCGGCGACTATCTTTCGCGCCACCAAATCGACGGTCGCATCGACCCGACCTCGTGCTTTCGTTGTCACGGCAACCCGAAGGCATCGCAAACCTGCCGTCCCTGCCACGGTTAACAGGGGGTGAGACCCATCATGGATAAGAGGGGACTGAGATCACTGGCGGCGTTAAGCTTGGCTTTCTCGTTGCTCCTTTATGCCTGCGGCGGCGGCAGCGGCAACGAGGATGCGCCCACCGTGCGCAATGCCCATGAACCGGGCTGGCAGGTGGACCACAGTGCTACGGCCAGGGTCGCCCAGGCCAAGAACGATTTCTCGGACTGCCAAGTCTGTCATCGCGCCGATCTCAACGGCGGCGGCGGGGTTCCGGGTTGTTTTGAGTGCCATACCGCCGGCGAACCTTTCTCCAATTTCCATCGCAAGCAGCCCGGGTTCGAGCAGCTTGAGTGGGCCAATCCCCTCAACCACGGCTGGGCCGCCAAACAGAATCTACTTGCCTGCCAGGGTTGCCATGCCGAGCGTGGCGGTCCGGGCAGCAACCCCCGCTTCAATGTCACCTTGCGCAGCCTGGTCGGGGGGTGTGAAAGTGTGCTCTGTCATGGGGATAAAACCAATATCTACACCGATCTGGTCGCAACGCCGCCTCGACAGCTAATTGACAACGTTGCCCACCCGACTTTTGCCGCCCACCCGGGTTCGAGCGCGCCGGATAATTTCTGGTGGTTCGGGCAGCGCCTAGAATTTCCGGGCGGCATACAAGCCAAGCTCGGGCACTGGGATGTGCAGAACATGCAAGCCTGCACCCTCTGTCACGGAGTGCAAGGTTTGGGCGGTAGCGG
>NZ_JAUVWH010000141.1 GCF_030604225.1 Geoalkalibacter sp.
AGCATCCGGCAAATGGAGCGCGACGACATCCCCTACATCATCCATCATGTCCCCTTTCACGCGGAGCAGGGACATGATGAGGGCATGGTCATCGCCGTCGACCGCACGGAGATGATCATCGCCCGGCAAAACCTGCAACACCTGGTCCTGGCCACCATGGCCGGGGTCGGGCTGCTGGCGCTCATCGTCGGCGTCAGCATCGCCCGCGGCATCGTGCGCCCTCTTGCCGCGGTGGTCGGCAACCTGCGCGAAATCGCCGAGGGCGAGGCCGACCTGACGCGCACCCTAAGGGTTTCCAGCGGCGACGAGGTGGGGCTTCTGGCGGAAAACTTCAACCGTTTTCTCGGCCGCCTCGCGGAAACCGTGCGCCGCATCCGCGGGGTGCGCGACGACTTGGGCGAGGCCATGGAAAAAATCCGCCTGACCTCCCAGGCCGTCAACCAGGGCACCCGGCAGCAGTCCGTCTCCCTGGAGGAATCCCACCAGGCGCTGCAAAACATCGACGCCACCGTGGCCGGGATCGCCGAGAATCTCAACCGGCTGCTCATGGCCGCCGAGGAAAGCTCCTCGGCCACCCTGGAAGTGGGCTCCACCACCGAGGAAATCGCCGGGCAGATGGAAATGGTGTTCGCCAAGGTCGAGGATCTCATCAGCGCCCTCAACGAGATGTCCACTTCCAGCCAGCAGATCACCGACAGCCTGACCAACCTCTCGGGCTCGACCCAGGAAACAGCGGCCTCGGTTACCGAACTCGACGCCGCCATCAAGGAGATCGAGCAGGCCGCCGAGCGCACCAACAACTTCTCCCAGGAGGCGGTGCGCGAAACCGAGCGCGGCAAGCGGGCGGTGGACGACAGCATCAGCGGCATCCAGGCCCTGTGCGCCACGGTGGAAAGAGCCACCGCCGTGATTCAGGATCTCGGCAATCAGTCCAACGCCATCGGCAAGATCCTCACGGTCATCGACGAGGTCGCCGACCAGACCGGTCTGCTCGCCCTTAACGCCGCCATCATCGCCGCCCAGGCCGGCCAGCACGGCCGCGGCTTCGCGGTGGTCGCCGACGAGATCGGCGAGCTCGCCCAGCGCACCGCCGTCTCCACCCGGGAAATCGCCGCCATCATCAACAACCTCCAGGGCGGCACCCGCGAGGCGGTGGACACCATGACCACCGGCAACGAGAAGGTGCGCCAGGAAGCGGAAAAAGCCCGCATCGCCGGCGAGGTGCTGGAAAAAATCCGCCAGAGCACCCTCAAATCCTCCGAGGAAGTGCGCGGCATCGTGCGCGCCACCCAGGAGCAGGCGCGCGGCAGCCAGCAGATCACCAAGGCGGTGAATTCCAACACCGACACGCTGATGCAGATCGCCGCCGCCATCAAGCAGCACAGCCACGGCATCCGCCACCTCAACACCACCTCCGAGGACCTGCGCGACATCGCCGCGCGGGTCAAGGCCAGCACCAGCGAGCAGACCATCGGCAGCCGCCAGATTTCCCAGAACATGGAGAAAATCCGCGACATGATCGAGAACATCAACGAAGCGACCCTGGCGCAGAGCGCGCGCAGCCACCAGGTGGTGCAGGCGGTGCTGAGCATGCGCGAGATCGCCGAGAACAACGTCGAGCGCACCAAGGAACTCGATCAGGTGGTGGAGAACCTCTCCAGCCACGGGCGCACCCTCAAGGAAGAGATCGGTGCGTTCAAGGCCTGAGAACAGCCTGCGCCTCGACGTCATCGTGCTCGGCTCGGGCACCTCGACGGGCGTGCCGACCCTGGGCTGCTCCTGCGCGGTGTGCACCTCCCAAACCCCGGAAAACCAGCGCACCCGCTGCAGCCTGCTGCTGAGCAGCGGCGGGCGCAACATCCTTATCGACAGCGCCACGGACCTGCGCCAGCAAGCCCTGCGCGAGGGCATCGGCCACCTCGACGCGGTGCTCTACACCCACACCCACGCCGATCACGTCAACGGCATCGACGACCTGCGCGCCTTCAACATGCACAGCGGCCAGGCGATCCCCATCTACGGCGACGCTCCCAGCATCGCCGGCATCCAGCGCGTTTTCGCCTACATCTTCGACGAGGAACTCGAACCCGGCTACCGCCCGCGCCTGGAGCCGCGCGTCATCGGCGGCCCCTTCGAGCTCTTCGGCCTGCCCATCCAACCGGTGCCCCTGCATCACGGCTCGGGCGGCTCCCTGGGTTTTCGCATCGGCCCCTTCGCCTACCTCACCGATTGCAGCGCCATCCCCGAAACCTCCCTGCCGCTGCTGCGCGACCTGCACACGGTGATCATCGACGGCCTGCGCTTTCGTCCCCACAGCACGCACTTCAACATCCCCCAGGCCATCCAGGCCATGCGCGACCTGCACGTCAAGCGCATCATCCTCACCCACCTCAGCCACGACATCGACCACCACCGCCACGGCGCCGCCCTGCCCCCCGGCGCCGAATTCGCCTACGACGGGCAGCGGCTGTCCTTTCTCCTCTAGTGTCCCGTGCGGCCAGTCCTGTCTTCTAATTCCGGCTATTTTTGGCGCTGCCTGCGTTGCGCCAACTTGACTTAGCGCATGGCTAGGCCTGCGTTGGCGGCGCCTTGGCAACACCAAAAATATCTCAGAATTATTCGACACGACTAACCGCACGGGACACTAGGCCAAGGGCGCGCTGCCTTCTTGCCGAACCCTCAGGTTTCGCTATAATCGGCAAATACTTTGGCATTACTGTGGATTTTGTATTTTCGAGGCGTCCATGAAAGCTCCCGAACCAAACCGCATCCGCAACCTCGGCATCATCTCCCACATCGACGCGGGCAAGACCACCGTGTCGGAGCGCATCCTCTTTTACACGGGAGAAACCCACAAGCTCGGCGAGGTGCACGAGGGCACCACGGTCATGGACTGGATGCCCCAGGAGCAGGAGCGCGGCATCACCATCACCGCCACCAGCACCGCCTGCCGCTGGCGCGATTACTGGCTCAACCTCATCGACACGCCCGGGCACATCGATTTCACCATCGAGGTGGAGCGCTCCCTGCGGGTGCTCGACGGCGCCATCGCCATCTTCAGCGCGGTGGAGGGCGTGCAGCCGCAGAGCGAATCGGTGTGGCGCCAGGCCAACCGCTACGCCGTGCCACGCATCTGCCTGATCAACAAGCTCGACCGCGTCGGCGCCGACGTGGCGGCGACCCTCAAGCAGATGGAGGAACGGCTGGGCGCGCGGCCGGTGCTCATGCAGCTGCCCTGGGGACTGGAAGGGGAGTTTCGCGGGGTGATTGACCTGCTCGACGCACAGGCCCTGAGCTTCGTCGAGAGCGATCAGGGCGCCACGGTCGAATCCTCGGAGGTTCCCGAGGAACTGCGCGAGGCGGCGGCACGCGGGCGCGAAGCGCTCGTCGAGGCGGCGGCCGATTTCGACGACGCCGTCATGGACGACTTCATCGAGGGGCGCCCCGTGACCAGCGAGCGCCTGCGCGCGGCCCTGCGCCGCGGCACCCTGGCCTGCCGCCTGCAGCCGACCTTTCTCGGCGCGGCGCTGCGCAACAAGGGCATTCAGCCGCTCCTCGACGGGGTGGTGGCCTACCTGCCCTCGCCCCTCGACACGCCGCCGATCAAGGCCCTTGACCCCAACAGCGACGCGCCCCTGGAACTGCCCAACGATCCCCAGGGGCCGCTGTGCGCCCTGGCCTTCAAGGTACTGGCCGACGAGGGCCGCAAGCTGACCTACCTGCGCCTCTATTCGGGACGGCTGGCCGCCGGAGACATGCTGTTCAACAGCACGCGCAACGGCGAGGATCGCCTGGCGCGGCTGTTTCTCATGCATGCCCACAAGCGCGAGCGCATCGACGAGGCGCGCGCCGGCGACATCGTCGCCGCCACCGGGCTCAAGGATGTATTGACCGGCGATACCCTGTGTCGCCGCGAGCAGCCCCTGCTGCTGGCCGGGCTGACCTTGCCCGAACCCGTGGTATCGGTGGCGGTGGAGGCGCGCGCCGTGGAAGATCGCGAAAAACTTGGTCCCGCCCTGGAAAAACTGCAATGGGAGGATCCGACCTTTCGCGTGCGCGAGGATGCCGAGACCGGGCAGACGATTCTCACGGGCATGGGCGAGCTGCATCTGGAGGTGGTCGTCGACCGCCTGAACCGGGACTTCGGCGTGCAGGTCAAGACCGGGCGCCCCCAGGTGGTCTACCGCGAAACCCTCACCCGCGCCCACCGCCACCGCGAGGTCTTCGAGCGCGACATCGACGGCCGCCGCCATCAGGGCGAGGTGCTGCTGCGGCTCGAACCCCAGGCGCGCAACACGGGCCTCGCCATCGAACTGGCGCCGTCCGTCGCCGAACTACCCGCCGAGTGGCGCACCCTCATCGAGGAGAGCCTGCGTCAGGCCTGCCGCGGCGGGGTGCGCGCCGGCTATCCCCTTATCGATCTGCGCGTGCGCGTCGAGGAAGCGCCGCTCATCCCAGGCCAGACCACCGACCTGGGGCTGCGCGCCGCCCTCCAGCGCGGCTTTGCCCTGGCCGCCCGCGAGGCCGCGCCGACCCTGTTGGAACCGGTGATGGCCCTGGAGCTGACCGTGCCCAGCGACTACACCGGCAAGGTGCTCGGCACCCTGCAGCAGAAACGCGGTCAGGTGGAAGGCATGCAGTCGCGCGGCGCGGTCGACGTGATCCGCGCCCAGGTGCCGCTGGTCGAGATGTTCGGCTACATGACCGAACTGCGCAGCGCCACCAAGGGCCGCGGCACCTACACCCTGGAATTCTCCCACTTCGATCAGGCGCCGCCCGAGACCCTGCGCCGCTTCGGCTGGTGAGGCAAGGCTATTTCTTCTTTTTCTTTTTGTCCTTGTCCTTGTCCTGATCCGCGCCCTTGATTTTCTTGGCGTCGCACAGGTGCTTTTCCTTTTCCGAGACCGCGCCGCACTTCTTGCAGGTGTACGCCCCCGGATGGGGATCGGTTTCGGACTTGCCCTTCCGGCAGGATCCCATGGCCGCGCCTCCTTGTCGAAAATCTTCAATTTTCAAAGGTTACCATATCCTGCCAGAGGCGCAGTTCTGGGATTTGTCGTTGACATCAGGGAGGCAAAATCCTACTTTTAGCCTGCTCCGTTGCATTTCAACCCCCTCGCCCTGGAGGATTTCGTGAGATTGCGCACCCTAATTACCTCTCTGTTGCTGACCCTGGTCGCCGCCACCCCCGCCCTCGCCCAGAGCGGCTTTTACCTGAGCGCCTTCGCCGGCACCCAGTACCTGGAGGATTCGAAATTGCGCGCCGCCGGGGTGCGCGACATCAACGTCGAGTTCGACTGGGGCAGCCATGCCGGTTTTTCCCTGGGATACAACACGGGGCGCCAGTTCAGCACCCGCGACAACGTCACCGGACGCCTCGAGGTGGAATTCGCCGTGCGCAACAACGACGTGGACGCCATCGAGGTCAATCAGCGCTTCGAGCCGCGCGGCGGCGAAATGAAGGTCACCAGCCTCATGGCCAACAGCTGGATCGACATCCGCACCAACACCCCCTTCGTGCCCTTCTTCGGCATCGGCCTGGGCGCCGCGCGGCTTAATTTCGACAACGCCGGCTTTGCCGACGACAGCGACACCCGCTTCGCCTATCAGATCGGCGCCGGTGTCGGCCTGCCCGTCGGCCGTCACTTGAATTTCGACCTCGGCTATCGCTACTTCGCCACCCTGGATCCGACCTTCACCGATCCCGATGGAGTGCGCAATGAAGTCGACTACGCCACCCACAACCTGACCTTCGGCGTGCGCCTGGGCTTCTGATTTTCCGTCATTTCGGCCGCCCGCGCGCGCGGGCGGCCCTTTCCCTCCCCCATGCATTTCTCATCGCCTCGCTCACAGTCCCCAAACAAAATGCTATTATTTTACTCAGAATAACCACCGTGCGCTGTGGAGGTCTGCCATGCAACTCTATCTGGTGCGCCATGCCAAGGCCGTGGAACGGGCCTTCGACATCCCCGAGGAATTGCGCTTTCTCACCCCCGAGGGTCGCGAGCGCTTTCGCGCCGCCGCCGCCGGCCTGCGAAAAAAGGGCATGGATCCCGAAGTGATCGTTTCCAGCCCCCTGGTGCGCGCCGTGCAGACCGCGGAAATTCTCGCCGAGGCCCTGACCTTCAACGGTCCACTGACCGTTGATGAGGCCCTCGCGCCCGGCTTCGGCCTGGAAGGCCTGCACCGCATCCTCGGCCGTCACCCGGGCGTCAAGGCCCTGGCCTGCGTCGGCCACAACCCCGACCTGAGCGATCTCGGCGGCGCCTTACTAGGCAGGCCCGGCGCCCTGTCCCTGAGCAAGGGCGGCGTCCTGGCGCTGGACTGGGATCCCGAGGCCGCCGGGCAATCCGGGCGCTTTCTCTGGTTGCTGGCCAAGGGCAAGTTTCACACCGATGTGACGACGATGATTGCATGAGTCAATTAAACGAGGATCCGATGCCCCTCACCAAGCTCAAGACCTTGCCCAAGCCAAGCCCTGTCGAAGCGCCGGCGCCCCAGGAAAACCGCAGGCTCGCGGCCATCGATATCGGCACCAACTCGATCCGCTCGATCGTCGTGGAAGCGCGTCCCGGCAGCGAGTTTCAGGTTCTCGACGACGAAAAGGCGACGGTGCGTCTCGGCGAGGGCCTGGCGGCCAGCGGCGAAATCTGCCCGGCGGCCTGGGAGCGCGCCCGCGAGGCCCTGGCGCGCATGCTCAAGATCCAGCAGGGCTACGGCGTTTCGGCGGTGGAGGCGGTGGCCACCAGCGCCGTGCGCCAGGCGCGCAACGGCGAGGCCTTCGTCGCCGCGATTCAGGACGAACTGGGCCTCGCCATCGAGGTCATCAGCGGCGAGGAAGAAGCCGAATTGGCCTTTCTCAGCGCGCGCAGCAGCTTCGAGATGGACAATCTGCACTATGCCCTGGTGGACATCGGCGGCGGCAGCGCCGAGATCATCACCACCATGGGCAGCCAGATCGAGGAGATCTTCTCCCTGGACCTCGGCGCGGTGGTGCTCACGGAAAAATTCCTGCCCAAGGACCCCATCGCCCCGGAGGACCACGCACGCCTGCGCAGGCACATCCGCTCCGTGTTGAAAAAAACCCTGCGCGACCGCGATGCCGCCGTGCAGTGCCTGATCGGCTCGGGCGGTACCCTCACCACCATCGCCGCCATGGTCATGGCCCAGCGCCGCGAGCAGTTCAACAGCTTCCAGGGCTATGAGGTGCTGCGCTCCGAGGTGGTGCATCTGCTCGCCATGCTGCTGCGCAAGCCCCTGCGCGAGCGGCGCGCCGTCTCGGGGCTGGCGCCCGAGCGCGCCGACATCATCATTGCCGGCATGACCGTGGTCGACGAGCTCATGCGCCGCTTCGGCACCAACATCCTCAAGGTCAACGAGCGCGGCATCCGCCACGGCCTGATCCTGCGCAGCCTGGAAAAATACGGCCTGGTTGCGCCGTCGCGCAAATCCGCCAACTGGCGCACGGCGGTGCTGAGCTTCGCCCGCGCCTGCCATTTTCACGAGGATCACGCCGATCAGGTGGCGCGCCTCGCCCTGAGCATGTTCGACGCCCTGGCGCCAAGCTTTGGGCTGGATGGCCGCCAGCGCCGCCTGCTCGAAGCCGCCGCCCTGCTCCACGACGTGGGCTACTTTATCAACTACGCCCGCCACCACAAGCACAGCTATCACCTGATCCGCCACGCCAGCCTGTTCGGCTTCAGCCCCCGCGAGCAGGAGATCATCGCCAACATCGCCCGCTATCATCGTCGCGCCCTGCCCAAGAAAAGCCACGAAAACCTCCTCGGCCTCTCCAGCGACGACCGCCGCAGCGTGGCGCGCCTGGGCGGCATCCTGCG
>NZ_JAUVWH010000149.1 GCF_030604225.1 Geoalkalibacter sp.
CTGTCAAATTTTCGCAAAGGACAAAGGAGCGATGATCATGCGAATTCTGGTGGTGGAAGACGAGAAGAAAGTGGCCAGCTTCATCAAGCGCGGGCTCGAGGAGGAAGGTTATGCCGTCGATGTCGCCTACGAAGGCGACGAAGGCCTGGACATGGCCACCCACACCCCCTACGATCTGATCCTCATGGATGTCATGCTGCCCAAGAAGGACGGCATCACCGTCATCCGCGAACTGCGCGGCCGCGACGTGGCCACGCCGGTGCTGTGCCTCACGGCCAAGGACACGGTGGACGACATCGTCCAAGGGCTCGATTCGGGCTCCGACGATTACCTGACCAAGCCCTTCGCCTTCGCCGAGTTGCTCGCCCGGGTGCGGGCCCTGATCCGCCGCGGCACCCAGGATCGCGGCGCCGAGCTGCACTTCGCCGATCTGCGCCTCGACCCCGTCTCCCACAAGGTGTGGCGCAGCGACAAGGAGATCGACCTGACCTCCAAGGAGTACGCCCTGCTCGAATACATGATGCGCAACCCCAATCAGGTGCTGACCCGCACCATGATCGCCGAGCACGTGTGGGACTACACCTTCGACTCCTTTACAAACATCATCGACGTCTACATCAACTACCTGCGTAAGAAGGTGGATCGCGACTTCGACAAGAAACTCATCCACACCGTGCGCGGCGTGGGCTACGTGCTCAAGGAATCCGACTGAGTTGCAGTTTCTTCGCTCCATCCGCACCCGCATCACCCTCTGGTACGTCCTCACGGTGGCCCTCATTCTGGGGGCCTCCGGCCTTTTCTGGTACCTGAGCCTGGCGCGCACCCTGCAAGCCGAACTCGACGAACGGCTGCTGGTCATCGCCGAAACCCTGTCCGGGCAGCTCATCGCGACCCCCGAGCCCGATCCCGAGGTCTGCCGCGTCCTCGCCCAGGATCTGGCCCTGAGCGGCAGCGGCGCCTTCGTTCGGATCTACGACGCGGCCGGCAGCCTCTGGTGTGAAACCTCGCCGGGCCTGCTGCCCGAAGCCGGCGCCGCCGATCCGCGCCACACCCTCGTCAGCCCCGGGGGACAGCGCTTTCACAGCCTCGACCAACCGGGCGAGGCGGCGCTGCGCGTTCTCGACTACCAACTGCTGGAAGGCAGCCGGGTCAGGGGGCTGATCCGCGTCGGCATCAGCGAGCAGCCGGCCCGGCACATTCTCGATCGCCTCAAGCTGCTGCTGCTGATCTTCTTCCCCCTGCCCCTGGCGGCCCTGGGCTTCGGCGGCTGGTTTCTCGCCGACCGCGCCCTGGCGCCGGTGGAAAACATCTCGCGCACCATGGCGCAGATCAACACCGACAATCTCTCGCGGCGCCTGCCGGAAGCCGACCAGCACAGCGAGATCGGGCGCCTGGTGCAAAACTTCAACCGCATGCTGGAACAGCTGGAAAATTCCTTCCGCCGCCTGCGCCAGTTCGCCGCCGATGCCTCTCACGAGTTGCGCACGCCCCTCACCGTGCTGCGCGGCGAAACCGAAGTGGCGCTGCGCTGGACCAAGAATCCCGAGGAATTCCGGAACATTCTCGAATCCAACCTGGAAGAGATCGACCGCATGAGCCGCATCATCGAGGATCTGCTGCTCCTCGCCAAAAGCGAGGCGGGAGAAACGCCGATGACCATGAAACAGGTCAATCTCAACCTGATGCTGGAGGAACTCGCCCTACAGGGCAAGATCCTCGGCGAGAACAAGGGCATCGCCGTCTCCCTCAAGCTGCCGGAGAACCTCGAGGTACGGGTCATGGGCGATGAGCTGCGCCTGCACCAGATGTTTCTCAACCTGCTCTCCAACGGCATCAAATACACCCCGACGGGCGGTCGCGTCGAGCTGCAGCTGCGGGTGGAAGGCGAGCAGGCGGTGATCGACGTGCGCGATACGGGCGTGGGCATGGCGCCCGAGCATCTCCAGCGCATCTTCGATCGTTTTTACCGCATCGACCGCAGCCGCTCCCTGGAAAGCGGCGCCGGCCTGGGCCTGTCCATCGTCAAATGGATCGTCGAAGCCCACCAGGGCCAGATCGGCGTGACCTCGACTCCGGGCGAGGGCAGCTGCTTCCAGGTCCGCCTGCCCCTGGCCGCCACGGCGGCCGCCGACGCCGCCTGACCCCTCGGCCGAAACCGCTCCCCCCTGCATTGACATCCTCCCGTGCGATGATTAAATAATCACCGCACGCATTTTCCCTAGGAGGACAACCATGCAAAGGTTCTGGCAACAGGCCCTGATCCTGCCCCTCTTGCTCGCCCTGTTTTTCACCATCCCGTCCCCGCCGGCGGCCGCGGCGCCCCCCGACTTCAGCCAGCTGGCCCAGGAGATGATGCCGAGCGTCGTCAACATCAGCACCTCAAAGACCGTGCAGCGCCGCTCCCCGCGCCTGCCGGGGCCGGGCGGCCCGGGCGGCGATCTGTTCGACGAATTCTTCGAGCGCTTCTTTCGCGGCATGCCCGATGCCCAGCCCCGTCAGCAGCAATCCCTGGGCTCGGGCTTCATCATTTCCGCCGACGGCTACATTCTCACCAACGACCATGTGGTGAGCGGCGCCGATGAAATCAGGGTGCGCCTCTCCGACGGTCGTTCCTTTGACGCGACCCTGCGGGGCACCGACGCCAAGCTCGACCTCGCCCTGCTCAAGATCGACACCGGCGAGAAGCTGCCCGTGGCGCCCCTGGGCAACAGCGAGGAGCTGAAAATCGGCGAATGGGTCATGGCCATCGGCAATCCCTTCGGCCTCAACCAGACCGTGACCGTGGGCATCGTCTCGGCCAAGGGCCGGGTGATCGGCGCGGGGCCCTACGACGATTTCATCCAGACCGACGCGAGCATCAACCCCGGCAACTCGGGCGGCCCCTTGTTCAACATGCGCGGCGAGGTAGTGGGCATCAACACCGCCATCGTCGCCCAGGGCCAGGGCATCGGCTTTGCCATTCCCATCAACGCCGCGCAGATCGTCCTGCCCCAGCTGCGCGAGGAAGGCCGCGTCACCCGCGGTTATCTGGGGGTTCAGATCCAACCCGTCACCCAGGAACTGGCCACCTCCTTCGGCCTCACCGAAACCAAGGGCGCCCTGGTGGTCGACGTACTCAAGGATTCCCCGGCGGAAAAGGCCGGTCTGCGGCGTGGCGACATCATTCTGGAATTCGACGGGCGCAAAATCGACTCCATGAATGATCTGCCGCGGTTTGTCGCGGCCACGTCCGTCGGCAGCGACTCGCGCCTCAAGATCTGGCGCGACGGCAAAACCCGCGAGCTGCGCATTCAGGTGGGCCGCATGTCCGAGGAAGAACCCCAGGTGCGCGCGGCGACCGGCGACGAAGCGGGCAGCCTCGGCCTGTCCTTCGCCGACCTCACCCCCGAGACGGCCCTGGCCCATGGCCTGGAAGGCAAGCAGGGCGCGCTGATCGTCGACATCGACCCGACGGGCCCGGCCGCCGCCGCCAACCTGCGTCCGGGCGATCTGATCGTGGAGATCAGCGGCCGCGCCCTCACCTCCGCCGCCGATCTGCAGGCGGTGCTGAAAAGCGTGAAGAAGGATCAGGTGCTGCGCCTGCTCGTGCAGCGCCGCGACGGGCTGTTCTACACCACTCTCAAGGCCCGCTGAGCACCACGCCAAAACGCCCGCCGCCCCGCCTTGCGCGGGACGGCGGGCGCAATGTTTCGCGACGCCGGAGAGCCATGCGCTCCTCATTTTTCGTCAGGCTGGTCAATGACCCCTTTGGAGATCCGGCGCTCTATGTGCGCGTCGCGCACCGCCGCGAAGCCCTGCTCTTCGATTGCGGCGACCTGCATGCCCTGCCCGCCCGCGATCTGCTCAAAATCCGGGCGGTGTTTGTCTCCCACGCCCACATCGACCATCTCGCCGGCTTCGACCATCTGCTGCGCACTTTTCTCTACCGCCGCCAGCCCCTGCTGGTCCACGGTCCCCCCGGCCTCGGCGAACGCATCGGCCACCGTCTGGCCGCCTACACCTGGAACCTCATCGACGGCTACCCCCTGAGCATCGAGGTGCGCGAATGGGCGGCCGACGGCGCTGGGCAGGCCAGGTGCTTTCGCGCCTCCCGCGCTTTTCGTCCGGAAGCGCCGCGTTTTTTTGCCTGCCCGGCGGGGTTGCTGCACGAAACCACCCATTACCGGGTGCGCGCCGTCTCCCTGGAGCATGGCGACATCCCCTGCCTGGCCTTCGCCCTGGAGGAAAAGCTCCACGTCGCCATTCACCGCGACGCCCTCGACCGCCTCGGCTATCCGCCCGGCCCCTGGCTGAGCCGCTTCAAGGATCTGGTACGCGCCGACGCGCCGCAAGACACCCCCGTGCAGGTCGCGCGGCACGACGGCACGATGGTGGTGCGCCACCTAGGAGAATTGACGGCCGAGATCGCCCACTGCGAGGCGGGCATGAAAATCGTCTACGTCACCGACGCCTCGCCCAGCCCCGCCAACGCCGAACAGATCCTGAGGCTTGCCGCCGACGCTCACCTGCTGGCCATCGAGGCCTGCTTCGCCGAAGCCGACCAGCATCTGGCCGCGGAACGCAATCACCTCACCGCCGGCCTCGCCGGCGCGCTCGGCCGCCGCGCCGGCGCAAAGAAGCTGCTGGTCTTTCACCACTCGCCGCGCTACCAGGCGCAACCGCGCCGCCTTCAGGACCAAGCCCAGGCGGCCTTTCGCGGCGCCGGGGAAAGTTAGGTCGGCGCGCCCAGCAGGCCATGCACTTCCAGCAGTTCGTCGAGGTGGCGGCGCAACCGGGTTTCCTCGGCGGCGGTTTCGTGGAGGTGGGTCATCTTGCGGTTCATGGCGATGCGCACCGCGTCCTGGGCGGCGTTCACGGTTTTTTTCAGCTGATCGCGCAACTCGTGGTCGAAGCGGCGGAAACTCTCGTCGAGGCTTTGGCGCAAGGCCCAGCTGATCTGCTCGACATTCTGCCCGATGAGCCCCGGGTACTGGCGGCGCAGGCGCTTCACGGTGCGGTTGCGGCGAAATTTCTTCGACATCAGCTTGCGGGCGAGACGCTGGCCGAGGGGGTCCATGTCGGAAATAAGAAAACTGGTGCTCCAACTGGAAGGCGGCGCGAAGGCCGTATAGGCGCGCTCCCCGGCGGGGACGCGGTAGGGAATGTCAAAAATGTCGGCGGCGGTGCGCCGCACCTGCTCGATGAGGGCGTTGCCGCGTTGCTGGTGCAGGGTCAGGATCCGCGTGGCCTCCTCGCGGATCAGTTGGGACATGCTCAACATGGCCGGACTGAAAAAGCGCGGAATCGCCCGCTCCAGGGTGGAACGCACCAGGCGCTCCATTTCCTCGGGATCCTCGACGCTCTCCAGATAGCCCTCCACCGCCGGCGCCATCTCGCCCAGGGCCTTGTCCCTGAGCTGGTGCAGCTCGTCGTTGAGCCTGGCCACCAGACGCTTGAGATCGCCGGCGAGCACGTCGGAGGCCGCCAACTGCTCGCGCTCGATCTCGGGCAGGGCGCGACGGAACTGTTCGAGGCGCTGCTGCAATTCCTCCTGCGGCAGTTTCAAGGCGCTCAGGGTCAGCTGCAGCTTCATCAGGGCCACCCCCACGGCATCGCCGGCCTGGCGCCGCAGCGCGGCCTGCAAGACGTCGAGCTTTTCCCGGCTGAGAAAATCGATGAGTTTTTCCTCCACCTCCCGCAGGCCGCTGGCGCGCCAGCCGTTTTCATCGCCTCGCAGGCGGGCGGCCAGCGCCTGGCGCGCGGAAATGGGAAAAATCCGCAGGGGCTCGCCGGCATGATCGGCGCGCTCCAGGTTGGCGCGCAGAAAGTCCAGGGAGGCGCGCAGTTCCTGGGCATCGAGATAATCGATCTTGTTGAAGAGATAAAAGACCCGCGGCAGACGCTCGCGCACCCGGCCGAGAAAATCGAGCTCCGTTTCGGTCAGGGGCGGATCGGGCGAGACGAGAAACAGGGCGGCATCGCACTTGGGCAGGGTCTGGTGGGTGATTTCGGTGTTGTGGCGCAGGGTCGAACCGATGCCCGGAGTGTCGATGAGCACCACGCCCTGGCGCAGCAACGCGGCGGGGTGAAAGATCTCCACGCGCTCCACGCCGCGTCGGTTGTGGGGGTTGCCCTGCTCGCTGACGTAATCGTTGAGCACCGCGGCCAGGGGCTCGCCGGCCGTCGGCAAAAACTCGCGCGGCGTCTCCGCCGTGAAATGAACGCGCACCCGCAGGGCCTCGCCGGCGAGAATGTAGGTGGGAATGGAGGTCGCGGGCAGAATGTCGGTGGGCAGCAGATCCTCGCCGAGCAGGGCGTTGAGCAGGGTGCTCTTGCCGCGCTTGAACTGGCCCATCACCGCCAGGTGAAAACGCCCCTCGTCGAGCCGCTGCCGCAGGGCGTCCAGATCGAGGATGGCGGCCTCGTAGTCGCCGCCGAGTTCGCCAAGGCAGCGCAGGGCCTGCGCGAAGAGTTCCGGCAGGGACGGATCCGGCGTGGTATTGGGGGCAGCGGAGACGGAGAGCTGGTTCATCGGGCATCCTCATACGGGGCGAATTCAAATGGATTGGGCCTCTATCCTACTGAAAAAAGCCGCCCATGACCACCCCGTTCGACAACCGCACCAACAAGCCAAACACAAAAGCGTCAAGAGCCGACGGGGGAGTTCATGCACCGACCGACAGCGACCTCGCCAGGATCTTCAGCGAAGGATTAAACGTCGCTCCGGCGCCAGCCAAGCCTGCCTTCATGATGCTACGGCCTACTTGATTGCGATTGGTTCACTTTGGTTCCAACTGGGCCTCAGGGCGGAGAGAGCTTAGCCCCCTCCGCCCTCTCGTTGCGAACATCCCTTATTCCGACGGGATGGTTTTTACAGGCAAGACCCCGCGGACACGTTCGTCCTCGCTCAACCATTTTTCAATAACGACCCCGTTCTGGGCGACCTCGACGACCACCCAGCCACCAGCAAGTTCCATGCCTTTTTTGACCTTGATTTTTTGCTTTCCATCCACGTCCCGGATGATCGCCTCCTCCCCTTGAATCGATATGACGTTGTACGTCTTGGCCGCGGCAGAGTAAGCGGACAGAATCATGGCGATCAGCATGAAAAAGATAGTTTTCATCGATAGGCCTCCCCTAATTTTTCAGTTCAACAGGAACGGGTCCGGACAGCGCAATGCTGGAGTCTTCAGGGCTGCATTCCGTATTGGTGGGATATTTTTGTCCCACATAGTGAACCCCGCCCCAAACCTTGATGCCGCGGATGTCCGACATTGCGGAATATTGCTCCGGTGATTAAACAGTCAAATTATGCCGCATAGGCAATGCGGGGATGCTTGAAGTAATTGCGCACATGCTCCGGGCGGCTTTGCAGCTTTCGCATGAAGGAACGAGCCTTCTTGGTCAAC
>NZ_JAUVWH010000180.1 GCF_030604225.1 Geoalkalibacter sp.
AGCAAACCCCCGACACCCGCAACATCCCCATCGACAAGGTGGGGGTGAAGAACATCCGCTACCCCATCGTGGTCATGGACAAAAGCAAGGCGCGCCAGCACACGGTGGCGCGGGTCAACATGTACGTTGATCTGCCCCACCACTTTAAGGGCACCCACATGAGCCGCTTCATCGAGGTGCTCAACCTCTATCACGGCGAGATCAGCATCGAGAGTCTCGACACCATGCTGCGCGAGATGAAGCAGCGCCTCGAAGCGAGCCGCGCCCACCTGGAACTGGATTTTCCCTATTTCATCGAAAAAGCCGCCCCGGTCTCCGGCGCGCGCAGCCTCATGGAATACCAGTGCCGCATGATCGGCATTCTCGGCGAGGAGCAGGATTTCATCCTCGGCGTGAGCGTGCCGGTGACCTCCCTGTGCCCCTGCTCGCGCGAGATCAGCGCACGCGGTGCCCACAACCAGCGCAGCCTGCTCAGCGTGCGGATCCGCTACCGGGGGCATGTGTGGATCGAGGATCTGGTCAGTTGGCTCGAGGAGTGCGCCAGCGCCCCGGTCTACGCCTTGCTCAAGCGCGAGGATGAAAAGGCGGTGACCGAGCAGGCCTACGACAATCCCATGTTCGTCGAGGACATCGTGCGCGCCGTCACCCAGAAGCTCGCAGGGGTGCCCGAGATCACCTGGTTTCAGGTGGAGTGCGAGAATTTCGAGTCAATCCACAACCACTCGGCCTACGCCCTGGTGGAAAGCCGCTCGCTGTAGCGGTTGTGGAAAAGTCTGTGGAAACTGTGGGCAACTTCGCAACTAGCGAATTCCACATGGAAAACGTCCTGGGGATTTTCGCCAAGCAGCCCGTCCCCGGACAGGTCAAGACGCGCCTCTGCCCACCCCTGTCGCCCGAGGAAGCGGCCGCGCTCTACGCGGTCAGTCTTGAGGAAACCGTTGCGCGGATGACCGCCGGCGTCTGGCGGATGGTGATTTTTTATAGCGGAAGCCGCGATTATTTTTCCCGCGTCTTTCCCGGCGTCCCCTTGCTGGCGCAGCAGGGCACGGATCTCGGCGCGCGCCTGGCCGCCGCCCTGAGCGCCTTGCTGGCCGCCGGGGCCCGCGCCGCGGTGCTCATCGGCAGCGACAGTCCCGATCTGCCCCTGGAGCACGTGGAGAAGGCCTTCGCCGCGCTGGCCGGGCATGAGACAGTGCTGGCCCCGGCCATTGACGGCGGCTACGTGCTCATCGGCGAAAGCCGCCATCACCCGGATCTTTTCGCGGATATCCCCTGGAGCACGGCCGAGGTTTTGCCCCTGACCCGGCGGCGCGCGCACGCGGCGGGAATTGCCCTGCACGAATTGGCGCCCTGGGAGGATCTCGACGATCTCGCCGCCCTGCGGCGGTTGCTGGAGCGCTCTCCAGACAGTCTCACCGCCCGCTACCTGCAAACCCATTTGGCCCAGCGGCTCTGACCCCAAAGGAGGTTGTCCCCATGGCTCGAACCGTTTTCATCACCGGTGCTTCCGCGGGCTTCGGCGCCGCCTGCGCCCGCGCCTTCGCCGCGCGGGGCGACCGCCTGGTGCTGGCCGCGCGCCGCGCCGAGCGTCTTCAGGCCCTGGTCGAGGAACTGGGGCCAAGCACGCCGATCCACTGCCTGGCGCTCGACGTGCGCGACCGCGCCGCCGTGGAACAGGCCCTGGCTTCCCTTCCGGCGGAGTTCGCCGAGGTGGATGTGCTCATCAACAACGCCGGCCTCGCCCTGGGCCTGGAGCCGGCGCACCAAACCGATCTGGACGACTGGGACGTCATGGTCGACACCAACATCAAGGGCCTGATGTACTGCACGCGGCTGCTGCTGCCGGGCATGGTGGCGCGGCGGCGCGGCCATGTCGTCAACATCGGCTCCACCGCCGGCGACTGGCCCTATCCCGGCGGCAACGTCTACGGCGGCACCAAGGCGTTTGTCGCCCAGTTCACCCGCAACCTGCGCGCCGATCTGCTCGGCACCGGGGTGCGGGCGAGCTGCGTGGCGCCGGGAATGGCCGAGACGGAATTTTCCCTGGTGCGCTTCAAGGGCGCCGCAGCGCGCGCCGATCAGGTTTATGCCGACACTCAACCCTTGAGCGCCGAGGATCTGGCGCGGGTCATTCTGTGGGTCGCCGATCAGCCGCCCCATGTCAACATCAACAGCCTGGAGGTGATGTCCGTGGATCAGGCCTGGGGCCATCTTGCGGTGCATCGCGAGAAGAAGAGCTGAAAATCCTTCGGGAAAAAAGGTTCCGAAAAATTCTTGCCTCGCGCCCCTGTTCCAGATATTAATGAGGGCCTGTGTCCTTGACGCAGGCCTTTTTTTGCAATGCCGTCAACCCCAGGAGGGGATGTCCCATGCTCGTGTCCTGCCGCTCCGCCCGTCTGCATGCGCAGCTGGGCGGTCTTGATCTGCCCGCCCTGTCCCTGTCCGGCGAGGAACGCCTTTCCCGCCCCACGCGCTT
This sequence comes from Geoalkalibacter sp., assembly GCF_030604225.1. Taxonomy (GTDB): domain Bacteria; phylum Desulfobacterota; class Desulfuromonadia; order Desulfuromonadales; family Geoalkalibacteraceae; genus Geoalkalibacter. The sequence continues at coordinate 2,477 of NZ_JAUVWH010000180.1, forward strand.
TGTCCTGGAAATCCTCACTCCTCCGGGCCTGTCGCCCGCCGACCTGCTGGGTCTGGAGACGCGCGTCGCTATTCTCGGTTCCGACGGTCGCCGGCGCACCCTTTGCGGTATCGCCACCGCCGCCGAGGAGCTGGGACGCCATCCCGACGGCCGGCCGCGTCTGTCCCTGAGCGTCGAATCGGTGCTGGCCCGCCTGCGCCTGCGGCGCGACACGCGGCTCTTTCTCCAGCACAGCCTGCCGGACATCCTCGCCAAGGTTCTCGCATCCCACGGCATCGACGCATCCCGGTACCAATTGCGCCTGAGCCGCAGCTATCCAATACGCCCCTGGACCTTGCAGGTCGCGGAGAGTGATCTGGATTTTTTGACCCGCCTGTGCGCCGCGGCCGGCATTTTCTACTGGAGCGAGGTCGAGGCGGAGCACGAAAAACTGTGCTTTTGCGACCACAACGCCCAGGTTCCCGATCTCCCCGGCGCGCCCCTGCGCTATGTTCCCGGGGCCGGTCTTGAGGCCCGCGAGGGCGGGGTGCGCGCTTTGAGAGCGCGGCGCGCGCTGACGGCCCAAGCCTTTCAGGTGCTCGATCGCGCCCGCGCCAACAGCGCCCAGGGGCTGCGCGCCCATGCCGCCTTGGGCGCGGGCGACGGCCCGACCCAGGCCCTCTTCGCCCCCGGCGTCGGCGATCCGCAGGAAGCCCAGGACTGCGCCCGGCTCCTCGCCGAGCAGGCCGGCGCCCAAGGTTTTGCCCTGGAGGCGCAAATCGATGTCGCCGATCTTGCCTGTGGCCGCATCATCACTCTGGCCGCCGAGAACTTCGCCCCCGGCAGCAGCGGCGATTATCTGGTGACCGGCCTGGCCCTGCGCCTCAGCCAGCCCGCCGGGCAACAGGCCGCGGGCGCCGATCTGGCGTTTTCCGGCACGGCGACCCTGATTCGGCGCGAAACCCCCTTTCGCCCACCGCGTCCGCCGCGCCCCGAGATTCCCTTCACCTTCAGCGCGCGCATCGAGGGGCTGGGCGCCGAGGCGTACCTCGACGAGCAGGGCCGCAGCCAGGCCCGCGCCCATTTCGATGAGAGCGGCGCCCCCCAGGTCCAGGCGAGCATTGCCCTGCGGCGCTTAAGTCCCCACGGTGGAGTTCCCCAGGCGGCGGCCACCGGCCTGCACCTGTCCCTGCACGAGGGCGCCGAAGTGCTACTATCCTGCCTCAACAATGATCTCGACCGCCCCGTCCTCATCGGCGCGCTGCCCAATCCGGCCACGCACAGCCCGGTCACGGTCGCAAACCGCAGCCAGAATCTGCTCCGCAGCGCCGCCGACAACCAGCTGCTCATGGACGATGCCCGCGAGCAGGAAGTCATTCGCCTGTCCACCTTCGCCGGCACCAACATCCTCGAACTCAACGCCGCCGCCCTCGGCCGGCGCATCGCGCTGGCCAGCCGCCAGGGCGCCATGCAGCTAGAGGCCAGGAAAACCCAGAACATCACCTGCGGCGATTCCCTCACCGAACGCAGCGGCAAGGATCGCTCCCACGCCGTCGAAAACCGCCACGCCACCCAAACGCGCACGGCTGAAATCCACCACCAGGCCGCCGGCGACCAGCGCCACCAGTCCGCCGCCAACCTGCACCTGGAGAGCGCCCGCAACACCGAATTGACCAGCGCCGAGCGCCTGCGCATCGATGTGGCGCGCGATCAGAAACTCACCGTGCGCGGCCCCGATGCGACCTTCAGCGTCCTCAACGGCGCCATCCACATCCAGGCGGCCAATGACATCTCCATCCAGGGCCAGGGCGGCGGCGACATCAGCTTCGCCCAGAACGGCGGCGGCTTCATCGTCACCGCCGCGGGGGACGTGCGCCTCTTCGGCAAAAGCGTCAGCTTCGCCGGGCGGGGCGGCGCCCGCTTCAACGGTCCCACCAGCTACCAGATCGGCACCGCCGCGCCCATGCCGGCGGCGGCTGTCGCCCAGGCGCTCAGGGCGCGGGCCATCCACCCGTTGGCGCCCGAGGGGGATGCCTGCATTGTCGATCTGGCCTGGGACTGCCAAGCCGTGCCCCTGGGCGAGGCGGCCGAGGCGCTGTTCACGGTCAAGCATTTTCGCGGCGGCGAAAAAGGCGAAGTGCGGATCTTCGAGGTCAATGCCGATGGCAGCAGCCGCCAGATCGATCAGATCCCCTTCACCCTCAATGGCGGCTTCGGACCCTATCGTCTGCCCTGGCGGCGCCCGGTGGAGCAGGTGCGGGAGGATTTGGTCAACGATGCCAACGC
>NZ_JAUVWH010000094.1 GCF_030604225.1 Geoalkalibacter sp.
GCCAGGTCCGTGGCTTCCTGCTCGGTGAAGGAGCCGGAAATCTGGGCGCTGCCGCCGGAAATGCGCTCGCGAATGACGGGCGCGGAATAGACCGTGTCATCGAGCACGATGGCCATGCGCTTACCGACGTTGGCCGCGGTGATCTGGTCGAAGCGCCGCGCGCCCAAGGCGTTGAAGTCGATGGAGACATAGGGTTCGTTGAACTGGGGATTGATGCGCACCTGGGCGTCGGAGAGCAGATCGCCGGTCAGCACGGTGGTGGTATAGACCACGATGGGCGTTTCACTGACCACGCCGGTGCGCGCATCGGCACGCCGCTCGTAGAGCAACTCGGTGCCCGGCGGCAGACGGCCGGCCACGGCATCCTGCGGCATGACCTCCTCGGCCACCATCTTGAATTCCAGCCGCGCGGTCTTGCCGAGCAGGGCGATGGCGCGCTGGGGGTCCTTGACGCCGGGCAACTGGATGAGAATCCGGTTGTCGGCCTGACGCTGAAGGACAGGCTCGGTCACGCCGAACTGGTCGACGCGGTTGCGCAGGGTTTCCAGCGCCTGGCGCTGGGCGTAATCCTTGATCTGCTCGATTTCCCGATCGCTGAGACGGAACTGCTTGGCGAGATACCCGCCCTCAAGGGGCAGGGTCTGGGCTTCGAGATTGGGAAAGTTGTCCTTCATGAGCGCATCGACCTGCCGCCCCGCATCCTGGTCATAGACGGTGACGGTGAGAATGCCTGAAGGATCGCGGGTCACCCCGCGGTAGATGAGATCACGCTCCCGCAACAGCGCCTCGGTCTGATCCATCAGACTGTCCATGCGACTTTCAACGGCCTTTTCCACTTCCACCCCGAGAATCAGGTGCATCCCGCCTTGCAGATCGAGCCCCAGATGGATGGGGTCGAAGGCCCGTTGCCACCACTGGGGCAGACTGTTGCCGGCCAGGGTCGGTGCCAGGGCGAAGAGGGACAGAAGAAGCAGCAGCAGGATGAGCGCACCCCGCATCTTGAGGCTATTGGACATATCGGTCAACTCTCCTTACGTTAGCTCTCCGCCGACAGCCCCCCATGAGGTCTCGGCAAGGATGGAGCAAAGGGGCTTATTCCGCCGCCTTTTTGTTGGCGATGGACGCGCGGTTCACCTTGATTTTGACTCCGGTGGCGATTTCCAGGGTCACCACCGTGTCCTGCAGAGTGGCGATGCGGCCGTGAATACCGCCGGCGGTCACCACCTGGTCGCCGACCTGCAGGGCGTCGAGCAGCTCGCGATGCTGCTTGGCGCGCTTTTGCTGCGGACGGATGAGCAGAAAATAAAAGATGGCGAACATGAGCACCAGCATGATGATGCCCGAGTAGGGGTTGCCCTGCTGCGCTCCACCGTTGGCGGCCATGGCAAAAGCTTCAGAAACCATTGAGATCGTCCTCCTCTAGAATGTATCGCGGTTGTCTAACCGGCGGAGCCCAAGGCGCCCGCCGCAGTGATCAGCTGTCTTGCGTCTCGCGGCGATGGTAAAAATCCCGACGAAACTCCGTGAATTGCCCGTTTTCGATGGCCCGGCGCGCCTCGGCCATGAGATTGAGGTAATAATGCAGGTTGTGATGCGTGTTGAGCACCGATGCGAGGATCTCCCCACTCTGGTAAAGATGCCGCAAATAGGCGCGGGAATAGTGACGGCAGACATAACAGCCACAGGCCGGATCAATCGGCTGCGAATCCTCAGCGTAGCGCGCCTGCTTGATGCTTATCTTGCCGAAGCTGGTGAACAGCACCCCATTGCGGGCGTTGCGGGTGGGCATGACGCAGTCGAACATGTCCACCCCGCGACTGATTCCTTCGACCAGGTTTTCCGGGGTACCCACGCCCATCACGTAGCGAGGTCGATCCTCCGGCAGCAGCGGCAGGGTCGACTCCATGGCCTCGTACATCAGGGAAGCCTCCTCGCCCACCGACAACCCGCCGACGGCATAGCCGTCGAAACCGATTTCCTGCAGTTCCTCGCTGCTCTGGCGGCGCAGTTCGGGGAACATCCCGCCCTGCACGATACCAAACAGCGCCTGGCCCGCCTCGCCCCTGAACGCCTGCTTGCAACGCAGCGCCCAGCGCGTGGAACGCTGGGTCGACTGGGCGACATAATCCCGGGTGGCCGGATAGGGGATGCACTCATCGAAGGCCATGATGATATCGGCCCCCAGCGCCTGCTGCACCTCGATGGAAAGCTCCGGGGAAAGCAGATGACGGCTGCCGTCGAGATGGCTTTGAAAGACCACCCCTTCCTCGGTGATGCGACGCAGTTCCCCCAGGCTGAACACCTGAAAGCCCCCGCTGTCCGTAAGAATGGGGAGCTCCCAGTTCATGAAGGCATGCAGCCCGCCGAGGCGACGCACGGTTTCATGCCCGGGCCGCAGAAACAGGTGGTAGGTGTTGGCCAGGATGATCTGGGCGCCGATATCCTTGAGCGCCTCCGGCAGCAACCCCTTGACCGTGCCCTGGGTGCCCACCGGCATGAAAATCGGCGTTTCAATGGCGCCGCGCGGCGTGAGCATGCGTCCGCGCCGCGCCGAGGTGCCGGAATCCTTGTTTAAAAGAGCAAAAGCAAAACGTTCCAAGACCCTTACTACCGCCTGTCAGGAAATAAACATGCAATCGCCGTAACTGAAAAACCGAAAACCTTCCGCGACCGCCCGGCGATAGGCGGATAGGGTCCGATCGCGTCCCGCGAAGGCACAGACCAGCATGAGCAACGTGGAGCGCGGCAGATGAAAATTGGTGATCAGCGCATCGACCACGCGAAAACGAAAGCCCGGATAGATGAAAAGATCGGAAATTCCCTCGCCGGCCAGCAGGCGCCCTGCCCCATCCACGGCATATTCAAGCACGCGGGTGCTGGTGGTGCCCAGGGCGATGACCCGGCGACCCTCCGTCTTGGCGGCGTTGACCTGACGCGCCGTGGCGTCCGGCACCAGGAAGGCTTCGCCGTGCATGCGGTGCGCGCGCACATCCTCGACCCGCACCGGCAGAAAGGTTCCGGGGCCGACATGCAGGGTCAGGGGGCAGATCTCGACGCCGCCCGCCCGCAGGGCATCGAGGATCGCAGCGGTAAAATGCAAACCGGCCGTGGGTGCGGCAACCGCGCCCGGCGAGCGGGCAAAAACCGTCTGATAGCGCTCGCGATCCTCCCGCTGGTCAGGGCGGCTGATGTAAGGCGGCAAGGGGATCCGCCCAACCTGCTCCAGAACGTCGAGAAACGTCCCCGGGGCGTCAAAGCGGACGCGGCGCTGCCCACCATCTTCCGCCTGTTCCTCTAGAACCTCGGCCCGCAGGCCACCCTCGAAGAACAGCTGACCGCCGGGACGCAGGGGTTTTGAGGAACGCGTCAGACACAACCAGACCTCCTCGGTCTGGGCGAGGCGGCGCGCCAGAAAGATCTCAACGCGCCCTCCCGACTCCTTGTGTCCCAGCAGACGTGCCGGAATGACCCGGGTATCGTTGATAACCAGCACATCGCCGGGGCGAAACAGGTCCACAACCTCGGAAAAGCGCCGGGAGCGAATCGCGCCCGTGGCGCGATCGAGTTGCATGAGCCGCGAGGCATCACGACGTTCGGGCGGATGCTGGGCGATCAGCTCCTCGGGCAATTCAAAATCAAAATCATCAAGATACATTTAAATTGTCTGAGATCACCCCAAAATATAGCGTCCTAAGAAACCACAAATGGGTGCCGAAGTCAACTTGAAACGCCCCCCGCGAGGCCGGGGAAAACCGCGCAAATCAGGGAAAAAGGGGCAACTGGCCCAGACCCAGGCCTTCCTCGAAACCCAGCATCAGGTTCATGTTCTGCAGGGCTTGACCGGCGGCGCCCTTGACCAGATTGTCAATGGCCGCCATGACGATGACTCGGCCGGTTCGGGCGTCCACCGCCAGGTTGAGATCGCAAAAATTGCTGCCCCGCACATAGGCGACGTTGGGATAGACCCCGTCGGGCAAGACCCGCACAAAAGGCTCGGCGGCGTAGGTGTCGCGGTAGAGCTGATGCAGGTCGGCGGCCGAGAGCGCCGCCTGGAGCTGACCGTAGCAGGTCGACAGGATGCCTCGGTTGATGGGCAGCAGGTGCGGGGTAAAGGTCAGGCGGATCGGCGCACCGGCAACCTGGCTCAGGGTCTGTTCGATCTCCGGGGTATGCCGATGGTTGGCCACGCCATAGGCCTTGAATCCCTCATTGACCTCGCAGAACAGGCTGCCGAGCTTGGCGGAGCGTCCGGCGCCGCTGGTGCCGGATTTGGCATCGGCCACCAGGGTTGAGGTATCGACGAGGTTCTTTTCCAGCAGCGGCTTGAGGGCCAGGGCGACACTGGTGGGATAGCAACCGGGATTGGCGACCAGTCGCGCCGTGACAATCTGCTCGCGGTTGATTTCCGGCAGCCCATAAACGGCTTCGGCAAGCAGTTCGGGGCTGGTATGGGCCTGATACCACTGTTCGTAAACCGCAACATCGCGCAAACGGTAATCCGCGGACAGATCCACCACCCGCTTGCCGGCCTGGAGAAAGGAGGGCACCACGGCCATGGCCGTCTGATGGGGCAGCGCCGTGAAAACGAAATCGGCCTTGGCGCAAACCAGTTCCACGTCGACTGCGTCGCACACCTGGGTGATCGCCCCCTGCAGGGAGGGAAAGACCGCCGCGATGTCCTCGCCGGCATTTTGCCGCGAGGTCACGCAGGTGATCTCCACCGACGGATGGGCATGAAGCAGCCTCAGCAATTCAACGCCGGTATAACCGCTGGCGCCAACGATCGCAACCTTGACCATGTCGAACTCCTCTGAATGCAAAAAGGGAACCCATGGGGTTCCCTTTGAATGCGGCGAAAAGAGCTTATTAACGCTTGGAGAACTGGAAGCTGCGACGGGCGCCGCGCAAACCGTACTTCTTGCGCTCCTTGACCCGGCTGTCGCGAGTGATGAAGCCAGCCTTCTTCAGGCTGCCGCGCAGGGCCACGTCGACGGCGAGCAGCGCCTTGGTGATGCCGTGCTTGATGGCGCCGGCCTGACCGGAGGGGCCACCGCCGGAAACGTTGACGAAAATGTCGAACTGCCCGACACGCTGGGTCAACTCCAAGGGCTGCATGACCACCATCTTGGACGTCTCGCGGCCGAAATACTCGTCCAGGGTGCGGTTATTGACCATGATCCTGCCCTGGCCGGGAATCATACGCACCCGGGCCACGGAGGTTTTTCTCTTGCCGGTGGCGATAAAGGTTTCCTGAGCCATTCTTTCCTATCTCCTGGAGCTTTAAATAGACAATTCTTTGGGCTGTTGGGCCTGATGGGGGTGTTCGGCCCCGGCATAGACCTTGAGCTTCTTGATCATCTGGCGGCCGAGCTTGTTCTTGGGCAGCATGCCCTTGATTGCCTTCCGGATCAGCTCTTCCGGCTTGCTCGCCAACAGCTTTTCGGCGTTGATGGACTTGAGGCCGCCGGGATAACCGGTGTGGCGATAGTACATCTTGTCGGCCATCTTGTTGCCGGTCAGGCGGATTTTGTCGGCGTTGACGATAATCACGAAATCACCGGCATCGACGCTGGGCGCATAGATTGCCTTGTGCTTGCCGCGCAGAACGCGGGCGACTTCCGTAGCGGCGCGACCGAGAACCTTGCCCTCGACATCAACCACGTACCAGTCCTTCTCGGCCTGGGAATTCATTACGATTCGGGTGCTCATGCAAATCCTCTCTATACAGTCATCTGTGAAATAATCAACGGGGCTCACAGAAGTTGAGAACTTAGCCGAAAGGAAATGGGATGTCAAGGGATTTTCCCGGGCTTTCGGGAGTTTTTTCGGGGGTTCAGAGAATGGAGGGTTTAATGCTCAGCACCGGACAGGACGCCTGCTGCACCACCCGCTCGGTGGTGCTGCCGATGAGCAGGTGGGACAGGCCGGTGCGGCCATGGGTGCCGATCACGATCAAATCCATGCTTTCCTTGTCGGCGTAGCGGCAGATTTCTTTGTAAGGGATTCCCGCAAGCACCACGGCTTCGACCCTGACCCCGGGTGCGCTTTCGCGAACGCGTGCGGCTTCTTGCTCCAACTGATGGAGGGCTTCATCCATTTTGCGCCGCTGTTCGTCCCGGGGCACTCCCGCAAGGGGCGAAAAATACTCGATTTCACCATCGACCACCACATAAAGCAGGTGATAGGAAGCATCGAAGTGGTCGCGCAGGCCCAGGGCAAAGCCGAGGGTTTCAAGGCTGTACTTGGAAAAATCCAGAGGCACGAGAATCTTCATGCGTTTTTTCATGATTTAATCCGCCGGTCCGTGGTTCATCCAGACTATAGCCGCCAAGCCACCATTTGCAAGGCACCCGCAGCTTAGTACCAGACCTCCATCAGACACAGACCCTGCGGCGGGGCGGTACGTCCGGCGCGCTCCCCGCATCCGCCGAGCAGCGCGGCGACATCTCCGGGCGCCCTCTTGCCCAGACCGACTTCGACCAGGGTGCCGACCATGACGCGCACCATGTTGCGCAAAAAGCCGCTGCCGCGCACATCGATATGCAGCAGCGGCTCCTCGGCCTGGATATCCACGGAAAAAATCTCACGCACGGTGGTCCGGGCGTCACAGCCCGAGGTCCGAAAGGCGGCAAAGTCGTGAACGCCGACCAGGTGCCGGGCGGCCTCAGCCATCGCCTCGGCATTAAGGGGGGCGCGCAACTGCCAGGAATAGCGCCCCTGCAAGGGGGAACGCACGGGCGTAAGGCAAAGGGAGTAGCGGTACCATTTGCCGCGGGCGGCGAAGCGCGCATGAAAATCCTCGCCGACCTGGCGTGCCTCGCGTACCGCGATGTCCGCCGGTAACAGGCGGTTGAGCCCCTCGCGGTAGGCGCTCAGGGGCAGGTCCCGGTCGGTGTGGAAGTTGGCGACCATGCCGCGAGCGTGGACTCCGGCATCGGTGCGTCCCGAGGAGACAAGGCGCACCGGCGCGCCAAGCAACTCCGCCAGCTTGGCTTCCACCACCTGCTGGACGGAGACGCCATTGGCCTGTACCTGCCACCCGGCGTAGGCCGTGCCGTCAAATTCCAGGATCAGACAGATGTTGGCCACAAGCGCAGTCCAAGGAGAATCACGGGCAGAAGCAGCCCGGCAAAAAAGATCCCCCAATTCTGCCGACCGGACAGAGGCACGACGGCAGGTTCCCGCGGGTCTTCGCCCCACCGGTCGCCCCGCGCCATGGCTTGCGCGAGATCCTCGGCACGATCCGCGAGGCGCATCAGCAAGGGCGCCAGGCTGTCACGCAGCTGGCGCAACCGCGCGGGCAAGCCCTGCGGGTGCGGGCCGCCTAAAGGGCGGGCGCGGGCCAACTCCTCGCGCAGCAGCGGAAGAAAATACAGGATCAGCAGCAAAAAATCGCCGGCGCGAGCCACGGGAATCCGCACCCGTTGCAAGGGCGCCGCGAGGGCGGTCAGGCCGCGCGCCAGGGCTGCGGGAGAACTGGTCAAGGTGAGAACCGAGGACAGCAGCACGGCCAAGGCCAGTTGCCAGATGACCCGCAGGCCGTGCTGCAGCCCGTCATAGGACAGAAACGCCATGTCCAACAGAGTCCGCCCCGGGGAAAACAGCAGATGCAGCAGCAAAGTAAAAAGAAACAGCCAACGAAACATCCACAAACCCCGCCACCACCGGCGTCCCGGAACCCCGCAGGCGGAGGCGAGCAGCAGCGTCAGGGCGCTCAGGGCCACAAGCGTGCCAAAGTGCGAGGAGGCAAGGGCGGTAACGATCAAGCTGAGCAGCAGGATCAGCTTGAGGCGCGCATCGAAGCGGTGCAGCAGGGATTGGCCGGGGACAAACCGCCCCAGAATCAGATCATCGAGCATGGCGGTGCCTTGAAGAGAAAAAAGGGGGGCGTGTAACCGCCCCCCCCTGTGCATGCCGGTTCTTCCGCAAGGATCAGAGCGCCGCGACGATGGCGTCGCCCATCTCCTTGGTATTGACCTTCTTTTCCCCCGGGCGGTTCTGGAAAATATCGCCGGTGCGCAGGCCCTGATTGAGCACCTTTTCCACCGCCGCGTCGATGGCGTCGGCCGCCTCGACCAGGGCGAAGGAATAGCGCAGCATCATGGACGCCGAGAGGATCTGCGCGATGGGATTGGCGATGCCCTGCCCGGCGATGTCGGGGGCGCTGCCGCCGGAGGGCTCGTACATGCCGAAGCTGCCTTCGGCAAGCGACGCCGAGGGCAGCATGCCCAGGGAACCGGTGAGCATGGCTGCCTCGTCGGAGAGAATGTCGCCGAACATGTTCTCGCACAGAATCACATCGAACTGCTTGGGCCAGCGCACCAGCTGCATGGCGGCGTTATCCACGTACATGTGGCTGAGCTTGACGTCGGGATAGTCTTTCGCCACGGTTTCGACGATCTCGCGCCACAGCACTGAGGTCGAGAGCACGTTGGCCTTGTCGATGGAGGTCACCCGTTTGTCGCGCTTGCGCGCGGCCTGGAAGGCGACATGGGTGATGCGCTCGATTTCCGGCACGCTGTAGCGCATGGTGTCGACGCCGATGCGCTCGCGCCCCTGCCCTTCGATGCCCTTGGGCTGGGAAAAGTAGATGCCGCCGGTCAGCTCGCGCACCACCAGCACGTTGAAGCCGCCGGCGATAACCTCTTCCTTAAGGCTGGAGGCACCGGTCAGGGCCGGGAAAATGATGGCCGGGCGCAGGTTGGCGTAGAGGCCGAAGATCTTGCGCAGGGGCAGCAGGGCGCCGCGCTCGGGTTGCTCGTCGGGCGGCAGGCTCTCCCATTTGGGCCCGCCCACCGAGCCGAAGAGGATGGCATCGGAGCCCTTGCAGATATCCACCGTGGTCTGCGGCAGGGCCTTGCCCTCCAGATCGATGCCGGCGCCGCCGACATTGGCGAAGGTGCGTTCAAAACGCACGTCGTATTTCTTCTCCACGGCATCGAGCACCCGCAGGGCTTCGGCCATGACTTCGGGACCGATGCCGTCACCAGGCAGCACCGCAACTTTAAACGATTTGGCCATGAAACGACTCTCCTTGAAAAATTGGGATCACATGAGATGTTGCCGCGGAACCATCCCTCAGTAGCGCGCGTCGGCGAACTCGACCCAGCCGCCCGCCTGCACCAGGGCCTTGTCGAAAGGGCTGATCTCGAACCGTAAAGTTTCCTCGCGGCCGCCGGCGCGAGCCTTGAGGGTCTGGCCCTCCAGATCCACGGCGATCTCCACCGCGCCCTCCCGGGACAGGGCGAAGAGGCGGTCGATGTCGGCCTTGGGCAGCTCGATGGCGAGCATGCCGCCGTTGAAGGTGTTTTGCCGGAAAATGCGCGCGTAGCTCTGGGCGATGATGGTGTGAATGCCGTTGACCTCGAACACCCAGGGGGCATGCTCGCGCGAGGAGCCGCAGCCGAAGTTTTCGCGGGTCACCAGCACCCGCGCGTTTTTCAGCGCCTGGCCCTTGGGATCGAAGCCTTCCAGCTTGAGATCCTCAAGGATATAGGGCTTGAGGGCCTCCTTGGTCACTTCCGTCAAGTATTTCGCGGGAATGATTTCATCGGTATTGATGTCGGAGCGGTCGAGAAAAATCGCCGGGCCGCCGAAAGTCTTTTTCATGGTATCTTCTCCACGAGATTAAATTCATGCCGGGGCGCACGCGTTGCGCCCCTTCCTCAGACTGGCCAGGGACCTAGAGTTTCCGGGCGTCGGCGATCACCCCGGCGATGGCCGAGGCCGCGGCGGTGGCCGGACTCATCAGATGCACCATGCCGCCCTTGCCCATGCGCCCGTTGAAGTTACGGTTGCTGGTCGAGGCGCAGACCTCACCCTCGGCGAGTACCCCGTTGCTCATCCCCAGACAGGCGCCGCAGGTGGGATTGGTGACGCAGAAACCGGCATCCATGAAGATGTCGATGATCCCCTCCTTGAGAGCATCCTTGAAGATTTTCGGTGTCGCGGGCGAAACGATGCCGCGCACGTGTTCGGCGATCTTTTTGCCCTTGAGCACCGCGGCGGCCACGCGCAGATCCTCGATGCGGCCGTTGGTGCAGGTGCCGATGTAGACCTGATCGACGCGGGCGCCGGCCAACTCGCCCACGGGCTTGACGCAATCGGGCTTGTAACCGTAGGTGACCATGGGTTCGAGGGTGGAGACATCGAAATCGAGGACTTTTTCATACACCGCGTCCTCGTCGGAGTGCCAGCGGCGGAAATCCTCGCAGGCCGCTTCCTTGCTCGGGTAATCGTTCTGGATGAAGGGCCAGAGATAGTCCACGGTCGTCATGTCGGGCAGGCAGATGCCGCTGGTGCCGCCGGCCTCGATGGCCATATTGCTGAGCGTCATGCGCGCCTCCATGGACATCTCGTCGACGATGTTGCCGCGGAATTCGATGACCCGGTCGGTGGCGCCGTTGACGCCGATCTGGCCGATGACGTAGAGGATCACGTCCTTGGCGTAGACGCCCGGCGCCAGGGTGCCGGTGAGGTTGATGCGGATGGTGTTGGGCTTGCGAAAGGCGCACACACCCTTGAGAATGCCGACTTCGAGGTCGGTGGTGCCGACCCCGGCGGCGAAGGCGCCAAAGGCGCCATGGGTGCAGGTGTGGCTGTCGCCCATGATGACGGTGAAGCCCGGGCGAATGTAGCCTTTTTCCGGGAACAGGGCATGGCAGACGCCGTTGTGGCCGACGTCGAAGAAATCCTTGATGGCGTGACGATGCGCCCAATCGCGCAGCATCTTGCCCTGCAGGGCGGTCTTACTGTCCTTGGCGGGCGTCACATGGTCGATGACCGCTTTGATCTTGGTGTTGTCGAACACCCGATCCTTGCCGCGCCATTCCAGATCGGCGATGGCGACCGGCGTGGTGATCTCATGGCAGAGCACCCGGTCGAGGTCGAGAACATAGGTTCCAGAGAACGGTTCGTCACGCAGATGCGCGTCGAAGATCTTCTCGGCGATGGTTTTTCCCATAACAGCTCCTTTTAACGAGTGATGCGAGTGGCGTAGTCTAACCCAAAGCAGTCACCGCGGGCAACGCAGTTCCTTGCCATGCCGCAAGGCGACAAAAACAGGGCGGCCCCGAGGCCGCCCGCGAATCCATTGCGCAAGGAAATCAGTTTAGAGTTGGGCGCTTTTGCGCTCCAGGGTCGAGGCCAGGCGGTTCAGCGCATTGATGTAGGCCCGGGCGCTGGCGACGATGATGTCGGGATGGGCGCCCTGGCCGATGGTTTCGCGCCCGTCGGCTTCCAGACGCACGGTGCATTCGCCCTGGGCGTCGGTGCCGCCGGTGATGCCGCCGACGTTGAAGGCGAGCAACCGAGCCTTGCTGCCGGTGAGTTTCTTGATTGCCTTGAAGGTGGCATCCACCGGACCGACGCCGATCACCGCGCCCTTTTTCACCTTGCCGTCGATTTCAATTTCCACGGTCGCCGTGGGCGAGGCAAAGGAGCCCGAGGACACATTCATCTGCAACAACTTGTATTTTTCCGGCATGCGCACGATCTCGTCGGCGATGATGGCATCGAGATCCTCGTCGAAAATTTCCTTCTTGGCATCGGCCAGGGCCTTGAAGCGCACAAAAGCCTTGTCCAGATCCTCCTTGCTCAGATCGTAGCCCATCTCCTCGAGGCGCTGCTTGAAGGCATGACGGCCCGAGTGCTTGCCCAGCACCAGCTTGTTCTGGTTGAGGCCGATGGATTCAGGGGTCATGATCTCATAGGTGGATTTCTCCATGATCACGCCGTGCTGGTGAATGCCCGCCTCGTGGGCGAAGGCGTTGGCGCCGACGATGGCCTTGTTCGGCTGCACGACGATGCCGGTGATGGTCGAGAGCATGCGGCTGGTCGGATAGATATGCTCGGTAACCACATTGGTCTTGTAGGGCAGCACGTCATGGCGGGTACGCAGGGCCATCACCACTTCCTCGAGGGAGCAGTTGCCGGCACGCTCACCGATGCCGTTGATGGTGCACTCGACCTGCCCGGCGCCGGCCTGAACGGCGGCCAGGCTGTTGGCGACAGCCAGGCCCAGGTCATTGTGGCAGTGTACCGAGATGACGGTCTGCTCGATATTGGGCACGTTCTGGCGCAGATAGCTGATGATTTCGAAAAATTCCGAGGGAATGGTGTACCCGACCGTATCGGGGATGTTGACCGTGGTGGCGCCGGCCTCGATCACCGCCTGCACCACCTTGGCGAGAAACGGCAGACGGGTGCGCACCGCGTCCTCGGCGCTAAATTCAACGTTCTGCGTATAGCTCTTGGCCCGCTGCACGGCCTTGACCGCCGTATCGAGCACCTGCTGTTCGCTCATCTTGAGCTTGTACTTCATGTGGATGTCGCTGGTGGCGATGAAGGTATGGATGCGCCCGCGATCCTTGGCGTATTTGAGCGCCTCCCAGGCCCGGTCGATGTCCAGGTTGTTGGCGCGGCACAAACCGGCGATCTGCGGCCCCTTGATGGTCTGGGCAACCTTCCTGACCGCTTCGAAATCCCCCTCGGAAGCAATGGGAAAGCCGGCTTCGATGACATCGACATTGAGTTTTTCCAGCTGATGAGCGATGCGCAGCTTTTCATCCATGTTCATGCTGGCGCCGGGGGACTGCTCGCCGTCGCGCAAGGTGGTATCGAAAATCTTGATAATGCGTTCGTTGCTCATGGTTCCTCCTGGTTGGCAGCCTGTCCTATCCGGTGAAGGGCCGTCTTTGGTTTCGCACGCGGGGCCAAGGCCGATAGATCACTCAGGTCCGATTCCAAAAGACCACCCCCTTTCATTGGTCACAAAAAAAGCCCTCGCCCGTGCAGGGGCGAGAGCTCGATCGCTTCGCGGTACCACCCTGTTTCGATCCGGTTCGCCCGGATCCTTGTTTTTCCCTTAACGCAGGCTCACGGCCCGGGCTGGCCGGTGCCTCGACCGGTTTGACCCGAGCAGCTCCAAGGCGAGTTCGGCCGCTTTCGTACCGGCTCGCACCACCCGCCGGCTCTCTGCAACGAA
>NZ_JAUVWH010000132.1 GCF_030604225.1 Geoalkalibacter sp.
AGGGCCGCCAGACTCTTGTCGAGGGCCGCTCGCTCCTCCTGGCGCCGCGCCTGCTCGCGCAGCTCGGCCATGCGTTTGTCCAGGTCCGCCTGGCGCGTGTCGGGCTTGGGTTCCGGCTTGGGTTCCGGCTTGGGCGCGGGCTTGGGCTCGGGTTTCGGCGCCGGCTTGGCCTCGGGCTTGGGCGCCGGCTTCGGTTCGGGCTTGGGCTCGGGCTTGGGCGCCGGCTTCGGCTCGGGTTTGGGCTCCGGCGGCTTGGGCCGCGCCACCTCGACGGGCTTGGCCTCGGGCTTGGGCGGCGCGGGCGCGGCAGGCCGGGCGGCGGCAGTTTGCGCCGCCTCGGGCTTGGCCGCCGGCGCCTCGGGACGCCCCGCTTGGGGATTGGCCACGGGCATCTGGGACAGATCCACGTAATAGACCGGGCGCGGTTCGCGCTTGGGCGCGCTGTAGAACACCCCGCCGAGGAGCAGCACCACGGCGGCGTGCAGCAGCAGGGACATGGCCACCATGGGACCGAAGCCGCGCTCGGGCGAGGACAGGGGCGGGCGGGAAAATAGCGAGTTCATGGGCAAGGGCGGTTCAGCGCCTGCGCGGGGCAGGCTCCTCGGGCGGCTGGGCGAGCATGCCGAGCTTGGTGATGCCGGCGCCGCGAATGGCGGCCATGACCTGCACCACCCGACCGTAGGGCACGTCGCGGTCGGCTTCGAGAAACACCTCCTGGGTCTCGCGCCCGGCCAGGGCCTGGCGCAGCACCGGCATGAGCTGGTCGGGATTTTCGACCTTGACCGGGCCGATGGCGATCTCGCCGGCGCGGGTGAGGCTCACCACCAGCGGCTCCTTGGCCTGATCGAGGGTCGGGACCTCGGCCACCTCGGGCAGATTGACCTCGACTCCGCTCTGCATCATGGGCACCGTGACCATGAACATGATCAGCAGCACCAGCATGACGTCGACGAAGGGCGTGACATTGATCTGGGAGAGCATGCGCCGCCCTCCCGAATCGCGACTTCCGACTTCCATGCCCAAGGTTTCAGCGCCTCCCCATCCGCTCGACGATGTTGAGCAGCTCCTGGGAGAAGATGTCCATCTCGTTGCTCAGGTTGGTGATCTTGGCGATGTAGTGGTTGTAGCCCACCACCGCCGGAATCGCCGCGGCCAGGCCGATGGCGGTGGCCAGCAGGGCCTCGGAGATGCACGGCGCCACCACCGCCAGGGAGGCACTGCCGGTTTCGCCGATGCCGTGGAAGGAATCCATGATGCCCCACACGGTGCCGAACAGACCGATGAAGGGGGCGATGGAGCCGGTGGTGGCGAGAAACGGCAGGAACTTTTCGAGGCGCTGGATTTCCGAGGTGGTGGCGCGACGCAGAGCGCGCGCGACGTTGTCGCCGCCGCCGAAATCGACGGAGGGCGTCTCCTCGCCCTCGCGGCGCTTCTGGCCCTTCATCATTTCCTGATAGGCCTCGCGAAACAGCACCCCGAGGGGCGCATGGGGGAAATCACGCACGCCCTGACTGATCAGGTCGAAGCGCTTCTTGGCCCAGAAGAAATCGAGGAACTTTTCCGAATCGCGCAGGGCGCGGTACACCACCCGCCCCTTGTAGAAAATGATGGCCCAGGACACCACGGAAAAATACACCAGCACCAGCACCACGAGCTTGACCACCGGACCGGCGGCGAGAATCATGTCCACGAAAGTAAGTCTCCCCAAAAATCAGCGGTTTGTCGATAACGACCCCCGATTATCAGCGATCCTCCAGCGCAAGTCAACAAGGACTGGAAGAGGTTGCCCGAGGCGCCGCGCCGGCTATTCTTGTAGAAAAACAGCGGAGCGCGATGCCATGCCGAGTCTTGCCGAAATCCGCCAAGCCGCCGCTTTTCTGCGCGACCGGGTGCGACGCACCGAACTGATCCATTCGCCCTATTTTTCCGAGCGCCTCGGCGCGCCCCTCTACTTCAAATGCGAGAACCTGCAGCGCACCGGTTCCTTCAAGATCCGCGGCGCCAGCTGGTTTCTCGCCCGTCAGGAGTCCGCGCGCCTGGCGCGCGGCGTGATCACCGCCTCGGCGGGCAACCACGCCCAGGGCTTGGCCCTGGCCGCGACCCGCGCCGGCATCGCCGCCACGGTGGTCATGCCCGAAACCACGCCCCTGGCCAAGGTGCTTGCCGCCCGCGACTACGGCGCGCGGGTCATTCTCCAGGGCCTAGGCTACGACGAGGCGGCGGACCATGCGCGGCGCCTGGAACAGGAACAGGGGCTGCTCTACGTGCCGGCCTTCGACCATCCCCTGATCATGGCCGGGCAAGGCACCATCGGCCTGGAGATCCTGGAGGATCTGCCCGAGGTCGAGACGGTGGTGGTGCCGGTGGGCGGTGGCGGCTTGATTGCCGGCATCGCCACCGCCGTGAAGGCGCAGCGTCCCGGGGCGCGGGTAATCGGCGTCGAGGCGGCGAACGCGGCCTCGGCCCTGCTGTCGCGCCACGCCGGGCGGCGGGTGGTGCTGCCCGAGGCGCACAGCCTCGCCGACGGCATCGCCCTCAAGGCGGTGGGCGAGCTGACCTGGCCCCTCATCGAGGCTCTGGTGGACGAGCTGGTCACAGTGGAGGAAGAGCCCATCGCCCAGGCCATCGTCGCCCTGCTGGAGAAGGCCAAGCTGGTCACTGAAGGCGCGGGCGCGGTGGGCCTGGCCGCCCTGTTCGGGCCGGACGCACCGGTGCATCGCGGGGTTACGGTGTGCGTGCTCTCGGGGGGAAATATCGACGTGCAGACCCTGGAACGGGTGGTGGAGCGTGGCCTGCTGGAGGAGGGACGTTATCTCAAGTTGCGTCTGGAGCTGCCCGACGTGCCCGGGGCGCTGGCGCGCCTGACCCAGGTGCTGGGCGCGGCGGGCGCCAACATCTTCGCCGTGCGCCACGACCGGCGCCGCTCGCGGCTGCCCCTGGGCAAGGCCGAGGTGCTGCTCGAACTGGAAACCCGCGGCCCCGACCACATCGCGGCGCTGCGCGCGCATCTGCGGGCTGAAGGCTACGAGTTCGACATCCTCAGGTAAGCTGCGGCGACCACCGCCTGTTCCTGAACCTGAAGCAGGATGCCGGTGACCTCGCCGTCCACGCGCAGGGGGGACAGACGCAACTCCAACCGTTTCGCGCCGCTTGCCGATCCGGCCAGGGTACAGAGCACCGGCAGCGCCGCCTCGCCGTCACGCAGCCGGCCCAGGGCGCGCTGCAACTCCTCGCGCCCCTCGACGAGCAGATCGAGGTCGAGGAGATTGCGACCCAGCAGCTCGCGACGCTCGCGGCCCAGCAGGGACAGCAGGGGCTTGCTGCAAAACAGCAGCAGGCCGTTGGAATTAAGCCGCGCCAGGCCCTGCTCGGCGCCCTCGACGAGCAGCTGGTATTCGCGCCGCGCCGCCCCCAGCAAGGCGTTTTCCTGGGCCAGCACGCGGCACTGGCCGCGCAGGTCGTCGAGTTCCGGCGTCGCCTCATCCTCGGCGGCGGGCGCGGCCTCAGGGCCACGCCGAGCGCGGCCGTAAACGAATGCGGCCGCCAGAGCCAGCACCGCCAGATGCATAAGGATTTGACCACGCGCCAGATAGCGGACGGGAGCCACCACCTCGGCTTCCGGCGCCGCCAGCACCAGGGTCAGGGGCCGCTCGCCGCCGGCCAGGGGCAGGTAGGTCAGCAGCCAGGCTCCGCCGTCCGCGGGCAGCCGCGCGCTGCCGTGGCCGCCGCGCGCCAGGCGCGGCGCGAAGGCCGCCGCGGCCTGGTCCGGCAGGGGCAGATCCGTGCCGGCGGCGAGAAACGCCGCACCCTGACGGTCAAAGAGCGCCAGGCGGCTTTCACCGGCCCCGCCCTCGGCCAGGCGCAAGGCCTCCAGGGACGGGTCCTGGGCGGGCTGAGCGGCGAGCTGCCGTTCCAAAAGCAGGGCGCTCTGCCGCGCCAGCCACAGCTGGCGTTCGAGAAAAGCGTCGCCCGCCCGCCGGGCGGAGCCGTCGACCTGCCAGAAAAAAATCGCGGCATAGACCAACAGGCCCAGGAGGACGGTGCTGAGAGAGAGTTTACGCATCAAGGCGCGGCCCTTTTTCACAGGTTGATGATTAAGCAAAAACAATATTAACTGAAATTTATATTTTATACAAGGCCCATCTCCATGTCCCTATCCCTGGTCCTCATCGGCACCGTGCACCACGACCCCTTGGGCGAAGTCCTGCTGGGCGCCCTCCTCGACCGACTGGCCCCCAAAATTCTCACCCTGGAGATGAGCCCCGCCGCCCGCGACCTGCGCCGCGAGCGCGCCCCCCGGTTGCTGCGCCGCCTCGATCGCCTCCTGCGGTTTCTCGCGCGCCGCGAGGGGCGCGACCTGGAGGAACTAGACGCCCACCCCGCCGTCGAGGACATCCGCGCCCTCCTCGCCCTGCCCTTTGAATATCGCGCCACCGCCGCGTATTGCCGACGGAACGGAGCCGAACTTCACCTCCTCGACGACAGCGATCTGACCCGCGCCCAGTTCGAGCTGACCGAAACCGAACTGATCCGCGCCCGCAATCTGCGCACCATCCTCGCCCTGCCGCCCCAGCCGCCGGCCCCGGAGAGCCTGGACACCGCGCGCCGGGTGCTCGCCCCCGAATGTCCCCGCGAAATCCGCCGCGCCTTTCTCGCCGGGCGGCGCGGCCCCCTAGGCATCGGTCCGCGCGACGAGCGCATGGCGCAAGCCATCCGTGACCTGCTCAAGACCCGGACGGAGGGCACCCTGGTGCATGTCGGCGGCTGGGTGCATTTGCTGGAGGACGAAGACGGCGGGAAAACCCTGTTCAGCCGGCTCGCGGATCTCGCACCGCGGCGCTGGCTGCTTGGAAATGGCAAAGAGTGACAGGAGCGGCTTCTCTGCTAAAATAAGGCGACGATAGAATTTACTTTCCTCCTGGAGGGCAGCTATGCTCGCACGCCTCGGTCTTATCCTACTTTTGTGCCTGGTGTTCACCGGCTGCGCCAAGGGCCCCACGATCCAGGTCCGCCATGACCACAACATTGATTTCGCGCAGTTCCACAGCTTTCAGTGGCTCGAAGGCACCCCCCAGGCACGTCTCGATGCCGTCGCCGAAGACGATATGGACCGCCTGATCCGCAACGCCATCCAGTTTCATCTCGAAAATCGCGGATTGCAGCGGGTCACGGAAAATGGCGACCTGCTGGTCACCTTCCGCTCCACCCTGCGCCAAGCGGTGGAAAGCGCCCCCGTCGGCCCGGGACGCGAATCCTCCTGGGGCTTTTCCCCCTGGGCCATGGTGTCGCGCCCTCCCGAGGCCAGCCTCAGCATCGACATGCTCGACCCGGCGACCAAGGCGCCCCTGTGGCAGGGCAGCGCCCGAACCCAGGTGCGCAGCCGCGAGGAAGCGCGCAGCAAGATTCACGAGGCGGTGCGCATGATGCTCGCCGGCTATCCGCCGCGCCCCCACTGAAAACCTTGCCTCACACCTTGCCCACCGGCGCCAGGTAGACGGTAAATTCCTCGGCACCGTCGACGCCGAGCAACTGGTCCATGAGATCCTGGCGGTAGGCGGCTATGGCGCAGGTGCCCGCGCCGATGGCCTCGCAGGCCAGGTAGAGATTCTGGCAGACATGCCCGGCATCCAGGGCGATGACCTTGTAGGAGGCCTCGGCGTAGCGCCATTCGCTGCGCGCCGGCAGCGCCGTCCACACGAAGGTCGCGGCCGCTTCGCCGGCAAAACGCTGGCCATGGGTGGCGTGGGCGAGGGAGGCGGCCAGATCGGCGGGCGCGCGCTCCGGAACCAAGGCGTGATCGAGGGGCAGGTAGCGGTAGATGCCGGGGGCCAGCCCCGCGACGTTGAGGATGCAGAGATAGGTTTCAAAAGGATGGCGGCAGCCCGCCGAGGGCACCGTCCGCAGCACCGCCGCCTCATGCAGGCGCTCGCGCACCCCCTGGGTGGCCCAGAGCAGAAACGCCAGCTCGTCGAGATTGAGGGGATCGCGGCGAAAGCGGCGCCGGCTCTCGCGCCGGGCGATGGCCGTGGCCAGGTCGCAGGAGGGAATATCCCAGTCATCGCGCCCCGGCAGGACCAACACCTCGGCACCCGCCGCCACCGGCTTCTGCACCGGCGGCGGCGCTTCACCCAGGGCCTGCGGCGTGCGCCGCCAATCGACCTCCTGGCGGATGTAATCGGTCAGAAACCAACGGCCGGCGTCCTTGGTGATGGTCGGCTTGCTCATGGCGAGACCTCCTCTGTTTCGCAGAAGTCTAGCAGAAACTCACTGGTCGCCGTGGGCGCGACGTAAGTCAAGACCATTCAAACCGACTTTTCCCCCTTGACCCTCGATCTTGCCTACGCTAACATCCCGCCCACATATTAAATTTTTCCAACCACCAATGCAGCGTTTCGAAGGATTGCTTGATGGCGGCAATCACTGCCTTCCTATAGATGCCAAAAAGGCCGCTTCCGGGTTTTTCCCGGGGCGGCCATTTTTGTTACTGCCCAAAGGGGGACAGGCTGGTTTTTCAGTGAAAATCAGCCTGTCCCCCTTTGGGATTCCTCACCCACCGGAGGTAATTCATGAAGCGACCCTGGAAAAAACTGACGGCTCTCGTGCTGGTCCCCTGCATGACATTTCTCCCCTTGCTGGGCTGCTCGGGCGGCGGTTCATCGGGCCACCCGGAGGCTGAAGCCAGCCCGAACCAGCTCTATTACGCCGCCCTGGCCGACAACCTCACCCTCGATCATGAGGACGCGCAGCCTCCCGGCAATCTGTTTGCCTCGGTAAAACATTTCGATCTGGTCCCGAGCGTTCAGCACGCCATGCTTTCGTCCGACAACGGTGCAGGTTATGTGGTTTACCAGCCGGCATCGGCGATCGCGCGCGAGGCCGTCGTTCGACCCCTTTCCCTCGCCCCGGAAGGCGACGGCATCCCGGGCTTCAAACTCGGGGAAGAAGTCCCCGAGGCCTGTCGAGGCTTGGCGGCGGAAGACTTGCGCGACTGTCTTGAAAACGAGGACCTGGCCATCGCACCCGCTGCCGTGCACAGCTCCCACTTCGACGCCGAGGCCCTGGCCGCCCTTTTCGGCCAAACCTTTGCCGACGCCCTGGTCGACCGGGTCATCGAGGCCAAGCTGGCCCACGTCGACGGCGGCACCCGCGCGCAGATCGCCGGCCAGCTCAATGACTATATCGATGACATTCCCGCGCATGCCTCCCTGGACCTCGCCGAGCATCAGATCTTTGACCGCGCCGGCTACCGGCTGGTCGGCGCGACCCTCACCGACGGCAGCCAGGGCGACATCGACGGAGATGGCCAAATGGATCGCCACTCGACCCTTAAAATCCAGGTCAGCAAGGAGCTCGACTACACCCGCGGCGGCCACAGCGAGCTCGACGCCATCTACCTTGATTACCTGGGATTTGTTCCCCTGGAGCGCTACCAGATCAACCTGCACATCCTGATTCACCTGGGCAGCCTGCATGAACTGCGGCAGCAGGTTGCGCCTTCCGCCGACGAGGAGCCGGCCAGCCTGGAGGAGCAGCTTGACCAACTGGAGCGCCAATGGCAGGCCACCTGGCTCAACAAATCCCTGGATGCCAACATCATCCGGCACGTTGTCGAGCGCGAGGAAACCCTGGGCTGGGAAAGCTGCGAATACAGTCTCTCGTTTCAGATTGCTCCGGATACCATCGTTGAGCACCTGGCGCCCATTCTGGAAGCCTCCCTGGAACGCGGGGACGCCTACGCCCACAATCTCATCGAACATCACATCAACGCGCAAACCGCCATCATCACCGGAGGGTCCGACACCGGCGATGGCGGCCCGCCCGTCGCCGCCACCCTTGGCGAAAACTCGGGCCCGCCCATCCGGGTCTTTTACCAGGTCAGCCGGCCCAGCGTCCGAAGCCTGGCGCTGTTCGGCAGCAGCGCGACGTCCGTCTCGCCAAGCGGCTGGAATTACGTCATGCTCGATGCCGCCGGCAACCGTGTGGCGATCCGCGACCCCGGCAGCGGCAAGCTGATCCTGGCCGAGGAGCCCGGCCCCGCGGAGCCCTCGGTTCAGCCGCTGTGGACGAAAAGCGGCGCCTGCAAGGACGGCGAGGGCGATTGGGCCTACTGGCCCTCGCGTGTGCGGACCGGCAACTTCGGCCGCGGCATCAACTGGATTCTGACCGAATCCCTGCTGCACAACCAGGTGGGCGACTACAAAAACATCCGCTGGTATCAGAGCCTGTGGAAATCGAGCGCGCAGGTGGCCATCAAGAGCGGCATGTGGGTGGTGAAAACTACCTGAAGGTTCAGCTGGGCGGCGCCGGGGCGTCACAGACCAAATACGACTACGCTCTGTATTTCATCCTGGAAGTTCTTTACCCCATGCTGTTCCGGGGACTTGCTCAGGATACCGGTCACGGCGACGGCCGGGGAGCCGTGGGAAAATCCTTTAAAATCGCCGGA
>NZ_JAUVWH010000119.1 GCF_030604225.1 Geoalkalibacter sp.
GCCGCGCGCCCCAGCAGCCGCGCTCCCGTCGGGTTGATGAAGGAGGCCCGCCCCGCCCCGTCCAGACCGAGAATCCCCTCGCCCGCCGAATTGAGAATCAGTTCCTTGTCACGGCGTAACTGACCCATGATGCGCACCTGGGTTTCCACACCCCGGGAAATCAGCCAGCCCAGGCCGAGAAAACCGGCCATGACCAGCACGCTGAGCATCAACAGGTTGAGCAGCCCGTTGCGCAGACGCACCTCGGCCTGACGCGTTATGGCGGCGCCGCGCTCGGCGGCGAGATCGGCCATGAGGGGATGGATTTTTTCCACCCGCGCGAACAGCTCCTGGGCCTCGCTTTGCAGCCCCTCACGCTCCTGGCGCAGCAGCAGGGCATCGCCGCTCAGACGAAACAGTCCTCCCTCGCCGAGGCGAATGGTCTGGTATTCCTGCACGATGGCGTGGCCGCGGCCGAACAGCAGATCCCGCAGTTCGGCCACGCGCCGGGAATCCAGGCCGGGGACGCGCTCCTCTTCCTCGGCGAGCCACAGCAGCTGGCGTTCCAGGCGCTCCAGGGACGGCTTGAGCTGGTTGTCGCGCAAATCGGCGAGATGATCGATCTGATCCTCGCCGGCCAGGGTCTCCACCAGGCGCGAGAGCTCGCCCAGCTCGCCGCGGATTTCCTTGAGCACCCGCGGCCGGCGCTGGGAGTGCTCGCGCAGAAAGGTCTCGGCCAGGGCCGGGGAATCGCTTGCCGGGGCCTGCCGCCAGCGCCGCAGGGCGATGGCTTCGTCGAGGCGCTGGCGGCCCTCCAGGGTCTCGGCGGCGGCGCGCAGCTCCTCCAGCACCAGACGCACCGCGCCGAGGGTGCGCTTTTCCTGCTGATCGACGGCCAGGGGCTGGTAGCGCAGCAACCAGTCGCTCGCGCGTTCGCGCAAGCCGGCGAGATTGCCCGAGGCAAGCCGCAGATCCGCCAGGGCCGCCTCGGGACCTTCGCCCAGCATTTCGTGCAAGGCCCCCACCGCCTCGGCGAAAGCCTCCACGGAAGAAGGCCGGCCGCCGGGTTCGCTGCCTTGCAGGAGCAGGCCGATTTCACCGCGCGCCTCCTGTCCCAGGCGTTGCAGGCGCGCGGCCAACTGGCCAAGGTGCCGATCCTGCTCCAGCAGCTGGATGCGCTCGCGATTGAGGCTGAGCAGCGTCCAGCCCACCAGGCTGTTGGTCAGAGCCCCGGAGAGCAGGCCGATGGAAACCAGGGTCCAGACCAGGGCGATGATGGTGCGGCGATGATCGCGCCGGTTCATGGCGCCTCCGGCACGAGGGTGGCGATGTCCGCCCAGTCGAAGGGAATCAGGCGGCCGCGGCGCAAGAGGGTCGGCCAGACCTCGTCGCTGGCCTGATGGCGCTCGGCGCTCAGCTCCAGGGCGCGGCCCAGGCCCAGGTCGAAGCGCCCCAGGCCCTCCAGGGCCGCGATCAGGGCTTCGCGGCGGGGCTCTTCCGTTAGGCGCTGCAAGGCCAGGCCGAGGAGCCGCGCGGCGACATAACCCTCCAACCCGACGAAGTTCGGCGTGAGTTCCGGGGAAAACGCCTTCAGGTCGCGCCGATACTCATCGACCAGGGGCAGGTGGCGATCCTCGGGATGGGGGACGACCTGGGTCACGATCACCCCTTCGATATCCGGCCCCAGGGCCTCGGCGAGGAAATCCCCGCCGACGAAGGACACGCTGAGAAACAGGGAACGCAAGCCGGCCTCGCGGGCCAGGCGCACGAATTTGGCGCAGGGATCGTAAGCGCCCACCATGATGATGGCGCGCGGCGGCTTTTCCGCGAGCAGCACGTCGGCCAGGGCATTTTCCACCGCCAGGGTGTTGCGCGGATAGCGCACGTGCAGCACCTGGCGCTCGTCGTCGAGACCGTAGCGTTGCAAGGCGGCGAAGCCGCCCACGTAGCCCGCATCGCCGTAGCCGTCGCGCTGTGTGAAAAAACCGATTTCCCCGGGTTTGAGCCCGGCCTGGCGCACCAGGGCGTCGACCATGGCGCCGATCTCCTCGCCGTAACTGGCGCGATAGTTGATCACGTAGCGTTCCGGGGGATCCTGGCGCAGTACGCCCGCGCCGGTGAAGGGCGCGAAAAACAGCACGCCGCGTTCGCGGATCAGAGGCAGGGAGGCGATGGCCGTGGGTGTGCCGACGTTGCCGATCACCGCCAACACCCCGTCCTCCTCGATGAGGCGGCGCATGTTGGGCGCGGTGCGCGCCGGCTCATAGCCGTCGTCGAGCACCACCAGGCGCAGGATGCGCCCGTGGATGCCCCCGGCGCGATTGAAGCGCTCCAAGCCCAGGCGCACCCCATCGCGCATGGCGCCGCCCAGTTCGGCGGTGGGGCCGGAGAGAGCGGTGGACATGCCGAATACCAGCTCGGCGGCCGGGGCGAGGGAAGGAACCGACAGACACCACAGGATCAACAGAAGGGGTTGGACACGGAATTTCATCGGGGGCACCTGTAGGGGCGAGGCGCTGCCTCGCCCGGTTTTTGGGCGCGTAAGGGTGGCCTGGGCGACCCGGGGGTCTACGCCTCGTCGGGAGTGAGATTGTAATCCTGAATCTTGCGGTCGAGGGTGCGGCGGGTGATGTCGAGCAGGCGCGCCGCGCGGCTTTTGTTCCAGCCGGTGCGGCGCAGGATGCGCCGGATCTGCAAGCACTCGGCATCGGCCAGGGTCACGGGGCCCGTCCCCTCGTCGGTCTCGCCGGGTTCGCCCGCCGTCGGGCGGCTGACCTGCAGGGGCAAATCGGCGCTGGTCAGCAGATCGCCCTGGGCGAGAATCACGCCGCGCTCGATGACGTTCTGCAACTCGCGCACGTTGCCCGGCCAGGGATAGTCGCGCAGGGCCGCCAGGGCGTCCGGCGCGATGCCGCCGAGGTGACGCCCGAGCCGCGCGGCGGCGCGCCGCAGGAAATGCTCGGCGAGCACGTCCACGTCCTCGGGCCGTTCGCGCAAGGGCGGCAGGCGCAAGGCAAAAACGTTGAGGCGATAGAAGAGATCCTCGCGAAAGCCGCCGCGCGCCACCATGACCTCGAGGTTCTTGTTGGTCGCCGCGACGAAGCGCACATCGACGCGCTTGGCCCGCGTCGCGCCCACGGGAATGAATTCGCCCTCCTGCAACACCCGCAGCAGCTTGGCTTGCAAAGCGGGGCTCAATTCGCCCACTTCATCGAGAAACAGGGTGCCGCCGTGGGCCTCCTCGAGCAGCCCCTTCTGATTCTGCGCCGCGCCGGTGAAGGCGCCGCGCAGATGCCCGAACAGCTGGCTCTCCAGCAGGGTTTCGGTGAGGGCCGCGCAGTTGAGGGCGAGAAAGCGCCGCTCGGCGCGGGGGCTGGCATAGTGGATGGCGGCCGCCACCAGTTCCTTGCCGGTGCCGCTCTCGCCCAGCAGCAGCACACTCACATCGCTGGTCGCGGCGCGCCGCGCCAAATCGTGCACCTCACGAAAGCGGCGGCTGCGATAGATGATCTCGCCGGGCAGCAGATGGCCGTGCAGATCCTTTTTGAGGGCGCGGTTCTCGGCGAGCAGGCGCTGGCGTTCCAGGCAGTGAGCGATGGCGGTTTCCAGGCGCTCCTCGGGAAAAGGCTTGGTCAGGTAGTCGAAGGCGCCGTGCTTGATGGCCTCCACCGCCGAATCAATGGTGCCGTAGCCGGTCATCATGATCACGCCGAGGTCGGGGCGCTTCTCCCGCACCCGGGCCAGCACCGCCAAGCCATCCATCTCGGGCATGCGGATATCGAGGAGCAGCACCCCGCCCTCCTCCTCGTCCTTGCCCAGGGCGTTGAACAGCTGAGTCGGGGAATTGTGGGTGAAGACCTCGAAGCCCCATTCGGCCACGGTCTTGCGCAGATAGCGCAGCATCCCCTCCTCGTCGTCGCAGATATGGATTTTTCTGGTCATGGGCGTGGCCGACCTTCCTTGAGGACTAAAATGAAAGTTTTATCAGAATCCCCCAACCAGGAGCCAGGGGAAGGTGGATAAAATGTATACACTGTATGAAAAAAATATACAATATTCCGTCCCACCGACGCTTTCCCACATCTCTCCACCATCCGTCCCAACATAGCGTAAACCATAACCATTTTAAAAAAATAGAACGTTGGTATGGGCCTTGCTCCCATGAAGCATCCCGCTTGTGGTTTATTGCCGGCTGCAAGACGGCTGACATCCGGTGCGGCCGTCGGGCAGTCAACGAATTTTTCATTGCAAAGGAGTCGAGGATGAACCTGAACAGACGCGGTTTCCTCAAGGTGTCCGGTGGCGCGGTGGGTGCATCGGTGCTGGGCATCGGCCTCAAGCCGGCCGAAGCCTACGCCCAACCCCTGGCCATCCAGTACGCCCGGGAAACCACCACCATCTGCCCCTATTGTTCGGTCGGGTGCGGCATCATCGTGCACAGTCGCGGCAACCAGGTGATCAACACCGAGGGCGACCCCGATCATCCCATCAACCGCGGCACCCTGTGCCCCAAGGGCGCCTCGGTCTATCAGCTGCGCGACAATCCGGCGCGGGTCACCGAGCCCCTGTATCGCGGCAAGGGCGAGCGCGAATGGCGCAAGGTCAGCTGGGACTGGGCCCTGGATCAGATCGCCCGGCGCGTCAAGGACACCCGCGACGCCAACTTCATGGAAGTCAACGCCAAGGGCCAGAGGGTCAACCGCACCGACGCCATCGCCTCGGTGGGCAGCGCCGCCCTCGACAACGAGGAATGCTACCTCTACCAAAAGTTCCTGCGCGGTCTCGGGGTGGTCTACCTCGAACACCAGGCACGAATATGACACTCCGCCACGGTTGCCAGTTTGGCAGCCACCTTCGGCCGCGGCGCCATGACCAATCACTGGATCGACATCCGCAACGCGGACGTGGTCCTGATGATGGGCGCCAACCCTGCTGAAAACCACCCCGTTTCCTTCAAATACGTGCTCGAGGCCAAGGATCGCGGCGCCACCCTGATCAGCGTCGATCCGCGCTTCACCCGCACCTCGGCCAAGGCGGACATCTACGCGCCCCTGCGCTCGGGTACCGACATCCCCTTCCTCGGCGGGATGATCCGCTACATCCTCGAAAACAACCTCTATTTCGATGAGTACGTGCGCCACTACACCAACGCCTCGTTCCTGGTGAGCGACGATTTCCAGATGCCCGGCGAGCTCGACGGGCTGTTCTCCGGCTACAACGCCGAGAAGCGCAACTACGACAAGGCGAGCTGGAGCTTCCAGCGCAACGAGGACGGTACCCCCAAGACCGACCCCAGCCTGCAGGATCCGCGTTGCGTCTTTCAGCTGATGAAAAAGCACTTCAGCCGCTACACCCCGGAGGTGGTCTCGGACATCACCGGCACGCCCCAGGACCAGCTGCTCAAGGTTTACGAGGCCTATGCCGCCACGGGTAAGCGCGACAAGGTGGCGACCATCCTCTACGCCATGGGCTGGACCCAGCACACCGTGGGCACCCAGAACATCCGCGCCATGGCCATGATCCAGCTGCTGCTGGGCAACGTCGGCATGGCCGGCGGCGGCGTCAACGCCCTGCGCGGCGAGTCCAACGTCCAGGGTTCCACGGACTACGGCCTGCTGTTCCACATCCTGCCCGGCTACCTGCCCACGCCCAACGCCGGCCAGCCCGACCTGGCCGCCTACATCGCGGCGCACACGCCCAAGACCAACGACCCGCAGAGCGCCAACTGGTGGGGCAACCGCGGCAAGTACATCACCTCGCTGCTGCGCGCCACCTACGATCAGAGCCTCACCGCCGAAGAAGGCTTCGGCTATGACCTGATGCCCAAGCTCGACCTCGGGCAGAACGGCTCCTGGCTGATGCTCTTCGATCGCATGCACAAGGGCGGCATCAAGGGCTTCTTCGCCTGGGGCCAGAATCCCGCCTGCTCGGGCAGCAACGCCGGCAAGGTGCGCGAGGCCCTGGCCAAGCTGGACTGGATGGTCACCGCCAACCTCTTCGACAACGAAACCGCGTCCTTCTGGAAAGGCCCGGGCGTCGATCCGAGCAAGATCGACACCGAGGTGTTCTTCCTGCCGGCGGCGGTGTCCTTCGAAAAGGAAGGCAGCGTCACCAACTCGGGGCGCTGGGCGCAGTGGCGCTACGAGGCGGCCAAGCCCCTGGGCAACTCACGGCCCGACCTGGAGATGATCAACGATCTGCAGTTCCGCGTGCGCCGTCTCTATCAGGCCGAAGGCGGAGCGTTCCCCGAGCCGATCCTCAAGCTGTCGTGGAACTACGGCTTCAAGATGCCCGACGGCTCCATCCCGCACATCGACGTGCATGCGGTGGCCAAGGAGATCAACGGCTACTTCCTCGAGGACAAGGAAATCGCCGGAAAACTCTACAAGAAGGGCGATCCGGTGCCGGGCTTCGCCCTGCTGCAAGCCGACGGCTCGACCAGCTCCGGCAACTGGCTGTACTGCAACAGCTACGCCGACAAGGGCAACCTCATGGCGCGCCGCGGAAAGAACGACCCGAGCGGCATGGGCCTCTATCCCGAATGGGCCTGGTGCTGGCCGGTGAACCGCCGCATCATCTACAACCGCGCCGCCGTGGACATGAACGGCAAGCCCTGGGATGCCAAGCGCCCCGTGGTCTGGTGGACCGGCAACGGCTGGGCGGGCGACGTGCCCGACGGCCCCTGGAAGCCCATGAGCGACGCCGAGGGCAAGAAACCCTTCATCATGAACGCCGACGGCGTGGCCAACCTCTTTGCCCCCGGCCTCAACGAAGGGCCTTTCCCCGAGCACTACGAGGCCCTGGAGTGTCCCCTGGACAAGAACCCGCTGCACAGCGAGCGCATCAACCCCACCATCCGCCTGTTCTCGGCCGGCGCCGTGGGCGAGGACGTGGACGCCTACTACAGCTGCGACCAGCGCTACCCCTACGTCGCCACCACCTACCGGGTGACGGAGCACTGGCAGACCGGCGTCATGACCCGCAACACCCCCTGGCTGCTGGAACTCCAGCCGTCGAACTTCGTCGAGCTGAGCGTCGAGCTGGGCCAGGAAAAGGGCATCAAGAGCGGCGACTGGTGCGTGGTGTCCTCGGGACGCGGCCAGGTGGAGGCGGTGGCGGTGGTCACCCGACGCTTCCGACCCTTCAAGGTGCAGGGCATGACCATTCATCAGGTCGGCCTGCCCTACCACTACGGCTGGCACACGCCCAAGGCGGGGGACAGCGCCAACCTGCTCACCCCCACTGTCGGCGACGCCAACACCATGATTCCGGAAACCAAGGCCTTCATGGTCAATATCGAAAAGAAAAGGGGGTGATGAGCGATGGCCCGCAAAGCATTTCTGATCGACATGAGCCGCTGCATCGCCTGCCGTAGCTGCCAGGTGGCCTGCAAGCAGTGGAACAAACTGGAACCCGAAGCCACGGTGAATCGCGGCAGCTACGAAAACCCGCCGCAGCTCACCCCCCAGCTCTACAACCAGATCCAGTTCATCGAACAGGGTCAGGGCGACGAGCTGCGCTGGTTGTTCATGAACCAGCGCTGCATGCACTGCGGCGACGCCGGCTGCATCAAGGTCTGCCCCTCGGCGGGAGCCCTCTACCACACCCCCGAGGGCATGGTCGCCTTCAACCAGGACAAGTGCATCGAGTGCCACTACTGCGTCAACGGCTGTCCCTTCGACGTGCCGCGCTACGACCGCAAGAAAAAGGTCACCAAGTGCCACGCCTGCGTGGATCGCATCGCCAACGGCCTGGTGCCGGCCTGCGTCAAGGCCTGCCCGACCCAGACCCTGCGCTTCGGCGATCGCGACGCGCTCATCGCCGAGGCCAAGGCGGCAGGCAAGACCGTCTATGGCGAAAGCGAGCTTAAGGGCCTGGGCGCCGTCTATATCCTCGAGGATGCCCCCCAGACCTACAACCTGCCGGCCAAGCCGGCGATTCCGGCCTCCATCTTTTTGTGGAAGGACGTCATCAAGCCCCTCGGCATCCTCGGCTTCTGGGGCGCCATGGGCGCCGCCCTGCTGCACTACGTGACCTTCGGTCCGAAGAAGCTCGACGAGTACGGCAGACGCCATGACGACGACCTGAATCCACCGGAGAAAGGGGCCTAGGACCATGAACAATTCCATGAGCAGATACGTAGAGCGGTTCAATGTCGTGGAGCGGGTGCTGCACTGGACCCTGGTGGTGGCCTTTTTCATCCTGGTCTTCACCGGCCTGGGCCTCTACGCCCGCACCTTCTTCGGCTATTTCGACTTCTTCGGCGGTCCCCAGCAGGGCATTCTGTTTCACAAATGGGCGGGAGTGGTGTTCTTCACCTCCTCGCTGCTGCTGGCCCTGAGCCACCTGAAGGAGCTTTTCACCTTCGACCAGGACGATGTGCTCTGGCTGAAAAAACTCGGCGGCTACCTGTCCAAGGAGCACGAGGACATTCCCCAGGGCAAGTTCAACTGCGGACAGAAGCTGTTCGGCATCTTCTCCCTGGTGGGCACCCTGGTCATGGGCATCACCGGCATCATCATCTGGGATCCGGCCGCCTTCGGCCGGGGGCTGACCCAGTTTTCCCTGATGCTGCACGCCCTGTTTTTCACCCTGTTCATGATGGGCGTGGTGGTGCACATCTACCTCACCACCCTGGGCAACCCGGGCACCATTTCCAGCATGCTCTACGGCCATGTCACCAAGACCTGGGCCAAGGCGCATGCCGTCAAGTGGTACCGCAAGGTGCAGAAGGGCTAGAAGCCCGATGGACTGAGTGGACGTGATGGACGAAGTGGACGGGGATGAATCGGGTGTAATTGCTGGTATGCTTGAGCCGGTTCATGCCCGTCCACTCTTTCGTGCCGGAGGTTCATCGATGCCTGTAAAAAAATCTTTTTTGACCCTGATGCTGGTGTTGTGGGCGGCGGCCGCCCTGGCCGTCGACATTCCCCTCGACCGGGCTCCGGTGCGCGGCCCCGCCGACGCGCCGGTAACCATCATCGAATTCATGGATTTCCAGTGACCCTTCTGTCAGGCGGTCGGTCCGACCGTCGAGAAAGTGTTGGAAACCTACGGCGATAAGGTGCGGTTGGCGATCATCCACTTTCCCTATCGCTACCGCGACTACGCGGCGCTGGCCGCCCAGGCTTCCGAGGCGGCGCGCGCCCAGGGCAAGTTCTGGGAAATGCATGATCTGATGCTGGAGCGCAGGAAGCTCGACCGCGAAAGCCTCATCGCCTACGCCGGCGAGCTCGGCCTGGACGTGGCGCGCTTCACCCGCGAGCTGGACAGCGAAAAACATCTGCCGCGCGTCAATCAGGACGTGGAGCTGGCGCGGCGCCTCGACATCTACCAGACGCCGACCTTTTTCATCAACGGCCGCAAGCTGGTGGGTGAGCGGCCCTTCGAGGCCTTTCAGGCGATCATCGACGAGGAACTGGCGAAAGCCCAGGCGGCGGGGAACTAGAATGCGCGCGGTTCTTATCCTGATCTTACTGGTGCTGGGACTCTGCGGCACGGCCGCCGCCGAGAGCGGGCTCAAGCTGCCCAAGCCCCTGCCGGAACTGCTGCCGCCGCCCGCCGAGCGGGTGGAGTTGGGCAGGCTGCTGTTTTTCGACCGGCGCCTCTCGGGCGACGGCACCATCAGCTGCGCCGTCTGCCATGATCCCGAGCAGGCCTACGCCGACGGACGGCCCCTGTCCAGCGCCTATCCCACCAACAAGCACTGGCGCCATACCCAGAGCCTGATCAATGTCGCCTACCTGCACCGCTTTCTCTGGGACGGGCGCAGCTACACCCTGGAGCAGCAGGCCGAGGGACCGATCCATTCCTCCTTCGAGATGAACCTGCAAC
>NZ_JAUVWH010000159.1 GCF_030604225.1 Geoalkalibacter sp.
CGGCGGCCGCCGAGGAGGCGTCGAGTTCCATGGAGCAGATGGCGGCCAACATCCGCCAGAACGCCGACAACGCCATGCAGACCGAGAAGATCGCCGCCAAGAGCGCCGAGGATGCCCGCCAGGGCGGTGCGGCGGTGAGCCAGACAGTGGCGGCCATGAAGCAGATCGCCGAGAAGATTTCCATCGTCGAGGAGATCGCCCGCCAGACCAATCTGCTGGCCTTGAACGCGGCCATCGAAGCGGCGCGCGCCGGCGAGCACGGCAAGGGTTTCGCGGTGGTGGCGGCGGAAGTGCGCAAACTTGCCGAGCGCAGTCAGACCGCGGCCGCCGAGATCAGCGAGCTGTCGGGATCGAGCGTCGAGATTGCCGAACAGGCCGGCAAGATGCTTGAGCAGATGGTGCCCGACATCCAGCGCACCGCCGAGCTGGTGCAGGAGATCGCCGCCGCGAGCAAGGAGCAGGACGCCGGCGCCGAGCAGGTGAACAAGGCCATCCAGCAACTCGATCAGGTGATCCAGCAAAACGCCTCGGCCTCGGAGGAAATGGCCAGCACCTCGGAAGAGCTCTCCAGTCAGGCCGAGCAGTTGCAGCAGGCGATTGCCTACTTCAAGGTCGACGGCCACGGCCAGGCCACCGTGCGCGCCGGCAAGCCGCAGCCGAAAAAGCCCGCGCCCAAGGCTATCGCTCACGTCGCCTCGCCGGCGCGAAAAGCCGCGGCCAAGGGTGGGGTGGCCCTGGAGATGG
Source organism: Geoalkalibacter sp. (assembly GCF_030604225.1). GTDB lineage: Bacteria > Desulfobacterota > Desulfuromonadia > Desulfuromonadales > Geoalkalibacteraceae > Geoalkalibacter. The sequence continues at coordinate 745 of NZ_JAUVWH010000159.1, forward strand.
GCGCCAAGCAGGATCGGCTCGACGACGAGTTCGAGCGGTATTAAGCAAAACCTGAAAGAACTCTCACCGCAGAGAACGCAGAGAACGCAAAGAAAGCATGAAGGCGTCTTTTCTCCGCGCTCTTTGTGCCCTCTGCGGTGAGAAAAGGTCTCTCGGGTCTATTTAGTGAATAAGTGTGTGCCCATGGCTCTGACCGATCAGGATTTCAAAAGACTCTGCGGCTTTATCTACGAGCACGTCGGCATCAAGATGAGCGACGTCAAGCGCACCATGCTCGAAGGCCGCCTGCAGAAGCGCCTGCGCGCCCTGGGCCTGGCCAGTCACCGCGACTACTGCGATTTTCTCTTCAGCGCGGCGGGGCAGGACCAGGAACTGGTGCACATGATCGACGTGGTCACCACCAACAAGACGGATTTCTTCCGTGAGCCGAGCCACTTCGACTATCTTTCCCAGGTGGTGCTGCCGGAAATGAGCCGCAAGCGCGGCGGCAAAAGCAAGGTCCGGATCTGGAGCGCCGGCTGCTCGACGGGCGAGGAACCCTACACCCTGGCCATGGTGCTGCGCGAATTTCAGGAATCCTGCCCCGAGGCGGGCATCGAGGGGGAAATCTTCGCCAGCGATATTTCCACCCGGGTGCTTGAGCACGCGCGGCGCGCGGTGTACAGCGAGGATCGCATCGCCCCCATCCCGCCGGCCCTGCGCAAGAAATACCTGCTGCGCAGCCGCGACTCCCGGGCCGGGCTGGTGCGCATGGACTCCAGCCTGCGCACCCTGCTGCGTTTCGGGCGGATCAATTTCATGGATGAGGATTTCGGCTTTCAGGAGCGCTTTCAGGTGATTTTCTGCCGCAACGTCATCATCTATTTCGACAAGCCCACCCAGGAGCGCCTGATGAGGAAGTTCTGCCGCTACCTGAACCCGGGCGGCTATCTGTTTCTTGGTCATTCCGAGTCGCTGCACGGTTTTGACGTGCCCCTGGCGCAGGTGGCGCCGACGGTCTACCGGAGGCAATGAGGGTTTTATGGCAAGCGCCCCGGAACGGATACTGTCCCCCGCGACCAACACCCCCCCGCTCCCCGATCTGCGCGGGCGTCGGGTGCTGGTGGTGGCGGATTGCGCCGAAAGCCGCGACCTGCTCTACGAGATGATCGTGCTCTGGGGCGGGGAGTGCCTGGAGGTGCAAAGCGGCGACGAGGCCCTGGCCTGCACCCGCCTGTCCTTGGCCCGGGGGCTGCTCTTCGATCTGATCATCATCGACCTCAACAGCGCCGGGGCCAAGGGGCTGAGCACGGCGCGACGTCTCGCCGTCGAGACGGCCCTCGTCAAGATCCCGGTGTTGTTTCTCAACGACGAACCCTGCCCGCCACCCGACGCCGCCGGCAGCGCGGCCTTCTGCGTGGAAAAGCCCCTGCGGCTGGTCGATTTGCAGGATGCCGTGAGCAAGGTGCTGTGCGGGCGCATCTTCGGGTTTCCCCGGCGTACCAAGGCCTGGCTGACCGCCGGCCCGGCGCCCCTGCGCCAGCGTGTGCTGCTGGTGGCCGAAGGCCCGGCCAATGAGAAACTGGTGTCGACCCTGTTGTCCAAGCGCGGCCACCAGGTGACCCGGGCGGACAACGGGCGCGCGGCGCTGGATCTGCTCTCTCGCCAGATTTTTGATATGCTCTTGCTGGACATGCACCTGCCGACCCAGGACGTCGTCCAACTGGCCCAGGCCATCCGGCGCGGCGACCGGGTCGCCTGCGATCCCCGAATTCCCATCATCGCCCTGACGGTGCACCTCTGCGAGGAGGGCTCCCGGCGCTTTCTCGACGCGGGCGTCGATCGCTGCCTGGCCAAACCCTTTCAGGTTCAGGAATTGCTGGCCCTGGTGGAGAGTTACGCCCCGGCTGAAAATCCGAAAGATCAGGATGAAGTACCGTCCCTCTAAGTGGAGAAGGTTTCATGCGAATTCTCATTGCGGAAGATGATTACACCAGCCGCCGGCTCATGCAGAAGCTGCTGGCGCCCTTCGGCGAATGCGATGTCGCCCTCAACGGCGCCGAAGCGGTGGCCGCCTTCGAAGCCGCCCACGCCGAGGGCCGCCCCTATCGGCTCATCTGCCTCGATATCATGATGCCCGAGATGGACGGCCAGCAGGCCCTGAAAATCCTGCGCCGGCGCGAGGGCGAGCTGGGCGTGGCGCCGCGCGACGAGGCGCGGGTGCTCATGACCACCGCCCTGGATCAGCCTCGCGACGTCATCGAGGCCTTTTATCGCGGTGGCTGCACCGACTATCTGGTCAAGCCCATCGACAAGCAGGAACTGCTGGACAAGCTGCGCGAGCACCGAGTGCTGGCCTGAGGTCATGGCGATGAAGAGCCAAGGTGACGGCAAAATCAGGGTCATGATCGTCGATGATTCGGCGGTGGTGCGTCAGACCCTGGCGGATATTCTCGCCTCCGATCCGCAGATCGAGGTGGTCGCCACGGCCTCCGACCCCTTCGTTGCCGCCGACCGTCTCAAGACCCTGATTCCCGACGTCATCACCCTGGACGTCGAGATGCCGCGCATGGACGGGCTGACCTTCCTGCAGAAGATCATGAGTCAGCACCCGATTCCCGTGGTGATGTGCTCAAGCCTCACCGAGCGCGGTTCGGAAACCGCCCTCAAGGCCCTGGAATACGGTGCCGTCGACATCATCACCAAGCCGCGCCTGGGTACGCGCCAGTTTCTCGATGAGGCGCGGGTGCGCATCTGCGACGCCGTCAAGGCGGCGGCGCGGGCACGGCTGGTCAAGCTTTCGCCGCGCAGCCTCGAAGCCGCGCCCAAGCTCACCGCCGACGCGGTCATCGCCCGAGGCAGCTCCAAGGCGATGATCGAGACCACCGAGAAGGTGGTGGTGGTCGGCGCTTCCACGGGCGGCACCGAGGCCCTGCGGGTGTTTCTCGAAGCCCTGCCCCTGGATGTGCCGGGCATCGTCGTGGTGCAGCACATGCCCGAGCATTTCACCGCCACCTTTGCCCAGCGCCTCGACAGCCTGTGCCGGGTGTCGGTCAAGGAAGCCCAGGACGGCGACACGGTGCTGCGCGGCCGGGTGCTCATCGCCCCCGGCAACCGCCACTGTCTGCTCAAGCGCAGCGGCGCCCGCTATTATGTCGAAATCAAGGACGGCCCCCTGGTGTCGCGCCACCGGCCCTCGGTGGACGTGCTGTTTCGCTCCACGGCGCGCTACGCCGGCGCCAACGCCGTGGGCGTGATCCTCACCGGCATGGGCGACGACGGCGCGCGCGGCATGCGCGAGATGAAGGACGCCGGCGCGCGCACCCTCGCCCAGGACGAAGCGACCTGCGTGGTGTTCGGCATGCCCAACGAAGCCGTCAAGCACGGGGGGGTGGATAAGGTTCTGCCGTTGCAAAAAATCGCGGCGGAGGTGCTGCGGATGGTTTAAGGGCGGTTGTCGGTTGTCGGTTGTCGGTTATACTCAGCATACGTTGTTGGATAACGCGCTGTGCCTCTTGTGCCGGGGGAGTTCGGCATGGACGACGGTTCCGGTCGCTCAACGCAGTCCGCTGCTCCCCGGGGTTCCTCCCAGGCCGAGCCGACCTTCGCCTTTCAGGTGGAGGCGCCGGTTTCCTCGCTGCTCTTCATCGCCTCATCCGTCCTGAGTCTCACCCTGATCCTGGCGCCGCGCAACAGCACCATCGGCGTGCTCACCGCCTTCGGCTGGGGCGAGGGGCCGCTGTTCTGGCAGGGCGAGCTGTGGCGGCTGGGCATCAACAGTCTGCTGCACAACAACATTTTTCACTACCTGTTCAACATTTACTGGGTGCTGCGCCTCTCGCCGGTGCTCGAAGCCCTGATCGGCCCGCGGCGCTACCTGCCGTTGCTGCTGCTGGCGGCCTGGGTGACGGGCCTGGCGGGCAACCTGACCTGGGAGGCGGGAGGCATCGGGCTTTCGGGCCTGGTGTATTTCATGTTCGCCTACCTCGACCGCCTGCGTCCCGCCCACAAGGCGGCGCGGCGCGTGTGCGACGGGCCGACGCGGGTGCTGTTCTACTCCTGGCTGCTCATCGGTCCCCTCATCAGCCTGGTCGGCCTGGTGGCCATCGGCAACGTCGTGCATCTGGCGGGCCTGGTCCTTGGATTGGCCGCCGCCGAATGGCAGCTGCGCGGCGCGGGCCGTGCGCCGGCCTGGCGCCTGCTGCCGGCGGGCGCGCTGCTCTTGGCTCTGGCGGCGGGCAGCGCCTATCTTCATCGCCCCGTTCTCAACCCCGACTGGCATTACTGGAAGGCCTACCACGCGCGGGATGTCGCCGAGCAACTGGCCCATTACCAGCGCGTGCTGGAGTTGGCCCCCGACAACAACGCCGCCCGCTACAACCTGGGCCTGCTGTGCTTCGAGCAGGGCAAGCTGCGCGAGGCCGAGGAAAACTGGCTGGCCTGCGCCGCCCGCGACCCGGACAACGCAGACATCTGCCGTGCCCTGTTTTCCCTCTACGCGCGCCGGGGCGACGCCGCTGCCCTGGAGACCTGGGCGCGACGTCTGGAGCAGGCCTCCCGCCCTCTATGAGGGGCGCGATTTTTCGGGATGATTGATTGAGCCCAGGGAATATGCTAACTTGACCGGGTTTCACGCCCGGTTTTTTATTGGACATCCGTTTTCCGCGTGGTCTCGGCCATCGCCCTTCTGGAGGATCCCGTCTTGAAAGCCCTTCGCTTGACCCTGCTGCTCCTGCTGTGCAACCTGCTGATCGCGTCCGTCTCCCTTGCCGATGTGTTCGACAGTCTCCGCCGTGATTTCGCGCCCGTCGACGGCGTGGTGGTCATGCCCGTGGACGGCGAGTACCTCATCGACCTCGATGCCTCCAAGGGCGTGGTGCCGGGCGACCTGTTCGCCGTGGTGCGCTCCGGCGAGCGCATCGTGCATCCGGTGACGGGCCAGGTCATCGGCACCCTCGACGACGCCAAGGCGGTGCTGCGCGTGACGCGGGTGCGCTCGGGCTACAGCTACGCGGCGCCGGTGGGCGAGGCCGCGGCCATCCAGCGCGGCGACGCCATTCGGCGCTACGAACACCTGAGCGCCCTGTTCTGGGACTTTGCCGGACAGGGCGAGGAATTTTTCCAGCAGGTGCGCGACGCCCTGCCGGTCCTCGATTGGCAGGGTTACGAAGCCGCCCAGGCGCAGCGCCCCGCCGCGCCCGAGGCGCCCCTGAAATTCGGCGCCCATCTGGC
>NZ_JAUVWH010000117.1 GCF_030604225.1 Geoalkalibacter sp.
CGGCGGCCGCCGAGGAGGCGTCGAGTTCCATGGAGCAGATGGCGGCCAACATCCGCCAGAACGCCGACAACGCCATGCAGACCGAGAAGATCGCCGCCAAGAGCGCCGAGGATGCCCGCCAGGGCGGCGCGGCGGTGAGCCAGACGGTGGCGGCCATGAAGCAGATCGCCGAGAAGATCTCGATTGTCGAGGAAATCGCCCGACAGACCAACCTGCTCGCCCTGAACGCCGCCATCGAAGCGGCGCGCGCCGGTGAGCACGGCAAGGGCTTCGCGGTGGTGCCAGCGGAGGTGAGAAAGCTCGCTGAGCGCAGCCAGGGCGCCGCCGCCGAGATCAGTGAGCTGTCGGGATCGAGCGTCGAGATCGCCGAACAGGCGGGCAAAATGCTCGAACAGATGGTGCCCGACATTCAGCGCACCGCCGAGCTGGTGCAGGAGATCGCCGCCGCGAGCCGCGAGCAGGACGCCGGCGCCGAGCAGGTCAACAAGGCCATCCAGCAACTCGATCAGGTGATCCAGCAAAACGCCTCGGCCTCCGAAGAGATGGCCAGCACCTCGGAAGAGCTCTCCAGCCAGGCCGAGCAGTTGCAGCAGGCGATTGCCTACTTCAAGGTCGACGGCCACGGCCAGGCGACGGTGCGCGCCGGCAAGCCGCAGCCGAAAAAGCCCGGGCCCAAGGCCATCGCCCATGTCGCCGCACCGGCGCGAAAGGCCGCGGCCAAGGGTGGGGTGGCCCTGGAGATGGGCGCCAAGCAGGATCGACTTGACGACGAGTTCGAGCGGTATTGAGGAGAAAAAACCGGGGACACGGATCAAGGCGGATTTTACAGGATGAAGGCGGATTAAGCCTCTAGCGGTTAAATCCGCCTTCATTCTGCCGTTTCCGCAACAATCCGCGTCCCCAAGGAATGAGCAACTCGCCAATTTTTGACCTGCCGGCCCCGATTGCCGACTCATTGCCGAGAGAGATCGGCGTCATCATACGATGGGAATAAAGATGTTCAACAATCTGAATCTCGGCTGGAAGATCGGATCAGGCTTCGCCCTGGTTCTTGGTGTTGTGACATTGGTTGCGGTTCTGGCGCTGGTGCGCATGCAGCAGGTCAATGGGCAGACCCGCCTGGTGGCCGAGGAACTGATGCCGGAAATGGCCATCGCCACGGAAATTGAAAATCGTCAGCGCGAGGTCGGCTATTTCATGGTGGGGTATAGCCTCAATCAGGATGCCGCCTGGCTTTTACGCGGTCGCGAGCAGATGGCGCAACTAAGGGACGCGCTCGCGGCGGGTTTTGAACTCGCGGAAAAAAGCGCCCATCTGCAGGCTCTCGGCCCGGCATTGACCGCGATCGAAACCGATGTTGCGTTGTACGAAGCCGCCATCGAGCAGACGGCAGCTGTGACGGCGCAGTTGCTGGCGGCGCGCGAAGCTGCCGATGTCAGTGCCGGGATTTTCATGGACAATCTGGAAGCCTATCTCGATGCCCAGCAGCAGGCCATGCTGCGCCAGATCAATGATGGCGACATTCACTCGGAGTTGGTTCTGCGTCAACAGCGAATCAATGCGGCGGTGGAGTTGCAGTCCCTGGCGGGCGATATCCGTCTGCGCAATTGGCGAGGGCAGGCTTTGCGCAACGCCGATCTGATCGAGAGCGCCGTTCGCAGCGGCGAGCGGTTGCAGGCCGAAGTGCGGAATCTGTTGAATAGCACCCGCCAGGAGCAAAACCGTCGCGTGCTTGAGCAGGTTCTGCAGGCGGCATCCGCCTACCGCGAGGCGGTCGGTCAAATTGCCGCAAGTCAGGCTCGCGCCGGTGAAGTGGCTCAGAAGCGGCTGAGCGCCTATAATGCCGTACTTGCCGCAGCGGCCGAGTTGCAGGATTTGGCCGAAAGCAGCACAATCGAGGGCTCCAATGAGGCGGCCGCCACGCTGTACTCAGCCACTCTGTTTTTGGCGGGTGGACTGGTCGCGGCATTGCTCATCGGGATTGTGCTGGCCTGGTTCATCACCCGCCTGATCACCCGCCCCATCATCCAGGGGGTCGCCTTCGCCGAGTCCGTCGCCGCCGGTGATCTCAGCCAGCAACTCGCCATCGACCAGAAGGACGAGATCGGTCAACTGGCCGGGGCCTTGAACGGCATGGTGGAAAAACTGCGCGAGGTGGTGGCCGACGTGCGCGCCTCGGCCGACAACGTGGCCTCGGGCTCCCAGCAGCTCTCCGCCAGCAGCGAGGAGATGAGTCAGGGTGCTACCGAGCAGGCGGCCGCCGCCGAGGAGGCCTCAAGCTCCATGGAGCAGATGGCCGCCAACATCCGCCAGAACGCCGACAACGCCGTTCAGACCGAGAAGATCGCCGCCAAGAGCGCCGAAGACGCCAGTCAGGGGGGCGCGGCGGTGGCGCAGACCGTGGCGGCCATGAAACAGATCGCCGAGAAGATCTCGATTGTCGAGGAGATCGCCCGCCAGACCAACCTGCTGGCCTTGAACGCGGCCATCGAGGCGGCGCGCGCCGGCGAGCACGGCAAGGGCTTCGCGGTGGTGGCGGCGGACGTGCGCAAACTTGCCGAGCGCAGTCAGACCGCGGCCGCCGAGATCAGCGAGCTGTCGGGATCGAGCGTCGAGATTGCCGAACAGGCGGGCAAAATGCTTGAGCAGATGGTGCCCGACATCCAGCGCACCGCCGAACTGGTGCAGGAGATCGCCGCCGCGAGCCGCGAGCAGGACGCCGGCGCCGAGCAGGTGAACAAGGCCATTCAGCAGCTCGACCAGGTGATTCAGCAAAACGCCTCGGCCTCCGAAGAGATGGCCAGCACCTCGGAAGAGCTCTCCAGCCAGGCCGAGCAGTTGCAGCAGGCGATTGCCTACTTCAAAGTCGACGGCCACGGCCAGGCCACCGTGCGCGCCGGCAAGCCGCAGCCGAAAAAGCCCGCGCGCAAGGCCACGGCGAAAGGCGGCGTGGCCTGGACATGGGCGCCAAGCAGGACCGGCTCGACGACGAGTTCGAGCGGTATTGAGGAGCAAACACCGGGGACAAGGATCAAGGCGGATTTTTCAGGATGAAAGCGGATTTAACCGCTAAAGGCTTAATCCGCCTTCATTCTGCCGTTTCCGCAACAATCCGCGTCCCCTGAGGTTTGAGGTTTTATCCGCTCCGATCAGATTTTATCCGTGTCCCGAGGGATTTTTTCTAAAGGATATTTGTCGCTGGACAGTCAATCCCGTACCGATTAAGATTCTCAAACGACCCACGCCGGGGCAGGTATTATCCTGCCCCTCTTTGCATAATCGCTTTCGCCTTCGGGGCGAGAAATGAAAGGGGAGGCATCTTTGACGGCTTGGTTCAGGTTCTGCGCCGGCGGCGTGCTTGCCCTTCTTCTGCTGTGGGTTGGTCCCGCCCTGGGACAACCCAAATCCAACTTCGGCTACGAAATGTTTCAGCGCCACGGCGCGGTGATGTTGCTCATTGATGCCGAGGACGGCAGCATTGTCGACGCCAATCAGGCAGCGGTCGATTATTATGGCTATCCCCAGGACCGCCTGCGCGGGATGCGGATTCAGGACATCAACACCCTCTCCGAGGCGGAAACCCGACAGGAGTTCGAGTCGGCGGCGCGGGAGAACCGCAATTATTTCATTTTTCGTCATCGTTTGGCCAATGGCGAGATTCGCCCCGTGGAGGTCTATTCCTGGCCCATGGATCATGCCGGCCGGAGAATTCTCTTTTCCATCATTCATGATGTTTCTCAACGCCAAACCCTGGAGGACGCCCTAGTGCGCAGTGAGGTGCAACTGCGCTATGCCGAGCGGGTCGCGGGGGTCGGGCATTGGACCTATGATTTCGCCTCCCGGACTTACTCTTTTTCCGACGGCGCAAGGAAATTGCTTGGTCTTGAAACCAATACCTTGCCGGCTGAGGCCGTTGTGGAAATGGTTCTGCCCGAATTTCGCGCCCAAATCGCCGAGGCGCGGCGCCAGCTTCTGGAAATCGGCAAGGAATATACCGTCACTCTCAAATTCAGACGGCCGACGGATGGACGTATTCTTGTGCTGGAAAATCGCGGAATTTTCGATCCAGCGGAAAACAAGCTTTTCGGCGTGAGCCATGACATCACCGACTTTGCCCGGGCCATGGACACCCTGGAAACGCGAACGCGCAGGTTTGTCCTGGTGATGACCCTGGCGATCCTCGCCCAGTTTGCCGTGATCGTCCTTTTGGTGCGGGCCATCCGCACGCGCAAGCAAGCCGAAGCCGCGTTGCAGGATCGCGAAGCCAGTCTTCAGCGCAATGAATGCTTGTTGCGGGAGAAAAGCGCGGAACTCGAAAATTTCACTTACACCGTCTCCCATGACCTGAAAAGTCCCCTGGTCACCATCCAGACCTTTCTCGGCTATGTGCGCGCCGATATCGCCCGAGGCAGCCAGAACAACCTGGAGAAGGATTTCAATTACATCGAGGGGGCGACGGCGCGCATGGCGCAACTTCTCGGGGATCTTGGCGAGTTGTCGCGTGTCGGGCGCATCGACGGCGAGAAGATTTCGGTGGCGTATCGGGATCTGGTGCGTGATGCCGTGGATATGGTGGCGGGCCGGATTGCCGAGCGCGGCGTGGCCCTGGACATCGCCGAGGCGGATCTGACCTTGGTGGGAGATCGGTCCCGCCTGGTGGCCATTTGGCAGAATCTGGTGGAAAACGCCGTCAAATACATGGGGGACCAGGCCGAACCGCGCGTTGAAATCGGCGTGTCAAGGGCCGAGGGAAGCCCGGTCTTCCATGTGCGCGACAACGGCATGGGCATCGAATCCAAGCATCGGGAAATGATTTTCGGCCTGTTCAAGCGCATTGACAACGAGGGGGAGGGCACGGGTTTCGGTCTGGCCCTGGTCAAGCGGATTGTCGAGATGCACGGCGGCCGCATCTGGGTCGAGTCGCAGGGTTTGGGGCAGGGGAGTTGCTTCTTTTTCATTTTGCCGGAGGCTGAAAAAGTTGCTTCCTAGGGTTGGTTACCTACGGCAATCCCCGACAAATCAGGGGGATTGCCGTAGGTGTTTATTCATATTCAAATTTTCGCAATTGTAAAAATCTCCATGTTTCCGGATGCCGGTGAGACGGACGTCGGAATGCTATAGCACCCCGCGCTGATTGAGATAGGGGCCGTATTTCTTGTCGGTTCCCTGAATATGGTTGATCAGCCAGCCTTTGAGGAAATTGAACAGATCGCTGGATACCGAAACCTTGCCGGCTTTAAATTTCTTTTGGAAATCACCCACCTGACTCACCAGATGCGCATGCGCGGCCTTGTGTTCCTCGAAATCGGGATAGCCGTGAGATTTCATCATGCGTTCTTCCTCGAAAAAGTGTTTCTGCGTATAGTCGACAAGTTGCGCGAGAATATCTTGCAAAATCCCATCGCCCTGGCCGCTTTTCATCGCGGAAAACATCTGGTTGATCAGGGCTACGAGTTTCTGGTGCTGGCGGTCAATGTGCTCGATGCCGACGCTCAGATCGTCGCTCCAGCGCATTAACACAGATTCTCCCGCCTGGGGAGGATGCGCCGCCGGGGCAGGCAGGACCGGCAATCCCTTGGTCCGCGCGGATCCGCCCTTGAGGTGAAACCGTTGCAGCATGCGATGCAGTTCCCGCCCCTGGCCCGCGAGTTCCTCGGCGGCGGCCGCGGACTCCTCGGCACTGGCGGTGTTCTGCTGGGTCACTTGATCAATTTGCGACAGGCCCAGGTTGACCTGACTGATCCCTTCGGCCTGTTCATTGGCGGCTGCGGAAATCTCGCCGATGAGATCCGAAACTTTGGTCACTCCGGTGACAATCTCATCAAGAGCGGCGGCCGTGTGATCGGCGATATTGCCGCCGTTTCTGGCTTTTTCAACGGCGACCTCGATCAGTTCCTCCGTTTCCTTGGCCGCTTTGGCGCTCCGCGCGGCAAGATTGCGTACCTCTTCGGCCACCACCGCGAAGCCTTCGCCGTGCTGACCGGCGCGTGCGGCTTCGACGGCGGCATTGAGAGCGAGAAGGTTGGTCTGGAAGGCGATCTCGTCGATAACCTTGATGATTTTGGAAATATCGCCCCCGGCGCGGTTGATCTCGCTCATGGCCTGAATCATGGTCCGCATCTGCTGCTGGCCGCGCGCGGCGGATGCGCTGGCCTGGTTTGAGAGGCGGGCTGCCTGTCCGGCATGGTCGGCACTTTGTTTGATCTGGGCCGCCATCTGATGGACGGAGGCGGAAATTTCCTCTAGGGAACTGGCCTGCTCCGTGGCTCCCTGCGACAGGGATTGGCTGGTTTCCGCGACCTGCTCGGCGCCTTGGGAAATCTGGTTGCCGTTGCTTTGCACCTCAGCCAGAATTTGATTGAGATCGTTGCTGACCTTGGCGAGGGATTGGCGGATTTCATCCCGGGCGTCAAAGGAAACCACGCTGAAGTCGAGATCCCCCGCCGCCAATTTTTTCATGTTCGCGACGATGTCTTTTTCCAGGGTGTCGGCGAAGCCGTCGATGGCCTTGGCCATCTGCCCGATCTCGTCGTTTTTGTCGATGTTCAGGCGCATGCCGAGATGGCCCCGTCCCAGTTCCTCCATCATCGCCACCAGCCGCTTCAGGGGCGCGCACACCATGCGGCCCAAGAGGAGCACCACGCTCAGTGCGGCAACCAACAGGCCACCGCCGCCGGTGAGTACCCCCGTCTGAATACTTTCTGCTCTCGCGGCGATCAGGTCTTGGGCAAAATCCGCTTCCGCGGTCCGTAGCCCCTCCAGGCTGAAGCGCACATACAAGGCTCCGGCCGCGCTGTTTTCCGAGCGATCAAAATGGCACTCAATGCAACTGGCAGTGAGTATCAGGGCGCGACTGAGGGTCACCGAGGCCTGGTCCTCGACTTCCTGCAAGGGCTGCGCGCCCTGATTCGACATTGGGGGCATGACGAACTTCTGCCCAACGCTTGTCTGGAGGCTGGAATGTTTGATCTGGCCCTGGGCGTCGGTCAGACCCACCTCGAGGACTCCCGGGACTTGCGACAAGCCGTGAATCAACTCCAGAAACAGATCCATTTCGCCGCGCGCCACCGAGCCCGAGGTGCCGACTTCCAGGCTGATGAAGACGCTGCGCGCCTGGTCAAGGGCTGAGTCCCGCAGGGCCTCCAGGGCATCGGTACTGGAGTGATTGAGCAGGGCGTTGCTCTGCAGGGTATTGATGGTCGTACTGACCGCAAACGCCACCATCAGGATGATTGCAAGGAAACCGCCGACCTTTACCTTAATCCCATTAAGCCCAGAAGTCATAAATCCCCTCTTTGGTAAAAAGCTTTATAAAACGGCTGCTTGGTGGCCGATGAGAGCTTGATTATTGGCGCGTGCTAACCATGGGCGAATTGATCGAATTGTGCAAAGAAAAATTTAATTGCAAAGAGAAAATAAGAATTTGCTCAAATTGATCCTTGCAGAAAATCAGGTCAAGGCACGGTGCTGCGTTAATACCGACCCTCGAAAATTAATCAGCGTCCAATCTTGCCCCATCGTGCTTATCGCAAATCGCGCCCAAAAAACAGGCTGTCCTGCTGCATATTTATTCAGATTTGGTGCCGATGGAGGCCCTTTTTGCCCAGGGCGGGCGATTTTTACGCCGTTCTTCCATTGGGTACACTGTTTGAAAGACCGACTCGCGTCAGCCCGGGCAAGGGTGCTCGGGCTCTAACAAAGACGAGGAGGTCTTGACGATGGATTCGGCGGTTACTTCCCTCATTCACGGGGGAGACGTACTCTTTCTCATGCTCGGGGCGGTCATGGTGTTCGCCATGCACGCCGGCTTTGCTTTTCTCGAAGTCGGTACGGTGCGCCGGAAAAGCCAGGTCAACGCCTTCGTCAAGATTCTCACCGACTGGTCGGTTTCGACCCTGATCTACTTTATCATCGGCTACCCCCTGGCCTACGGCATCCACTTTTTTCACCCCGCGACCGCACTGCTCGCCGACAATCAGGGCTATGAGCTGGTACGGTTTTTCTTTCTGCTGTGCTTCGCGGCCTGCATTCCGGCGATCATCTCCGGCGGCATCGCCGAGCGGGCCCGCTTCTGGCCGCAGGTTGCGGCGGGCGCGATCTTCGTCGCCTTTGTCTATCCCGTTTTCGAATCGCTGATCTGGGGGCAACACAGTGAAGGAGTGCAATCATTTTTCGAACACACCTTCGGCGCGCCCTTCCATGATTTCGCCGGCAGCGTGGTGGTGCATTCCATGGGTGGCTGGCTGGCCCTGCCGGCGGTGCTGTTTCTCGGGGCGCGCAAGGGGCGCTTCGTGGGCAGGCGCAGTCAACCCATACCCATCAGCAACATTCCGTTTCTTGCCTTGGGCAGCTGGATTCTGGCGGTGGGCTGGTTCGGGTTCAACGTCATGAGTGCTCAAAGCCTGTCCGGCATCTCGGGGTTGGTAGCGGTCAACTCCTTGCTGGCGATGGTCGGCGGGGTGCTATTTGCCTTGGTGGCAGGGCGCAATGACCCGGGTTTCGTTCACAATGGTGCCCTGGCCGGGCTGATCGCCATCTGCGCCGGTTCGGATATCGTGCACCCCCTGGCCGCCTTTCTGATGGGCGGACTGGGTGCGCTGATCTTCGTCTATGGATTTCAGTGGGAGCAGGAAAAGCTTCAAATTGATGATGTGCTTGGGGTCTGGCCCCTGCACGGCATCGTCGGTACCTGGGGCGGCATCGCAGCGGGGATCTTCGGTCAGCCATTGTTCGGTGGGATGGGAGGAGTTTCCTTCACCGCCCAACTCGCCGGCAGCGCCTTTGCCGTGGTTTGGGCCCTGGTCATGGGCGCGGTGATCTATGGAGGGATTGCCAAGGTTTTCGGTATTCGCCTCGACGAGGAAGCGGAGTTTCGCGGCGCCGATCTCGCCATTCACCAGATCGGCGCCTATCCAGAGGAAAACGTGCGCTAAGTCAAGTTGGCGCAACGCAGGCAGCGCCCAAAATAGCCGGAATTAGAAAACAGGACTAGCCGCACGGGGCACTGAGGAATCGAAGGGGGCAGGGCAGGGAAACTTCTTCTTCAGTTTGCCGCAAGCCCTTGCCCCCAGGGATTCCTAACGAATTGGCTCTTGATTTGTGGCTGCCGAGGGCATTAGAGTGCCTTTATGCCCAAAGCGCCCAACCACGCCCTTCAATCCCTCACCGGCTCCTGGCCGGCGGCCGCGATTTTTTTGGTTCTGCTCGCGGGCGGCCTCCTGTCCTGGTGGTCCATGCAGCGGGCTGACGAGGCTTTGCGTCAAGATCTGCTCCGCCGGGCCGAATGGCTGGCGCAAACCATCAATGCCGATCACCTCAAGACCCTGACCGAGCCGCGCTCCGACTCTTTTTCCTCCGCCCAATACCGTCTTCGGCATCAGTTGGAGGCCGTCCTCTCCGCCGATCCCCGCCAACGCCGCATCATTCTTCTGGAAAGCGGGGCCGAGGGTCCGAAACGGATTCTTGCGGTTTCTTCCCCGGAGTCTCCCGGGCGGATGGACATTGACGATGTTGATTCAATGTTGCCTGGCGAAATGCCGACGGTGCTCGGTCCCTGGAAGGATGAGCAGGGTCGCTTCTTGCGCGCGGTGGTGCCGATGCACCGTTTCGACGGCGAGGGCAATGTTTTTTTATTCTTGGACGTGGACGCGCAAGGTTGCTTCAAGATCCGCCATGGCGCTGCTCTGCCCGTCCTCTGCGGGATTCTGGTCCTGAGCTTGATCTTGGCAATTTCCGGCTGGATGCGGCGGGGTGGGGCGCGCGAAGCCGGCAGCCCTCGGGGCGCCTTGAGTTTTTTCGCGCTCTGGCTGGTGGCTGCCGTTGGGGTGGTGCTGACCTTGGTCGCCGCTTGGACGGCTCATGAAGAAGAAAGCCGCGACCGCCGCCAGGGCTTTGCGCAACTGGCCGACGCGCGCACCAAATCCGTCGCCGAAATTTTGCACGACGTGCGGGATTATGAGCTGGAAAGTC
>NZ_JAUVWH010000113.1 GCF_030604225.1 Geoalkalibacter sp.
GAGTTCGGCCGAAGTTTTCTCCGGGTCGATTTCGTCGGGCAGCTGAAACTGCCGGAAATACTCGCCCAGGCAAAACTCGCGAAACAACGCCTTGCCCGGCGCGCCGCCCTTGACGCTGCCGCGGATGGTCAGAATGCCGCGTTCCAGGTTGATGTCCAAATCCTCCTTGGCCACCCCCGGCAGGTCGGCGACCAGGGTCAGGTTTTCCTCGGTTTCATAAATGTCCACCGCCGGCCGCGCATAGGTGTCCGGAGCGCGCACGCCCTCGCGGGAGAGGGATGTATCCTGACGGGTGACCATTCCTTTGTCTGCCATGATGCTTGCCTCCTTTCTCGATTCGCTGGCGCGAGCCTTAGTTGGCGCGCACGGAAATTTTCTTGGGTTTCACCGCTTCGGCCTTGGGCAGGGTGATGGCCAGCACGCCGTGGCGATACTCGGCGCTCACCTTGTCGCTGTCCACCGTCGCCGGCAGCTCGATGGTGCGCAGGAACTTGCCCATGCCCCGTTCGCGGCGGTGCCAGGTGCGCTGGTTGGTGGCGGGCTCCTTGCGCTCGCCGGACAGGGTGAGGGTGCCTTGCATCACGCTCAGTTCGATGTCCTGGGGCACCAGACCAGGCACCAGGGCCTCGACGTAGAAGCCATGGTCGTCCTCGCTGAGGTTGATGCGCGGATAGTCGCCGGTGCCGATGCCGGGGATGAAGGCCGGGTCGAGAAGCTGCCCCATGCCGAAACTGCGAAACGCCTCATCCACCTCCCGCCGCAGCAGGTCCATTTCCTTGAAGAGATCCCATCTTGCCATGATCCGTCCTCCTTTCTCGGGTCAGAGTTCAACCAGCCTTGTTTGGGCCGTGCACCTCTTTTTAATAACAAAGGATATGCCAAGTGCATGAGGACGTGATTGTGGAAAAAACATTTGAAAAAATAAGTATTTGAGAGGCTTTGGGAAGGGCGCGGCAAAGAGGTGGTCAAGGCGCGACGTCGTTGCGACGTCGCAAGCTGTGGTGAAAGGAGACGGGTGCGACAGGGGGGGGCTCGGCACCCAGGATGGCACCGGCGGCCAGGCTTGCTAAACTGTACTCAGAACCTTTTCCCTCATCGGAGAAGGCGGGTGCGAAAACGTCCTCTCCGGCTCCGGCGGCGTGCTGTTGTCCGCCGTTGAGCGGGGCGGGAGGGCGGGGCACCTGGATTCATCCAGCGAAGGAGAATCCCATGAGTACGCCCTTCACGTACAACCGGCTGTCCAAGGATGATGCCGTGCTCGCCCTGGTGGATCATCAGGCGGGCCTTATTTCCCTGGTGCAGGATTTTTCGCCCAGCGAGTTCAAGAACAACGTGCTGGCGCTCGCCGCCTGCGGCAAGTATTTCCAGCTGCCGACGATCCTCACCACCAGTTTCGAGAACGGTCCGAACGGGCCTCTGGTGCCGGAGCTCAAGGAGCTGTTTCCGGATGCGCCCTACATCGCGCGCCCCGGCAACATCAACGCCTGGGACAACGAGGAGTTCGTCGCCGCCGTGAAGCGCACCGGCCGCCGGCAACTGATCCTCGCCGGGGTGGTGACGGAGGTGTGCGTCGCCTTTCCGGCGCTCTCCGCCAGGGAGCAGGGGTACGAGGTGTTCGTCATCACCGACGCCTCGGGAACCTTCAACGAGGTCAGCCGCCACAGCGCCTGGTTGCGCATGCAGGCCGCCGGGGTGCAGTTGCTCAACTGGTTCGGTCTGGCCTGCGAGCTGCACCGCGACTGGCGCAACGACATCGAGGGGCTGGGGACGCTCTTCTCCAACCACATCCCCAACTACCGCAATCTCATGACCAGCTACTTCACCCTGGCGGGCAAGACGTAACTTCAGGAGAGAATCAAATCGGGCAGTTCGTTGCTGTCGTCGGCCTTGCGCGGGAATTTTTCTTCCAGAAGATCGCCGCAGCGCTTGATGGCGGCGCACAGGGCCTCGCAGGCTTGGCCGGAGCGAATCCCGGCGGTTACCAGCTGCACGATCTCGTCCCAGGTTTCCTTGGGCACGGCGTGGTTGATGCCGCGATCGGCCAGGACATGGACGCGGCGCTCGAAGAGCGAGATGAGAATCAGAATGCCGGTGGCGTCGCGGGTGTGGTGCACGCCCTGCTCGACAAAGGCGAGCAGGGCGCGTTCTTCTACTTCGGCGGCTAGTTCGGCGGCCGGGATCAGCCGCCGCTTGAGGTCGGGCAGGTTGCGGATCAGCCGCGTGCAAGGCCAGTAGCCGAGCAGGTAAAGGGGTAGGAACACCCAGAGCGAGGCCTGCCCGAAGATCCAGCTCAGGGTGGCCGCCAGGGCTAGGGCGAGCAGGCCGCCGGCGAGAATTTCGGTGCGTGGATATTCATAGGACGCATCGACCACCATGGGCAGGATCTCGCCGCTGGTGCGCGCTTCGGCGGCGCGCACCGCCGCCTCGATGCGGGCCTGTTCCTCCGGGGTGAAAAAGCTCTGGGCTGTCTGCCTGGGCATGCTGGTCACCATCCTCCCGACGCGCCGCCGCCGCCGAAGCCGCCACCGCCGCCGCCGAACCCACCACCTCCGCCAAAACCACCCCCGCCGAAGCCACCGCCCCGGCCGCCGCCGAAAGGCCCGCCGATGTAATAGCCGCCGCGCCGATGGCTGCCGCGCATCGCCTGGCTGCCGCCGAGCAGCAGCAGGCCGGGGCCGAGGAACAGCAGCAACAACAGTAGCCCCCAGGGATTGGGTCGTTGCTTGCCGCCGGTGCGTCCCGTGCCCTGGTATTCGCCGCGCACCGCTTCGGCCATGGCCACCACCCCCGCCACCACGCCGCCGTCGAAATCCCCGGCGCGAAAACGCGGGCTGATTTCCAGGTCGATGATGCGCCCGGCGAGCAGGTCCGTGAGGCGACCCTCCAGGCCGTAGCCGACCTCGATGCGGATCTTGCGTTCGTCGCGGGCAATGAGCAGCAGCGCGCCGTTGTCCTTGCCCTTTTGCCCGATGCCCCAGCGTTCCGCGACCTTAAGGGCGTAGGCCTCAAGCACTTCGCCTTGGAGGCTGGGGATGATCAGCACCACCAGCTGGGTCGAGTCGCTGCGCTCGAATTCGGCGAGAAACCGTTCGAGCTTCACCACCGTGTCCGGGCGCAACAGCCCCGCGCGGTCATTGACGTAGCCCCCGGCGCTGGGGATGTCGAGGGCTGCCGCCGTCTGGACCAGGCCCAGCAGCAGGCCGAGCAGGAGCAGGGCAAGGCGCGGCATCTAGTTGAATTGCACCCAGGGCGCGGCGCTGGCGCCGGGGTCGGCCTTGAAGGGCTCCTTGCGCTCCAGCTTGAGCAGGAAGTTGTTGGTCAGGTTGTTGGGAAAGGTACGAATCGAGGTGTTGAACACCTGCACCGCCTCGTTGTAGCGCTGCCGGGCGACGTTGATGCGGTTTTCCGTGCCCTCGAGCTGATGCTGGAGATCGGTGAAGTTCTGGTTCGCCTTGAGTTCGGGGTAGCGCTCGACCACCACCATGAGGCGCGACAGGGCACTGGAGAGCTGACCCTGGGCGGCCTGGAAGCGCTCGAAGGTCGCCGGATCGGAAAGATCCGCGGTGCTGAGGTTCATCTGTCCGACCTGAGCGCGGGCCTGGGTCACCGCCTCAAGGGTTTCGCGCTCGTGGGCGGCGTAGGCCTTGACCGTTTCCACCAGGTTGGGAATGAGGTCGGCGCGGCGCTGGTAGGTCGCCTCCACATCGCCCCAGGCGGCGAACACCGCTTCCTCGTTTCTCTGGATTTCATTGTAGCCGCAGGCGCTGAGGGCGGGCAGGATCAACAGGACGAGCAGCAGGCGCTTGAGCATGGCGAGGCTCCTTGGGCAGGGACGACAGGGGTGGGCGAGGGCGATCTTCATGAAATATAGGAGCTGATCCGAGGCTTGTAAAGCACGCCGGCCCAAGAATTTTTTCCGGCCCGAGGCGGACCGGAAAAAGCGGTTTTTCCTGCCAGATACCGGGCGGGGCGCTACAATGTTAATTCTGAGGCTGTAAATTAATTCTTCCGGAGCCTGCCATGTCCCTCTCCCCCGCGGAACTTGAAGAGCTTCGACTCGCCAAACGCCTTCTCGAACATCCCGGCCTGGCCGTAAGAATCGGCGCCCTGGTGGGTTTTCCCATTGAAAGGGGTTTCGACATGCTTCCCGGTAAGTTGGGACGCCTGGTGAATGAGGCATCGCGCAAAGCCATTGAGGCGGCCCTCGATGTCGCCCTGCGTACTCTGGATCAGCGCAAGCCAGTGGCGCCCGCGAACTTGTGGCACAAGGTGGCGGCGGGAGCGTCCGGTGCGCTGGGCGGGGCCTTCGGCTTGCCCGCCCTGGTGGTGGAGCTGCCGGTGTCGACGACGATCATGATGCGCTCCATCGCTGATATCGCCCGTAGCGAGGGGGAGGATCTGGCGACTCCCGAGGCGCGGCTGCAATGTGTCCAGGTCCTGGCCCTGGGCGGTCCGACCAAGGGCGATGACGCGGCGGAGACGGGCTATTTCGCCACGCGCGCCGCCATGGCGAAAGCCGTATCGGATGCCGTGGCGCATCTGGCGAAAAAAGGCCTCACCGACAAGGGGGCGCCGGCCCTGCTGCGGCTGTTAGCCCAGATTGCCGCGCGTTTTTCCCTCGTCGTGTCGGAAAAGGCGGCGGCCCAGAGCCTTCCCCTGGTCGGCGCCTGCGGCGGAGCGCTCATCAACGCCTTGTTTATCGACCACTTTCAGGACATGGGCCGGGGACATTTTCTGGTGCGCAGGCTGGAGCGCCTGTATGGCCCGGCCGAAGTCAGGCGCGCCTATGAACGCCTCTGAGTTGGCGCGGCTGACTTCGTCAGGGGGTGGACGGGATGGTTCGGCTAGGGCAGGGAGCGTTAAATCCGGCTTCTGTGCGGAGGGCCGCCCTTCAGTGCGGCAGGGGCGACCGCGCCCCTGCCGCGACCTGGTTGATGACCTGGCGCAGGCGGCTCAGGGAGGAGGGCTTGGGCAGCATGAGGACCTGTTCCTTTTGGAAAAAACGCTGATGTTGCGGCTTGCGGCTCGCGGTGAAAAAGACGAAGTGGTTTTTCAGTCCGGCATCGAGCCGCAAGGCCTGCCGGTACATGTCGATGCCGTTGAGATGGGGCATTTCCACATCCGACACGATCACATCGAAATAGCCTTCGCGCAGCCGTTGCAGGCCCTCGGCGCCGTCGGCGGCCAGTATGACCTCGGCTTCGGCGCGTAGCAGCGCCTGGATGAGCCGGGCGACCGCCGGTTCATCCTCCACGATCAGGATGCGGCGTTTCCAGACCGGGGGCATGCGCCCCGCCCGCGCCAGGAGCTCCTCGCCCCGGGGAAAGGACAGCAGGAGTTTCTCCACGTCGCGGCGGTGCTGGTCCATCTCCGCAAGGGCTTCCTCGAATTCGCGCCCGCACCTGCGCAAACTACCCATCAGATAGAGAAAGAGATCGTTCCACTCGGAGAATTCGGCCTCGGCGATGAGTGCCAGCAGGTCCTCCTTGGTCAGGCGCTGGTCCGCGAGCAGCCGACGGGCGCGCACGAAGGGCGCCTCCAGGTTCTGCCGCAGGGCGGCGTCGAGGAAGAAACTGGCATCCGGCAGGGCTTCGCGCACCTGGCAGTTGGCCGCTTTGTCGAGCAATTTGCCGTGGTCACCTTCCTCCCGGGACAGGGCGGATAAAAAGGCGCTCAATTCCCGGTCCTCGCCAAAAACGGCCGCGGCCTCGGCATAGAAAAGCGAAGCCCGCTCCTCCATGTCCTTGAGCCAGTGGACGAGGTCCGCCATCAAGGAATGCTTGCTTTGTTCGCCCATGGACATGCCCCCTCCCTCTCGGGCGCTTGAACCTGTCAACCGGTCGCGAAAATTACCCAGAAAGGGCGTGGAAAGATTGTCGATTTAAAATGAGACTACATTATACAAGAAATTTCGCGATCTGCGACCAGACTGAACAAAACCGTTCCCGCCGGCTCAGGAGCGGTTCTCCTCGGCCAGAAACTCCTGTATGGCCTGGCGCAGCGCATCCGCCGCGTCCTCGATGCGCGGCAGCAGGCGCCGTGCCGTGTCCAGATCGCCGCCGCCGGCCGCCTCCTCGGCGTGCAGGGCCAGCTCCGTCAGGGCCAGGCCGCTCAGGTTGGCGGCCATGCCGCGCAGGGCATGGGCCTGGTGTTCGATGGCCCGCGGATTATTTTCGGCCAGGGCCTGACGGAAGGCGGCGAAGGTCTTGGGGCTGTCGTTGAGATACCAGCGGAGGATGGCCTCGACCAGCTTGCGGTCCTGGCACATGCGCTCCAGTAGATCGGCGGCATCGAAGACCGGCGGCGCGGCGGCGTCGGTTCTCGGTTGGTCCGCCGGTGCGACAAGCGAGGGAGCGCCCCGGCCGTCGTCGGGCACCAGCCAGCGCTGCAGAACCTCGGCCAGTTTCTGGGTCGAGAGCGGTTTGGTAAGATAGTCGCTCATGCCGGCGGCGAGAAATCTTTCCCGATCGCCCTGCATGGCATAGGCGGTCATGGCGATGATGGGAATGGCGGGATTGCGCACCGCCGCGCCTTGTTCGCGGATCATCCGGGTTGCTTCGAGGCCGTCCAGGCGCGGCATCTGCACATCCATGAGCACCAGGTCGTAATCGTCCCGGGCCAGGGCGGCCAGGGCCTGGGCGCCGTCGGCGGCGAGGTCGGCCTGGAGGCCGAGCTTGCGCAGCAGCCCCAAGGCCACCTGCTGATTGGTGGGATTGTCCTCAGCGAGCAGGAGCCGTGCCTGGGTTCGGCAGGCGGGCAGGGTGACCGCCGGCTCCGGCGCGGCAAGCTCGAGCAGGGGCGCGGCGGCGCGGCCGAAGCGGGCGGTGAACCAGAATTCCGAACCCTGGCCCACCTGGCTGTCACAGCCGATTTCGCCGCCCATCAGGGTCACCAGCTCCCGGCAGATGGCCAGCCCCAGGCCGCTGCCCGAATGTTGGTGATTGCCGGCGTCGAGCTGGGTGAACTTGGTGAACAGCAGCGGAATCTGTTCCGCCGCGATGCCCTCGCCGGTGTCGCGCACCGCGAAGCGCATCTCGGTGTAGTCGTCGTCACCGGCCTGGACCGAAATCGCCAGGGAGACCTGCCCCTGGGCGGTAAATTTGATGGCGTTGTCGAGCAGGTTGCTCAGCACCTGGCGCAGTCGCCCGCGGTCGCCGCGCAGGCGCGCGGGCAGCGCCGGATCGGCCTGGCAGCTTAGCCGCAGGCCCTTTTTCCGCGCCCGGAGCTCCAGGGTCGATATGAGTTCGGCCGCCAGGGGCAGAACCTCGAAATCTTCCGTTTCCAGACGAAACTTGCCGGCCTCGATGCGGCTGAGATCGAGAATGTCGTTGAGCAGGACCAGCAATTCGCTGCCGCTGGCGCGGATGGCCTTGGCGAATTGGCGCTGCTGGGGTGAGAGAGCGGTGTCCAGCAGCAGTTCGGTCATGCCGATCACGCCGTTCATGGGCGTGCGGATTTCATGGCTCATGCTGGCGAGAAACTGGCTCTTGGCGGCGCTGGCGCTCTCGGCGCGCCGGGTTTGCTGGGCCAGTTGCCGGTTGAGGTTGAGCAGGGACTCCTCGGCGCGCTTGCGGTCGCTGATGTCGATGGCGGTGGCGAGGATGCGCTCCTTGTCGCCGATGCGGATGGGGCTCAGCTGCACCAACTCCCAGAACAGCTCGCCGTCGGCGCGCCGGTTGAGCCACTCGAAGGATTGCTGGCCCATCTCCCGCGCCTGGCGCAGCCACTCCCAGGCGTCCTGCATGGAATAGGGCGGCTCCAGGCTGAAGGCCAGGCCCTTGAGTTCTTCCAGGCTGTCGAGTCCGTAAGCGGCGATGGCCGCGGGATTGGCGTCGAGGATCTCGCCCGTCGCAGCATCGTGGAGAACCAGCGACGCCCGGGTTTCGCGGAACAGGTTTCTGAACTGCGCCTCGCTGGCGCGCAGGGCCTCCTCCATGGCCTTGCGCGCGGTGATGTCGGTGATGAAGCCGTGCCAGAGAATGCTGCCGTCGGCCAGTCGCTCCGGAGTGGCCATGCCTTCGAGCCAGGCGATGCGGCCGTCGGCCCGCCGCGTCCGGTGCTCGTTGTGCCAAGTTTCCAGGGCGGCCGCGGAGCGCTCGATGCTCAGGCGCAGTTCGGGCAGGTCCTCGGGATGGATGAGGGAGAAAATCGGCGTGGCGTCCTCCCGCACTTGCTCCGGGCTGAACCCGAAAAGCTCGCGCAGGCCCTCGCTGGCGTAAGGAAGAAAGCTGCTGCCGTCGGGCCGCAGTTGGTACTGGTAGATCATGCCCGGCACCTGTTCCGAGAGCTTGCGCAGCAAGGTGGCGCCGGCCTGGGCGCGTGCCTGCTCGGCGCGCAGGCGGCGGTTGTTCCTGAGCAGCAGCAGGCTCTGGAGCAGGATGGCCGCGCCCATGAGCAGGGCCGCCACCACCTGATAATGGTATTTGTGCCAGACATCAAAGGCGCTGAACTGGGGTGCGATGTCGTAGGGCTGCGGGCGCATGCCCGGCAGGGATTGGTTGAGGTCGCCGGCGAGATCCTTATCCTGGTAGGCGAGGACCGCCAGGGTGTAGGTGGGGATGGGCCCCTCTTGGCTTGCGACCGGCACGGGCGAGGCTATAGTAAAAGCCAGCGCCAACACCGGGACGAGCCATTGAAAAAGCGAATAACAACGCATGGCAGGCTCTTTGCGGGCAGGTGAGCGGGGGCGGCGAAGCGCCGATCGCCCGGGGTTCGTCCATTAGGCTTTTGCTGCAAAACTATAACATGCCCCGGCGCGAATAAAACGGGATTTGCCGTTTTGCCTGGGGTCGGTGTCCCTCGGCAAGGAGCAGACCTGCCCATGAAAAACCTCAGGAGCCCCCTCATCCTGCTGATTCTCGCCTGGTTCGGCGCGGGCTGCGCGCCCCAGGTCAGCGCGCCCTTGCCCCCGGTTGTCGACGGGCACACGAGCCGCATCGCCCTGGACTGGCCGGGTGTCTACGCCGGGGTCTTGCCCTGCGCCGATTGCGCGGGAATCGACACCCGCTTGCGCCTCAACGCCGATCTGACCTATGTGCTTGAGACCCGCTACCTGGGCAAGGACGAGCGGGTTTTTGCCCGCCGGGGTTTCTTCGTCTGGGCCGAGGACGGCAACATCATCCATCTGCGCGGGCTGGAGGATGGCCCCGTCAGTTATCGGGTGGGCGAGAATCGCCTGTTTCAGCTCGACCGGCAAGGCCGCGGAATCGAGGGCCCCTTGGCCGAGACTTACGTCCTGAACCGGGCGGAGGACTGATTCTGGGTCGGGTCCGGAGACAAGTTGGAGTTTTGGCCCTTGACAGGGCCTCCCTCAACTTCTATAACGACGTTATGTCACTTTTCTGATCACTCCCGCCCGACCGAAGATTTTCCCTCACTCTACTGATAAATGCCGTTTGTTTCCCCATTTTCTTTGTGCCCTTTGGAAAGGAGGCCGAGTCGATGAAGGAACCGGAAAGCGCCCCCCCCGAGATCCACCTGCCGGAGGAGATCCTTGAGCGTTGGGAAGGTCGCGGCGTCGATCGTCGCGATTTTCTCAAATTCTGCACCGGCATGGCGGCCACCCTGGCCCTGCCGCTGACCTTCGTGCCGAAAATCGCCGCGGCCCTCGACGCGGACAACCGGCCAGCGGTGATCTGGCTGGAATTCCAGAGTTGCAGCGGCGATTCGGAGGCCTTTCTGCGGGCGCGCGCGCCGAGCGCCGCCGACCTCATCCTCGATCACATCTCCCTGGAATATTCCGAGGTGGTGATGGCCGCCGCCGGGCACCAGGCGGAAGAAGCCAAGCATCAGGCCATGGAGAAATACAAGGGCAAGTACATCGCCGTGGTGGAGGGCTCCATCGCCGCCGGCGACGGCGGGGTGTACTGCACGGTGGCCGGCGAGAGTTCCCTCGCCATCGCGCGCAAGGTGTGCGGCAACGCCATGGCGACCATCGCCGTGGGCACCTGCGCCACCTACGGCGGCATTCCGGCGGCGGCGCCCAATCCCACCGGGGCGATTTCGGTGAAGGAGGCGGTGCCTGGAGCAACCGTCATCAACCTGCCGGGCTGTCCCCTCAACGCGGAAAACCTCACCGCCACCATCGTCCATGTGCTGACCTTCGGCCGCCTGCCGGCGACGGACAGCTTCGGCCGGCCGCGCTTTGCCTACGGCAAGCGCATCCACGACAATTGCGAGCGGCGCGGCCACTTCGACGCCGGGCAGTACGCCGAGGCCTTCGGCGATCCCGGCCATCGCCAGGGCTGGTGCCTATACAAGCTGGGCTGCAAGGGGCCGCAGACCTTCCACAACTGCCCCACGGTGCGCTACAACGAGACCAGCTGGCCGGTGATGGCGGGGCATGGCTGCATCGGCTGCTCGGAGCCGCAGTTCTGGGATACCATGAGCCCCTTCTACCGCCGCCTGCCGCGGGTGGCCGGGTTCGGCATCGAGGCGACCGCCGACAAAATCGGCCTGGGGCTGGCGGCGGCCACCGCCCTGGCGTTTGGCGCCCATGGCGTGGTCAGTGCCTTTCGCAAGACGGACAAGCACGAGCCCGCCCACGTGGTGAAGGATGAGGAGTGCATTTCGGTGGTGAAGGAGGACAAGTAACATGGCGCAGAAGATCGTCGTTGATCCCATTACCCGCATCGAGGGCCATCTGCGCATCGAGGCGCAGATCGAGAACGGCCGCATCGTCAATGCCTGGAGCTCCTCCACCGCCTTTCGCGGCATCGAGACCATCCTCA
>NZ_JAUVWH010000153.1 GCF_030604225.1 Geoalkalibacter sp.
CGCTCCAGGTAGCCGATTTCCCAGCGCCGGAACAGATCGAGGCGGTTGCGCAGGCGGCGCTTGCCCGTTTCGTCCTCGAAGCTGTAGCCGCGCTCGGCGAGTTCCTTGAGGACCGGACCGACCGCCCCCAGGGCCAGTCCCGCCTCTTCGGCCAGGCGGCGGTAGTTCCAGTTGAGGGCCTCGGGCTTGCGCAGCAGCAGATGGATGAGGCGCAGACCCGAGGGTTGAAAGCCGCGGCTGGTGCGCACCGGGCGGGCGCGCCGCTTGCGGCCGCTGACCTCGACGAGCAGGGCGCCGCCGTGCAGGGACGCGTTGCCCGCGGTGTCGAGATAGGCAATGCCGGCGCCGCGCAGCTGCGCGGCGAGGCTCTCGGACACGAAATCGGCGAGCAGCAGCAGGGGCGGGTCCGATGCCTGGTTCTGGTGCAATAACAACTGCGCCGCCAGGGGGGTGAGACGCGCCACCACCTGCACCTGAAAGCGACACTCGCCCCAGGGGCCGCTCAGATTGAGCATGCCGCCCCGACGGGCGTCGCCCGCCGGGACATAGACCGGCCGGCACCCGGGCAGGGCGTGCAGCGAGGCCATGCACAGCTCGATGATGTCCTGGTCCAGATCCTTGCGGTTCGCCATGGATTTAAGGCTCGATGCGGTTGATGAACACCTCGCGCGGCCGGCTGGTGCCGTCGGAGGGTCCGATGATGCCGTCCTGCTCCATTTTCTCGATCATGCGCGCGGCGCGGTTGTAGCCCACGCGCAGGCGGCGCTGGAGCATGGAGATGGACGCCTGGCGGGTTTCGGCGACCAGGGCCAGGGCCTCGTCCCATTTCTCGTCCAGCTCCATGTCCTCCTCGCCGCCGCCCTCCGCGGCGGGCGGGGCCTCGAGAATCGACTTGTCGTATTCGGGTTCGCCCTGCTTCTTGAGAAAATCCACCACGCGCTGCACTTCCAACTCGCTGACGAAGGCGCCGTGCACCCGTTGCAGGGCGCCGGTGCCCGGCGGCAAAAAGAGCATGTCGCCCATGCCGAGCAGGGTTTCGGCGCCCATGGAGTCGAGGATGGTGCGCGAGTCGATGCGCGAAAACACCTTGAAGGAGATGCGCGTCGGGAAATTGGCCTTGATCAGTCCGGTGATGACATCCACCGAGGGGCGCTGGGTGGCGAGAATCAGGTGGATGCCGGCGGCGCGCGCCATTTGCGCGAGGCGCGCGATGGCTTCCTCGATCTCGCGTCCGGCCACCATCATCAGGTCGGCCAGTTCATCAACGATGACCACAATATAAGGCAGATGGCCGTGTTCGAGTTCCTCGCCGGCGATGGGCTCGATCACCGGCAATTCCTCCTCGGGAGACTCGACGCTCTCCACCACCAGCGTCCCTTGCGCCTTCTGCTCGGCCTTGTCCTTTTCCTCGCGGGCGAGTTTCTTGTTGTAGCCCTCGATGTTGCGCACGCCCTTGTCGGCCATCAGCCGATAGCGCCGCTCCATCTCGCGCACCGCCCAGTTGAGGGCCAGGGCCGCTTTCTTGGGGTTGGTCACCACCGGCAGCAGCAGATGCGGGATGCCCTCGTAGATGGAGAGTTCGAGCATCTTGGGGTCGACCATGATGATGCGCACATCCTCGGGCGTGGCGCGATAGAGCAGGGAGAGGATCATGGTGTTGATGGACACCGACTTGCCGCTGCCGGTGGAGCCGGCCACCAGCAGATGCGGCATCTTGGCGAGATCCGCGACCACCGTGCCGCCGAAGATGTCCTTGCCCAGGGCCATGGGCAGCCGTCCTCCGGCGCGTTGAAAGGCGTCGGCCTCGATGATGTCCTTGAGCCACACGGTCTCGCGCTCGCGGTTGGGAATCTCGATGCCCACCACGCCGCGCCCGGGAATGGGCGCGACGATGCGGATGGAGAGGGCGCGCAGGGCCATGGACAGATCGTCCGAGAGCCCGGCGATCTTATTAACCTTGACGCCCGGCGCCGGGGCGAATTCGTACATGGTCACCACCGGCCCCGGCTTGACCTCCACCACCTCGCCCTCGACGCCGAAATCCTTGAGCTTGTTCTCCAAAAGGCGCGCGTTGGCCATGAGCGATTCACGGTCCACCGGCGGCGCGGCGCCGCCCTCATGGTCGAGCAGGGCCAGAGGCGGCCGATGGTAGGTGCCCGAGGGTTCGAGGAACTCGAAGGCGGCCTGGCGCTCCTGTTCCTCCTGTTTCTTTTTCTTCGGATTGAGGCGCGCGGCGGCGGGCGCGGGGCGCGGCACGGGGGCCTGGATGATGGGGCCCTGCTCAAGCCGTTCGCCCTTCGCCCGGGCCTTTTGCTCCCGCAGCGCCGCGCGGCGGGAGCGTCGCTCCTCGAAACCCTGGCCCAGGCGGTCCAGATGTCCTGAAACGAAGAGCACCATGGAAAAGCGCGTGGAGAGAATCAGAAAAACCAGAAAGAACACGCTCAGCACCACGGCGGCGCCGCTCGGGTTGAGCCAGCCGGCCAGGCTGTCGGCAAGGATGCGGCCCGCGCCGCCGCCCGCCTCGTTGATGGTCTGGCCAAACAGCGATACCTGATGAAAGCTCAGGCCGAGCAGGCCTGCCAGGGACAGGAGCAGGCCGAGAAAGGCGCAGGCTTTGTAGGGGCGCAAACGCACATCGCGCAGCTTAAGCAGCCGCCAGCCCACCCGCAGGCAGGCCAGGGGCAGCAGCAGGGCGGGCAAGCCCATCGCCTGGTAGAGCAGGTCGGCCAGGTGCGCGCCGAATTTCCCGCCGAAATTGGCGATTTTCTCCGGATGCAAGTTGTTGTTGAAGGAAGGATCGGCATTGCTGAAGGAGGCCAGGCAGAGCAACAGCAACAGACCGGCGGCCAGCCAGAGCAATCCGCCGATCTCTTTTTGCAGCACGCTGCCCAGGGATTTTTTGTCGTCCTTGCTCATGGGCGCAAACTCAGAGGGAATACGTCAAAAACAGCGTGCCCACCGCCCAGCAGTACAGGGCGAAGGCGAATAGTCGGCGGCGACGGATGACGGCCAGCAGAAAGCGGATGGACAGATAACCCGAAACGAACGCCATGGCGGTGCCGGCTAGGTAGAGGGGAAACTCTCCCGCGGGCACCGCTGACAGATGGCGCAGGGACAGCAGGGCCGCGCCGAACACCGCCGGCAGGGCGAGCAGAAAGGAAAAGCGCGCGGCGGTTTCGCCGTCGACGCCCCGCAACAGCAGCGTGGCGATGGTCGAGCCGGAACGGCTGATGCCCGGCACGATGGCCAGGCCTTGCACGGTCCCCACCACCAGGGCATCGCCGAGGGTGAGCTGGCCCTGCTTGCGGGTGCCGCGCCGAAAGCGCTCGGAGACGAACAGCAGGGTGCCGGTGACCAGCAGCATGGTGGAGACCACCGTCAGGTTGTCGAACAGTCCCTCGAAAAAATCCTTGAAGCTCAGGCCGATCAAGGCGGTGGGCAGCGAGCCGACGACGATCAGCAGCAGCATCTTGCGATGCACCCCCGAGTCCCCGCCGCGGCGGAAGGGCGACAGGGCAATGGCCTGGATGTCGCGCCAGAAATAGATGATAACCGCCACCATGGTGCCGACGTGCAACATGACATCGAAGAACACCCCGGGCTGCTCGAAACCGTCGAGAAAATGCTGGGCGATGGCCAGATGGCCCGAGGACGACACGGGTAAAAACTCGGTCACTCCCTGCAGGAGGCCGAGGAACAGGGCTTGAAGGAGAGTCATTTCGTTTCAAAAACTTTCATAGGTTAAGTGGGTGATGCGTAGTAAGGGCAATTCATGAATTGCCCCTGCGGCTGCAATCCGCTCAGGGTCGTCGTTAGAGTTCCAGAATGACCGGCACGATCAGCGGGCGGCGCTGGATGGTGCGGTTGAAAAAGCGGCGCAGGGCCTTGCGCACCTCGACGCGCAGTTCCTCCCATTCGGCGATGGCTTCGGGGCTATGCTCCACCAGCACCTGGCGGATGACCTGGCGCATCTCCTCCAAGTAGGCGGCGCTGTTTTCCTCGGGAATGAAGCCGCGCGTGAAGACTTCTGGCCCGTAGAGGATTTCGCCGGTTTTCTGGTTGACGGCGAGGATCGCCATGACCAGGCCGTGATTGGCGAGGTGGCGGCGGTCGCGCAGTTCCATGGCGCCCACGTCGCCCACGCCCTTACCGTCGACCAGCACCCGGCCGCTTTCCACCCGCTCCTCCAGGCGCAGGCCGTTGGGCCCCACCACCAGGGGCCGGCCGTTGTCGAGCACCTTGACGTAGTCCGCGGCGACGCCCATGGCGCGGGCCAGTTGCGCGTGACGCACCAGATGGCGGTATTCGCCGTGAATCGGCACGAAATAGCGCGGCCGGGTCAGGGCCAGCATCAGCTTGAGTTCCTCCTGGCTGGCGTGGCCCGAAACATGGATTTCGCTGGTGCTCTCGTAAAACACCTCGGCGCCGCGCCGGTAGAGGTGATTGATCAGGTTGCTGATCGCTTTCTCGTTGCCGGGAATGAACTTGGAGGAGAGGATCACCGTATCGCCGGGCTCCAGCTCCAGTTGCTTGTGGTCGGCCATGGCGATGCGCATCAGCGCCGAGAGGGGCTCGGCCTGGCTGCCGGTGGTGATGACCATGACCTCGTTGCGCGGCAGGTCGCGCAGGTCGCGCAGGTCGATGAGCGCCGCGTCGGGAATGCGCAAATAGCCCAGTTGTCGCGCCACCGCGCAGTTGGCCACCATGCTGCGACCGTGCAGCAGCACCTTGCGGCCGCAGGCGAGGGCCGCATCCACCGCCTGCTGGACCCGGTGGATGTTGGAGGAGAAGGTCGAGACCAGCACCAACTGCCGGCAGGTGGGCAAAATCCCGGCCAGAGCCTCGCCCACAACCCGCTCGGAGAGGGTCATGCCCGGGCGCTCGACGTTGGTCGAATCGGAGAGCAGCAGCAGCACGCCCTCGTCGCCGTAGCCGGCGAGGCGCGCCAGGTCGGTGCGGCTGCCGTCCACCGGGGTGTTGTCGAACTTGAAATCGCCGGTGTGGACGATGAGTCCCGCCGGGGTGCGAATGGCCAGTCCGGCGCCGTCGACGATGGAGTGGGTGACGCGGAAGAATTCCACGCGAAACGCCCCCAGCGCCACCTCCTCGGGCACGCTCACCTGATGCAGCGCGGCGCGGCTCAGCAGGCCGTGCTCCTCGAGTTTGTTGCGCAGCAGCCCGAGGGTGAGGCCGGTGCCGTAAATCGGCGGAAAACCCAGTTGCGGCAGCAGGTAGGGGATGGCGCCGATGTGGTCCTCGTGGCCGTGGGTCAGCACCAGGCCGCGGATGTCCTGGATGCGGTGGCGGATGGGGCCGATATCGGGCAGCACCAGGTCGATGCCGAGCATGTAGGCCTCGGGGAACATCAGGCCGCAATCGACGAGCAGCAGATCCCTGCCGCTTTCGAGGACCATCATGTTCAAGCCGATCTCACCCAGTCCGCCCAAGGCGACGAGGCGCACCTCGGCGGGTTGCAGTGCGGGTCCCAGGCTCATGACGTCTCCGCTCCCCGCTCGCCGAGCAGGGCGTCGAGGCTGGCGCGCACGCGTTCCATCAGCAGATCCCGATCCTCCAGGCTCAGCGCGCGTGTCTCGATGGGCGGTAGAAAAGTGACGGAGATCACGCCCGGCCGCAGGCTGCGGCCGTGCTTGGGCAAGATGCCGCCGCTGCCGGTGATGGCGATGGGCAGAACCGGCGCCTGAGCCTTGATGGCCGTGAGAAAACCGCCCTTCTTGAAGGGCAGCAGGCGCCCGTTGAGGGAGCGCGTCCCTTCCGGAAAAATCATGACGGCCTCGCCGTTGTGAATGCGCCGCGCCGCTTCATCCAGGCTCGCCACCGCGCTCTGGTGATCACCGCGATCCACGGCGATGCAGCCGGCGCGACGCATGGCCGCGCCGAACAGCGGAATGGCGAACAGCTCCTTCTTGGCCAGCCAGCGAAAGGGCGGGCGAATGCAGGCCAGCAGGGCGAGAATGTCGAAATTGCTCTGATGGTTGGGCATGTAGACCATCGCCGCGCCGGGGCGCAGGTGCTCGCCGCCCCGGCAGCGCACCTCCACGCCGGCCAGCCACAGGCTACCGCGCGCCCAGAGCCGCGCCCAATGATGCAGAATGTCGGGACCCATCAGCGAAAGGGGCAGGCTGACCAGCAGCACGAGCAGTGTCCAGGGGAAAAAGCCGGTCAGGAAAAACAGGGTTCGCAGCATGTCTTGAGCCTTGGTGTCCAGCAAAAAAGTTAGTCTAAATGAGTTGTTGCGCCCAGTCAAACCCTTTTCCCGCAAGGCGCTTTACAGTCCGCGGCAATTCCGCTAGACTCGGTGGTCGATTGCAACCAACGGAGGTAGGCGGATGTCCATCAACAAGGTGATTCTGGTCGGCAACCTGGGGAAGGATCCCGAGCTTCGCTACACGCCCTCTGGGGTGCCGGTGGCGACTTTTTCCCTGGCGACCAGCGAGCGCTTCAAGAACAAGGACGGGCAGATGCAGGACAAGACCGAGTGGCACAACATCGTCGCCTGGAGGCAGTTGGCCGAGATCTGCGGCAAGTACCTGCACAAGGGCAAGCAGGTCTATATCGAGGGCAAGATCCAGACCCGCAAGTATCAGGACCGCGACGGCAACGACCGCTACATCACTGAGATCGTCGCCGACCAGATGCAGATGCTCGGCGGGCGCGGCGAGGAGGGCGGCGGCTACGCCCCGAGCCAGCGCGGCGATTTCGCGCCGCGCGGCGAGAGTCGCCCGGCGAGCGGCGGTGCGCCGAAAAAAGAGCCCAGCTACAGCGACTTCGAGGAGCCGCCCTTCAATCCCGACGACGAGATTCCGTTTTGA
>NZ_JAUVWH010000126.1 GCF_030604225.1 Geoalkalibacter sp.
AGGCGCGCGGCCGTGGCCGGGGGCTGTCGCGCATCGACGCCGGGGGTGGTCGCGGCGTGGAGCCGGACGCTTGGCGCCGTGGGCGCGCGGACACTGAACCAGAAGGTGGCGCCCTGCCCGGGACGACTCTCGACGCCGGTTTCGCCGCCCATGAGCTGGGCGAGGGTGCGCACGATGGACAGGCCCAGACCCGTGCCGCCGAATTTGCGCGTGTCCGAGCTGTCCGCCTGGGAGAACGGCTTGAACAGCAAGCCTTGCTGCTCCGTGGGGACGCCCATGCCCGTGTCGGTCACGGAGAACAGCAGTCGTGTTTGGCCGTCCTCCTCCGCCAGGGGGCGGGCCTGCACGCGGATGCCGCCCTGCTCGGTGAATTTGAGGGCGTTGCTGATCAGGTTGGAAAGCATCTGGCGCAGGCGCAGGGGATCGCCGAGGAAGCGCTCCTGGTCGCCGCCCAGCCATTGGGCTTCGAGTGCCAGGCCCTGTTCCTGGGCGGCGGCGGCGAACAGCGAGAGGCTCTCGTCGAGCAGTGCCTGGGGGCTGAAGATTTCCTCGACGAGTTCGAGTTTGCCGGCTTCGATCTTGGAGAGATCCAGCACGTCGTTGAGCAGGGCGAGCAGAATCTTGCCCGAGTCGAGAATGGTGCATGCCGCTTCTTGGCGTTCTTTTGCTGAAAGCTCAGACATTTCAAGCAGCTGCGCCATGCCGAGGATGCCGTTGAGAGGCGTGCGGATCTCGTGGGACATGGTCGCCAGAAAGCGGCTTTTGGCGAGGCTGGCGGCTTCGGCTGCGGCCTTGGCCTGAAGCAGCTCGGCTTCCTGGCGCTTGCGTTCGCTGATGTCGAGAAAAATGGTGGCGAAGCGCCCGGGTTGCGGCGCGTAGACGCTCACCTCGAAATGCTTGCCCAGGGCGCCGCTGAAATTCTCAAAGCGCAGGGGCTCCCCGCCGAGGGCCACCCGGCCGTAGGTTTGGATCCAGAAGGGTTCGGTGTCGGGCAGTACCTCAAGGACGCGGCGGCCGAGAATCGCCTCGGCCTTGAGACCGGTGAGGGATTCAAAGGCGGGGTTGACCTGGAGAAAGCGGTAGTCGCGGGGTTGCCCGGTCTCATCGAGGAGGATTTCGTGCTCGGCGAAGCCGACGATCATGTTGCGGAACAGGTCGCGGTAGTTTTCCTCGCTGGCGCGCAGGGCGGCTTGCGCAGCCTTTATGTGGCGACGATTGATGATCAGCGCAACCAGCAGCAGGCAGCCGGAGGCGCTGACTAGACCCAAAAGGATGAGCAGGGTTCCATGCTTGGCGCGGATGTCGCTCCAGGTAAACTTGGGCGGCGCGTCAAAGGGCGGCAGGCGCAAGGTTTCGAGCAGATCGCGCACCGGCTCGTAATTGTAGGGCACGGTAAAGCCGTGGATGCCCAGGGACGCGGCGATCTCGCCGCCGTGGGGCAGGGCGAGGAGCGCCGAGGCGACGCGCGCGGCCAGGGCGTCGTCCACCTGGGGCAGGGCCGCCATGGGCCATTCGGGATAGAGAGGGGTGGACAGGCCATGGGGAAAGCCGGGCAGGCTCTGCACGTTGAGGATGCGCACCTTGCCGGGCGGCAAGCGGCCTTCCTTGAGCATGTCCTCGTAAAGGCCGCTGCGCACCAGGGCGGCGTCGGCGCGCCCGTCCAGCAGGGCTTCGACGGCGCGGTCGTGGGGCATGCCCGTTTCCAGGATTTGAATGTCTTGGGGGATGCGCAGCCCGGCGCGCGCCAGTTCGCGGGCCTGCATCTGGTAGCCGCCCAGGGAGCCCAGGGCCGGCGAGGCGAGGCGCTTGCCCTTAAGGTCGGCGAGTCCGCGCAGGCGGTGGTCGTCGGCGCGCACCAGGATGACGCCGCCGAAACCCTTGACCGGGACGCCCTCGACCAGATTGATCTGGCTGGCCAGGGGCGAGGACAGGCCTTCGCGGTTGGCGATGAGCACATAGTGGGCGGGGTTGGTCAGCACCAGATCGACCTGGCCGCGCTGCACGGCCTCTTCAAGACCTTCGTAGCCGAAGACCTGAAGTCGTACCTCGACCTCGGGCAACTGCCCTTGCAGGTAGTCCAGAAGCGGTTGCCAGCGTTCCTCAACCTGGGCCGCCGGGCGAAAGGCCAGCACCCCGAGGGTCAGGCTTTGCCCGGCCTGCGCCGTCCATGCCGGCAAGAGCCAGAAGGCCAGGAAGATAGGAAGAAAGGCTGGTTTCATGGGCGACCTGGGTTGGATTGTTAAACTATAACAATCTAAGAAAATTCAGCATACCGAAAATTCCTCACGCGGAGCGAGTGTTTTCCGCGTCGCGTTTCTTGGCCTGGACGAGGATGCGCAGGAAATTGTTCACCAGCTGAGGATGCAGGCTGCCGCCGACATTGGCTTTGAGAGCCTTGACCACTTCGCGGACGGATTGGGCGGAGCGGTAGGGGCGCGGCGTGAGCATCGAGTCGACGAGATCCGAAATCGCGGTCAGCTGGCTGCACAGGTTTTGCGCCCACTGGTTGCGGACCGCCGGATAGCCCTGCCGGTCGTAGCGCAAATGGTGCTCGAAGGCGCTGACCACGGCGGCGCGCGGCACGCCGGGGCTGTTGAGCAGATAGCGGGCGCCTTGCAGGGGGTGCTGGCGAATGATGCCCCATTCGAGCTCGTCGAGGGGTTCTTTTTTGTTGAGGATGGAGTCGGGAATGAACAGTTTGCCCACGTCGTGCAGCAGTCCGGCGATGCCGATGTCGTGCAGCGCCTGCCCCTCGATGCCCAGGGCCACGGCCTGGGCCAGATTGAGCAGGGCGACGTTGGTGGCGTGGGTGAAGGTGTACTCGTCCAGGGCCCGCAGGGGCGCCAGGGCGAGAAAGGGGTCGGCCTCCTGGCTGAAGGCTGCGATGAAATGGGACACCATCTCGTTGAGGCCCACCACATTCATTTTCTGCCGGCGCTTGACGGCGCTGTAGATCTCCATGAGGCGGGAGATTTCCCCGCGGGAGAGTTCGGCCAGGGGAGAATCGGGCGGCAGGTCGAGGAAGGCGTCGGAGCGCCGACGCACCTCGACGCGGCCGAAGCGCAGATGGGTCGAGGAGCGCACCGGCGGCGGGTTGAGACCGCGCCCGGCCAAGGCTTCGATCAGGCCGTGGATTTCCTCGGGCGTGATGCTGGGGGCGATGCGGATGCGGCCGATGCCGCGGCGACTCATGAGGGCGGCCAGGCGCTCGGTCTGCAGGCTGCGTTTCCAGGGCAGGCCGTCGATGACCAACTCGTTGTCGAGTCGCAGCAGCAGGAATTCCTCGGTGCCTTCCAGCAATTGCGCGAGGGCGTCGGCGACGGCGCCGACCAAGCGGCGCATCTGGACGTGCTCGCGGCTGTAGAGACCGGCGTTGGCCACGGCCGCGGTGAGATGGTGCAAAAAAGCGGCAATGAGAGGTTGACGCTCAGGAGCCATCGCTTTGTTCCAGAAGTTCGACGAGGAGCCGGCCGGCCTGCCGGTGCACGCCGCCGGTACCCGAGGCGGCCAGGTCGCGCAGAAGGTCCGGAAGCCAGGGCGGACGCTGGCGGCGCAGGGCTTCGAAGACGGTGTGCCGCAACTGCCGGTAGAGCAGGGGGTGGCGCAGACTTCTATGAAGCAAGAGCTGCGCCAAACTTTGCCCGGCCGCTCTGTCGGAAGATTGGCACAGGGTCTCGATGACCTGCTCGCGCAGCTCCACCTCGGCCTCGCCGGTGCCCTCGTGGAGCATGGCGGCCAGGCGCGTCAGCACCTCGGGCCCCGCGCCGTTGCGGGCGAGCAGCACCGCCTGACGGCGCCGCTCCAGATCCGGCGCGCCGAGTTCGCGCAGCAGGTAGCGTTGAGCGCGGGAATCGTCGAAATGCAGCAGGGTTTTCATGACCTCGTACTGCACCTTGGGGTGGGGATGACCGATCAGGGCGCCGAGGTGCTTGAGGACTGTGGGATCGTTGCCGCGCCGCAACAGAATCACTAGGTTGCGCACCAGAAACCAACGCGGGTCGCGCAGGCGGGCGACGATGGCGCGGCGCGCCTGGGGACCGAGATCCTCAAGGCAGGCCAGATAGAGACGGCGCAGGGACAGATCGGACTCCTCGGCCAGGCGGTCGAGGAGCGGATCGGCGAAGGGCGCGCCCACCAGGCGGATCAGTTCGCGGATGCCGGCGTGGCGCTCGGCCTCCCAGAGACGAAAGCCATCCAGGGCGGTGTCGAGAAAATCCTTGCCGGACAGATGCTCCAGGGCCTGCTTGGCCAGGGGGAAGGCGAAGGGCTCGGCGTTTTCCCCGTGGCGGCGCAGGCGCCTGAGGGTGGCGTTGAGGGTCTGAAAATCACCGGTTTGCAGGAAGTAATCGAGTAGGTCGCGAAGGTTGGTCTCCAGCGCGGCGGTGTCCTCGCCGTGCGGGTCGACATCGACCATCTCCAGGATGACCGAACACAGGCGGGCCTCAAGCTGGTGGCTCTCCAGGGATGCATAGAGATCCTGCAGTTCGGCGGGCGGTTTGGCATGCAGGGGGCGGGTCGCCAGCAGGCCGCGCAACAGCCGTTCATAGGGCGCGGAGACGAAGCCGCGCGTCTCGGGGCGCTGAAACAGCCGGCGGACGCCCGCGCCGAGCTGCGTCGTGTCGCGTTCCAGGGGCGCCGCCACCCGGCGGCGGTCGCCGAGGGGCGCGGCGCACTCGCCGAGCTTGCCGAGCAGGTCGAGCACCAGGGGCGGAACTTCGAGTTCCTGGTGCTCACAGCTGTCGAGGATGTCGAGAACGGTCTCCTGGGAGAGGCGGTGGAGAACCTCGGTGGTCATATCGCGGCGCTGGCCGAGATAGCGAAAGGCGCTGCCCAGGAACTGGCGGCGCGTACCCGGAGCGAGCTTGTCGATGAAGGCGCCGAGCTTGTCGAGAAATTCCCGGCGCGCCTGGTTGTTGATCTCCTCCTGATCGGCGCGCCGTAAAAAGGCGATGATGGTGTTTTCGTAGCCGGCCCGCGCCTGGTCGCGATCCTTGGCGAAGCGGCCGAGCAGGTCGGCGAGTTGGGCCGGGTCGACGTCCTTATCGACGAGCAGGTCGCTGCCTTCGGCATCCAGGGTCTGGTTGAGCAGCGCGACGCTGAAGGATTCCCAGGTCAGGCCGGCGGTATCGGGCAGGCCCGTCGGCGGTGCGTCGATGGTCTCCAGGTCGGTGGCGTGCAGCGCGCCGAAATCGAAGGGTCGCGCCTCCAGACCTTGGATGCCGGCGGCCGCAAGGCGGGCGAAAAGATCGAGGTCGGCGGCCTGCAGGGGCCTCAGGGCGTTGAGGAAGGCGGCCAACTCCTCGCGTGTCAGGGTGCGCCTCAGGGTCAGGGAAGCGATCCCGGCGTCGAAGAAACAGCCCGAGAGGTTGCGGTACACGGCGTTTTTCTCGTCGAGCACCGCGCCGTCGAGCAGCAGGCGGTCGCGGGTTATGCCGAGGGTGATGGCTTCGCGAAATTCCAGCAGTTCCTCGAGGCGCGCGAGAAACCGCTCCACGGACTGCTGCAGGGCGGGGTGCTCGGGGGGGTAGGCGATGGCGTTGTGCCGCGCGATGTTGAGGGCAAAGAGGGAGCGCTCGAGAATCTTTCCGTCGAAGGCGGGATGCGCGCCGTTCGGGCTCTGGAAGAGGGTCATCAGGGCGTCGGCCTCGCCCTTGCCGGAAGCCTCCGGCGCATCAGCCGTCTCGGCCGATGCGCGGCAGCAGGCGCATGTCCTCGGCATCGCCTTTGTCCAGGCGCTGGGGATCCGGGGTATGCACGGGACGGCCCTCGCGGTCGAGTACCGTGTTGTCGTCGAGGATCACCAGGCCGAGGCGTTCCATGACGTCCTGACGATATTTCTGCTGCTGGCTGAGTTTTTTCTGGCGCAGGACAAAGCTCAGCACCAGCCAGAGAATGGTGCACAGGGCGGCCACCCCGAGCACCGTGGCGAAGGTCAGCAGGAAATAGCGCGCCGTGCTCTCCCCGGCGCGGGCCAGGTAGAGCAGGATGTGATCCATGTTGTAGCCGATCCAGCAAGCGATGAGCAGCAGCAACAGGCTCAGCAGGAAGGGCACCTGCTGGATGAAGGAAAGAATCTGCCCCGCCTTGCTCTCGGCCTCGGGGGCTTTTTCCGGAAGCGGCTCGGGGTCGCGCGGCGCGGTGTGGAGCAGATAGCGGTTGAAGGTCAGCACGATCACGGCGAAAACGAAGGTCAGGGCCAGGGGTGCGGCGAAGGAAGCGAAAATGTAGGCTTTCCAGGGAAAGATCCGGTCTTCGGAAGCCAGGCCCGTGACGAAGCAGACGAAAAAAATCAGCCCTTCGATCACGGCGACGGTAATCAGGTAGTTGCCGAAGAAGGACTTGAGTTCCTTGCCCTCAAAGAGACCGCCCAGGCCTGTTTTGGCGGCAGGCTTGGGGCATTCCGGCGGGACTTGCTCCATGGCGTGGGTGCTCCGCGAAAAAAGAAACGGCATCCGCTCCGGCCAAAAGGCACGGAGCGGAAAATTTGACGAATGCCCATTATAGCCGGAAAGGCGGGATTTTTTAAGGGTAAATTTCGATGGGGGTGTTGTCGGCGACCAACTGCCAGATTTCTTCCATGTCCTCGTTGCTCACGGCGATGCAGCCCTCGGTCCAGTCCATGCCCTCGAAGAGTTCCGGGGCGCGGCGATATTTGTTGGGAATGCCGTGAATCATGATGTAGCCGCCGGGCGCGCGGCCCAGGCGCTCGGCGCGGACGCGGTCTTGCTCGTTGGGGTAGGAGATGTGGATGGATTTGTGAAAGCGGCTCTGGGGATTGCGCCAGTCGAGGTAGTAGCGCCCCTCGGGCGTGCGGCCGTCGCCTTTGTAAATCTTGTGGCCCACCGGGTTCTTGCCCAGGGAGATGTCGTAGCTGCGAAAGACCGCGCCGTTGCTGACCAGGTGCAGCTTGCGCTCGGATTTTTCGACGATCACCAGGTCGGCGGTGGACAGCAGGCGCGCCGAGGCCGCCTGCGGCAGGGCGAGCAAGGGAGCCAGGGCGACAGCGAAAAACAACCGGCAGATCATGGTCAGCTTCATGGGGTCCACCTCGTTGGAAACGATTCATGATATGTTGAGCAAAAGTCGTTCCAACTGCAAGAACGATTTGTCGGGGCGCGGCGACAGGGCGTCCAAGATCCGCACCCGCGCGGGTTTTAGGTGAAATGGCGAAAGACCTGGGCAAAAAGCGAACGTTTTTTTGGCGCACACTGTGTCGGAATTGCGACCACAGGACGTTGCGCCCGGTCAAATTTCTGGAGTATAAGGGTGGCATTTCGCGCGCAAGGGAGGAACAATCATGGGTTATCGCAACCTGGGACAATGCGTTGAGGATCTGGAGCGCAGCGGACGCTTGCGCCGCATCGGCGCCGAGCTCGATGCGAATCAGGACATCGGCCTGGTGCAACGCCGCGTCTATGCCGCCGGCGGCCCGGCGCTGCTGTTCACCAACGTGCGCGGCTGCCGTTTTCCCATGCTCGGCAACCTCTTCGGCACCCTGGAGCGCACGCGCTTCATCTTTCGCGATACCCTGGAGCAGGTGCGACTGCTGGTGGACATCAAACGCGATCCGCGCGCGCTGCTGAGCCGACCCGGCAACCTGCTGCGCGCCCCCTTGGCCGCGGCCTGCCTGCTGCCGCGTTTCCGGGCGCGCGGGCCGATTCTCGGGCAGCGCACCAGCCTCGCCAAGCTGCCGCAGCTCAAGTCCTGGCCCCTGGACGGCGGCGCTTTCGTCACCCTGCCCCTGGTTTACTCCGAGAGTCCGGCGCAACCCGGCTGGCGGCGCGGCAATCTCGGCATGTACCGCGTGCAGATTTCCGGCGGCCGCTATGCCCCGGATCGCGAGGCCGGGCTGCACTACCAGATTCATCGCGGGATCGGCGCGCACCATGCCGAGGCCCTGGCACGGGGCGAGGCTCTGCGCGTCAACGTGTTCGTCGGCGGGCCGCCGAGCCTGACCGTCGCGGCGGTCATGCCCCTGCCCGAGGGCATGCCCGAGTTGGCCTTCGCCGGACTGCTCGGCGGCCACCGCCTGCCCCTGGTGCGTTCCGAGCAGGGTCTGCCCATGCCGGCGGAAGCCGATTTCGTCATCTCCGGCACCATCGATCCCCACCGCACCCTGCCCGAGGGGCCTTTCGGCGATCACCTCGGCTATTACAGCCTAGAGCACGAGTTTCCGGTGTTGCGCGTCGACCGGGTCTATCATCGCGCCGACGCCATCTGGCCCTTTACCACCGTCGGTCGTCCGCCCCAGGAGGACACCAGCTTCGGCGCGTTTATCCACGAACTGAGCGGACCCCTGATTCCCGAGGTGCTGCCCGGCGTGCATGCCGTGCATGCCGTTGATGCCGCCGGCGTGCATCCCTTGCTGCTGGCCATCGGCAGCGAGCGCTACCTGCCCTACGCCGAGGTGCGCCGGCCCATGGAACTGCTCACCCTGGCCAACGCGATTCTCGGCCAGGGCCAGCTCTCCCTGGCCAAATATCTGTTCATCATCGCCCGGGAAGACGCCCCGGCCCTCGACATCCACGACATCCCTGCTTTTTTCCGGCATGTGCTGGAGCGGGTCGACTGGCGCGGCGACCTGCATTTCCACACCCGCACCACCATCGACACCCTGGATTACAGCGGTCACGGCCTCAATGCCGGCTCCAAGCTGGTGGTGGCGGTGGCCGGTCCCCTGCAACGGCAGCTGCCCGAGGAACTCCCCGGCGAGCTGCGCCTGCCGCCCGGCTTTGGCGCGCCGCGTCTGGTGCTGCCGGGCGTGCTGGCCGTCGCGGGGCCGCCCCACCGGGGCGAGCGGGGCCGGGAGGCCGCGGACCTGGCCGATTTCTGCGCCTTTTTTAACGACCAGGCGCCGATCAACCGCTTTCCCCTGGTGGTGGTGGTCGATGACAGCGAATTTGTCGCGCGCACCCTCGACAACTTCCTGTGGACGGTCTTCACCCGCTCCAACCCCGCCACCGATGTCCACGGCATCGGCGCCTTCACCGAGGCCAAGCACTGGGGCTGCACCGGCAGCCTGGTGATCGACGCGCGGCGCAAGGATCATCATCCGCCCGCGCTGGAGGAAGACCCCG
>NZ_JAUVWH010000092.1 GCF_030604225.1 Geoalkalibacter sp.
AACACGTCAGGTCCGCTGTCCTGCTCAATAAAACCAAAACCCTTCGCGTCGTTGAACCACTTCACTGTACCTTCAGCCATCTTTGTCTCCATGTTCCTTGGTTGGAACTTTTGGGTGTGTAACTTTCGGTCGTCCACGAAACAAAAAAGCACGGACCCGAACAGGCCTGTGCTTTTTTCAAGTTGACACCTCGTCAAGGGGATGAACGAGCGAAAACTTACACAAACTTTAGTTAAGTATCCAGACGCTACCACGTTAGGCCGACGAAAAGCAATGACTGAAGGACATTTTTTTGAGACCCGGCATATTGCGATCAGCAAGGAACGGTCTTTTTGAGCTCCGTGGATTCCATTGGCCAGCCTGCCGGGCGACCGAGGGCGGAGCCGCCGGCCCGCGGGCGGAAAGGACCCGGGAGTCGCAAGAGCGGAAACCGGGACAGACGACAGTTTCTTCTGGGCGAATTAATCCGCATGGGTTATCTTGGCCTCAGGCCAAACGCCAAGTCCACAAGGAAAGCCGTTCGCCCCCCAT
This sequence comes from Geoalkalibacter sp., assembly GCF_030604225.1. Lineage (GTDB taxonomy): Bacteria > Desulfobacterota > Desulfuromonadia > Desulfuromonadales > Geoalkalibacteraceae > Geoalkalibacter. The sequence continues at coordinate 532 of NZ_JAUVWH010000092.1, forward strand.
GTCCCCCGACAGCCTGGAAACCCTCATCCGCACCTTGCTCGCCGACCCATCGCGCCTGCCCGAACTGGCCCTGCTTCTTCCCGAGGTCGCCGCCCTGGACGGCGTGCCGCAGCGTCCCGATTATCACGCCGAGGGCGATGTGCTGGTGCATACCCGCCTGGCAGTGGCGGCACTGCCGGAAAGCGTTGAAGCGCGGGTGTTCTGGGCGACTTTGCTCCACGACATCGGCAAGGCGTGGACCACGCGCCTACTTGACGGCATCTGGCGCTCCTACGGCCATGACGAGGCCGGGGCCGAGCAGGTGCCGGGCATCCTGACGCGTTTGGGGCGGGCGGAGCTGGCCGAGGATGTGGCCTGGCTGGTGCGCCACCATCAATTCCACCTGGCCTGGAGCAACCTGCGCGAGGGCGGCGCCTTGAGCCTGCGACAGAAACGCTTTTGTCGCCACCCCCTTTTCCCGCTGCTTCTTGAGGTATGCCTGGCGGATGCCGCGGCAAGCCACGGCAGCGCCAAGGGCGATGTGCTGCGGCGCCTGGCCGGCCTGGATTGATCCCCTGCGGGCAATGCCCTTGCCCGGCGCTCGGTTCTTTGCTATAAATTTAGCACTCGCAGGACGTGAGTGCTAAACCCTTGATGCGAACACCCGTGGAGATGAATGACAATGAGCACTGCCTTTTTGCCCGCCGTTCATGATGGGCTTGATCACTACATGCAGCAGATCAACCGCTTCGACGTTCTCACCCGCCAGCAGGAATACGAACTGGCGCAACGCTACCGGCGACGCGGCGACCTGGAAGCGGCGCACCGCTTGATTTGCGCCAATCTGCGCTTCGTCGTCAAGATCGCCAACGAGTACCGCGGGTACGGCTTCAAACTCCTCGACCTGATTCAGGAGGGGAACATCGGCCTGATGCTCGCCGTCAAGAAATACCATCCCGAGCGAGGCATCCGGCTGATTTCCTATGCGGTCTGGTGGATTCGCGCCTACATTCACAACTACATCATCCGTTGCTGGTCCCTGGTCAAAATCGGCACCACCCAGGCCCAGAAAAAGCTCTTCTTTAAGCTCAGCCAGACGCGCGCCCTGCTCGCCGGCCGCGATGGCCGGGAGGATCCCAGCCTGATCGCCGACCACCTGGAAGTCAGCGACGCGGAGGTTGAGGAAATGGCCCTGCGCATGAGCGGCCGCGACGCCTCCCTCAACGTGGAACTGAGCGAGGGCAGCGACTACACCCTGCTCGACATCCTGGCCGACGAGCGCGGCAACCAGGAAGAGATCCTGGCGGAGAAGCAGGAAAGCCGTGTCCGCGCCGGCCAGGTGCGAGCGGCCCTCAAGGTGCTCAACCCGCGGGAGCGGCGCATCATTCACGAGCGCATCCTCAGCGACGCCCCGCGCACCTTGCAGGAAATCGCCGATGAATACGGCATCAGCCGGGAGCGGGTCCGCCAGGTGGAAGCCAACGCCATGCGCAAGATGCGCGAACACCTGCGTCCCGTCGCGCCGGCCTGAAGGATGCGCCGTGGCGGCGGCATTGACAGGGGCGCGTGCTTTACGCTAGCTTGAAGCGCGAAATTTCGTGACGCGTCCATCCATGCGGGCACGGGCTTAAGCCCGTCCCTTACCCTCTTACGATTAAGGCAGAACGTATATGCTTCAGCGATTTTGCGCCTGGTTCCTCCTCGTGCTCGTGCTGGGCCTGGGGGCCTGCGCTCCCAAGCAAACCACGGAGATCCGCAGCGCCGATCACTACCTGCGCGAGGGCGAGGACTACTTCGAGCGCAGGCTCTACGATCAGGCCATCGAATCCTGGCAGAAGGTGCGCGACAGCTATTACTCCCCCGAACTCAACGTCATCGCCGAACTCAAGATCGCCGAGGCCTACTTCCTCGCCGAGCGCTACGTCGAAGCCGTCGCCGCCTATGAAGACTTCCTCAAGCAGCACCCCGACCACGCCCGCACCGCCGATGTGCTCTACAATCTGGGCCTGTCCTACTATCGCCAGATGCTCAGCATAGACCGCGATCAGACCGCCACGCGCAATGCCCTGGCGACCTTCGAGCTGCTGGTGAACAAATTCCCCACCGATGCACGCCGCGAGGAGGTCGGGTTCCTCATGCAGCGCTGCAGGGACCACCTGGCTGCCAGCGAGCTCTACGTGGGACGTTTCTATTTCCGCAGCGGCCGGCACGAGGCCGCCATCCGGCGCCTGGAACATCTCTTCTCCACCTACCCCAACTTTTTTGAGCGCGACGAGGCCTATTTCTACCTGGGTCGCGCCTACCTGGCCACCGGCCGGCGCGATGAGGCCGTAACGGCCTTCAATACCCTGTTCCGGGAATTTCCCAAGAGCCAGTTCGTGCCGCGCGCCCAAAAAATCATGGCCAAGGCCTACTGAAAACCTTTCCCGCAAAGGCCCCGCAAGGGGCCTTTTTTGCGCCATCACGCGGCCTTCATACCATAAAAAGTAAATTCAATCTTTTCCCTTGACTTGCCGTTTACACCATACTATAAGAGGAAATATTTTAAATATAACGTGATTTTAAAAGCCCTTCAGTTCGACTCCAAAGCGGTATGATTATTGTATACAATTAGGGAAAGCCCCCTGATATTAAATATTTTTTTCCTCCGCGATTCATCACGAGAGGTCGTTTCACACGCGGAACCTTTTTATCCAGCTTAAACTGACGCGGTCAGTCACCGCGCAGCCTGTCCTACTTAATTAACAGGAGGAGAGAGATGTCCGAGTACGGCACACTGGAAAGTCGCGTTCGTCGCAAGTCCCTGCTCAGCAAGGTGATGAAGGCTGAAGACACCATTCAGTTCTTCAAGGCGGGGATGAATTTGGGCTGGTCGGGCTTTACCCCCGCCGGCTATCCCAAGGAGGTGCCCATCGCCCTGGCCAACCATGTGGAGAAGAACAATCTCCAGGGCAAGCTGAAGTTCAACCTCTTCGTCGGCGCCTCCGTCGGCGCGGAAACCGAGGACCGCTGGGCGACCCTCGACATGATCGACCGGCGCTGGCCCTATCAGACCGGCAAGAACATCGCAGCGGGCATCAACGCCGGGCGCATCCGCATGGGCGACAAGCACCTCGGCCTCTTCGCCCAGGATGTCGGCTACGGGTTCTACACCGAAAACGGCCGCATGGACATCGCCATCATCGAAGTCTCGGCCATCACCGAAGACTGCGGCCTGGCCCTGACCTCCTCCTGCGGCATCGTGCCCGAACTGATGATGGTCGCCGACAAGATCATCATCGAGGTCAACACTGGACAGCCCTCCTTTGAAGGCATGCATGACATCATCATGCAGGCCAAGCCGCCTCACCGGCAGCCGTTCCTCATCACCTCCGCCGAGCACCGCGTCGGCAGCCCCTATGTGCCTTGTGATCCCGACAAGATTATTGCCGTTGTCGAATCCAAGCGTCGCGACAAGGGTCGTGCCTTTTCCGAAATGGACGACACCTCCGAGGCGATTGCCGCGCACATCATGGACTTTTTCTCCCATGAAGTGAAAAGAGGCCGCCTGCCTGAAAACCTGCTGCCCCTGCAGTCGGGGGTCGGCTCCATCGCCAACGCCGTCGTCGGCGGCCTGGCCAAAGGCCCCTTCAGCAACCTGACCGTGTACACCGAGGTTCTGCAGGACACCATGCTCGACCTCTTTGACTCGGGCAAGCTCAACTACGCTTCGGCCTGCTCCCTGTCGCTTTCGGAAGATCCGGGCTTCCCCCGCTTCTTTGCCAACTGGGACAAGTACGCCGGCAAAATCGTGCTGCGGCCGCTCTCCGTTTCCAACGCACCGGAGCCCATCCGTCGTTTGGGGTGCATCGCCATGAACACCCCGGTGGAATTCGACATCTACGCGCACGCCAACTCGACCCTGGTCGGCGGCACCCGCATGATCAACGGCCTGGGCGGCTCGGGCGACTTCCTGCGCAACGGCTACCTCAAGATCATGCATACCCCCTCGACCCGTCCGTCGAAGACCGATCCGCGCGGCATCACCTGCGTGGTACCGAAAGCGCCACATATCGACCACACCGAGCACGACCTCGACTGCGTGGTCACCGAGCAGGGCCTGGCCGACCTGCGTGGCCTGGCACCGAAGGATCGCGCCAAGGTCATCATTGAGAAGTGCGCGCACCCCGACTACAAGCCCATCCTCAAGGACTACCTGGAAATGGCGTCCAAGGAGTGCTTGGCCAAGGGTATCGGCCATGAGCCCCAGCTCTTCGACCGCGCCTTCAAGATGCAGCAGAACCTGGCCGTCAACGGCACCATGAAGATCAAGAACTGGGACATCAAGATCGATCTCTGCGAATAAGGTTCGATGAGACTTCTTCAGCATGACATGGCCCCGCCGGCTTCCGGCGGGGCTTTTTTTACGCGCTCTTGCCGACTCCCCAGAAGATCGCGGGCGTGCTAGACTCGGCCCATGATACGACTGATCGTCAATGCTGACGACCTGGGCAGCGGCCGGGCCACGGATCGGGGCATCTTCCACTGCTTTGCGCGGGGCATCCTGACCAGCGCCTCGCTGTTGGCCAATGGCTATTCCTTCGCCGAGGCCGCTCGTGAAGCACGGACCCAGGCCCTGCCTCTGGGGGTTCATTTCAATCTCGCCGAGGGACAGGGCTTGAGCGGTCCGATCCCCGGCCTGACCAACGCCGCCGGCGAGTTCCCAGGCAAAGCATCCTCGCGCCGTGCCTTGCTGAGTGGCGAGATCGCGACTGCCGACCTCGAACGGGAACTGACCGCGCAAATTTCGCGTGTTTTCGACGCAGGCCTCCTGCCCGATCACGCGGACGCTCACCAGCATGTCTGCCTTTTCGGACCGGCGGGGCCGGCCATGATCAGGGTATTGAAGCAATTCGGCCTACACCGTGTGCGCCTGCCCATGCCCGCCGAACCCGCCGACGGGGATCCGGGCGGTGAACTGGGACGGGAATTGAAGCTCTACCGCGCGTTGGCCCCTAATTTTCAGCGGATCAGCCAAGCGGCCGGACTGAGCACTCCCGACGCACTTTGGGGCATGCCTTTGCTTAATCGCCTTGACGAACACCGGCTGCTCGCGCTTCTGGACCAACTTCCCCTCGGGACCTGGGAATTGATGGTGCATCCAGGCCATCTCGATCCGCTTAATCCCTTTTCCGGCCCCGAGCGGGTTCGCGAGCAGCGGGCGCTTTGCCATCCCGCCGTGCTCCGGCGCATCGAGGAGCGCGGCATCAAGCCGATCAACTTTGGAGAGCTGGGTTGAGATTTCTTATCCTGCACCCCCAACAACACGCGGCCACCGGAAACCGGGTCACCGCCGAGAGATTTCGCCAGGGTCTCGCGCAACGTGGTCACCAGGTGCGTCTGCTGGGGGTACACCCCGGGAGCGGTGCCCCGGTGCAAAATCTGTGTCGCGCCTGGGAGCCCGATGCTGCGCTGCTGCTGCATGCCTTTCGCTCTGGGGTGCCCTGGCTTGCATCCGCCGCGCCGACGCCCTTCGCGGTGCTGTTGACGGGTACCGACATCCATGAGGGCCTGGATCATCCGGAGCAGGCCGGGGTGATCCGCGAGGTTCTCCAGCGCGCGGGCGCCATTCTCGCCCAGGCACCCCAGACCGTCGAAGCTCTGAAGTCAGCGTTTCCCGAGTGGGCAGCGCGCCTGCGCCACCTGCCGGCCGGCATTCATCTTGGGGATCGCCCTTTCCCCCTGCGAAAAGTCCTTGGGCTTTCGCCGGACATTCCCGTGTTTCTTCACCCCGCGGGCGTGCGTCCCGTCAAGGGCAATCTGGAACTGCTCGCGATCTTCGCACCGCTTGCCGCCTCCGGCCCACCCTTTCGCCTGGTATTTTGCGGGCCGGTGCTTGATCCCGACTACGGCCGCGCCTTTGTCGCCGAAGTCGCCCGCCATCCCTGGGCCGCCTACCTCGGCGTCGTTCCTCCCGAGGCTATGCCCGCGACTCTGCGCGAAGCCGATGTGGTGCTCAACAACTCGCGCAGCGAGGGCTTGTCGAACGTGCTGATCGAGGCGGCCGTCCTTGGCCGCCCCTTGCTGGCGACGGCCATTGCCGGCAACCAGGCCGTCATCCGCAACGGGATCAACGGTTATTGCTGCGCCGATGCGGCGGAATTCACGCGACGCGCCGAGGAATTGCTGCGCGACCCGGAGCTGCGCCGCCGCCTTTCCCAGCCACGGTCGCTTTATCCCCCGGACCAGGAGAGCGACTGCCTTGAGCAGTGCCTGGTCGCCCTGGCCGACCAGCCGGTTTCCCGCGCATGAAAAAAGCCGGGGCACGACTTCGCCCCGGCTGCGGATTGTTTGGATTTTCGGTCTGACGCCTAGAGCTTGTGCGCCTCGGCCGCCAGATAGGAAGCAACGCCCGCCTTGTCGGGGACCATGCCCTTTTCCCCCTTGTTCCAGCCGGCGGGACAGACTTCGCCGTACTTTTCGGTGAACTGCAGGGCGTCGATCATGCGCAGCATTTCATCGACGTTGCGTCCCAGGGGCAGGTCGTTGACCACCTGATGCCGCACCACACCGCTCTTGTCGATCAGGAATGAACCGCGGAACGCCACCCCCGCCTCGTCGAACTCCACATCATAGGCCTTGCAGATTTCATGCTTGACGTCGGCGACCAGAGGATAGGTCACCGCGCCGATGCCGCCTTCCTCGACAGTCGTGTTGCGCCAGGCCACGTGGGTGAACTGGGAGTCAACGGAGCAGCCGATCACCTGCACGCCGCGCTCCTCGAATTCCTTGATGCGGCGGCTGAAAGCGATCAACTCCGTGGGACAGACGAAGGTGAAATCCAGGGGATAGAAAAACAGCACCACATACTTGTCCTTGTAATCAGACAGGCGGAAATTGTCGTTGATCGTGCCGTCGGCCATGACGGCGGCCGCTTTGAAATCGGGGGCTTTTTTGCCGACCAGAACTCCCATGCGTTATCTCCTTTGAAAAAATGCACCCTGCCGGGTGGCGTAAATCAGTGACAGGAATGATTTTAACCATCCCTTCCCGACTGTCAAGACAAAGATTACCCTTTTCGTCTCATTTCAGGAACGGCGACTGAACGGCGCTATTTTTTCCGGCTGCGGGGATGAGCCTGGTCGTAAACCGCGAGGAGATGATCGACGCTGACGCGGGTGTATTTCTGGGTGGTGGAGAGAGAGGCATGGCCGAGCATTTCCTGGATGGCGCGCAGGTCGGCGCCGCCTTCGACCAGTAGATGGGTGGCAAAGCTGTGGCGCAGGCTGTGGGGGGTGGCGTCCCGTGAGATGCCGGCCTGCACCAGCTGTTTCTTGAGATTGCGCTCCACGCTGCGCGGCGTCAGGCGCCCGCCGCGATGATTGAGAAACAGCGGAGCGTCCGGCGCCGGCCGGCCGCGCGCCTCCAGATAGCGACTCAGGGCCGCGCAGGCCTTGCGCCCCACGGGAACCAGGCGCTCCTTGCGTCCCTTGCCCAGCACCCGCACCAGTCGTTGCGCCAGATCCACCCCCGCGACATTGAGTCCGGTCAGCTCACTGACGCGCAGACCGCAGGAATACAGGGTTTCGAGCAGCGCCCGATCGCGCAGGGCAAGCAGGTCCTCGCCGCAGGTGCGTTCCATCAGATTGCAGGCCTCGTCCACCGACAGGGTGCGCGGCAGATACTTTTCCTGGCGCGGGGCGGCAAGAATCTCCGCCGGATTGACTTCCACCCGTCCCTCGCGCGTCAGAAAGCGAAAGAAGGTGCGCAGGGCGGCGACCTTGCGCGCCAGGGTCGAGCGCCGGCAGCTTTTGCTCAGCCACGCCAGATAGGCGCGCAACACCCGAACATCCACTTGGCGTAAGGTTTCCAGGGTCGGCTCCCGGCCTCCGGCGGATTCGGCGAGAAAGTGGGAAAAACCCTCAAGATCCCGCCGGTAAGCGGCCAGGGTATGGGGGGAGAGGTTGCGCTCCAGGTGCAGATAGCGCTCGAAGTCGGCGATGCAATCCTTCATGGCGTCCGCGCCCCCCGCCAAGTGCGGCGCATTGACGCCCCCCGGCGGCCATGACATAATTGCGCCTTATTGCGCCGGCGCCCGGGCGTCAGGCATTTTTCATCGCCGTATCCTGTCCTTGTCGGGGAACCCGCCATGAGCCTGCTCCTGACCCTGTGCTTGCTGCTCCTTGCCGCCACCGGCACCTTTGTCCTGCTGAGTTATATCATAGTCTGGTACGAAGCCGCCAACCGCAATCCCGAATTGGTCGCTCAGCGCTTCGCCCCCCGCGGCCTGGCTTTTGCCGCCGGCCTCATGGCGCGCGAAACCCTGAGCCTGGCCCTGACCGTGCTGGCTCATCCCCTCGGATGGATGCCCGAGAGCAAACCGGCGCACCAGGCCGGGCGCCCCATCCTGCTCCTCCACGGCCTGTTTCACAACCGTTCCTGCTGGTGGCTGGTCAAGCGCCGCCTCGCGCGGGCCGGCCTTGGCCCCATCCATGTCATGAACCTCAACACCTGGCGCTCGGACGTGGAGCCCCTGACCGAGCGCGTAGCCGACAAGGTGGACCAGCTCCGCATGGCCCATGGCGTCGCGCAGGTGGATGTGATCGGACATTCCATGGGCGGCATCCTCGCGCGCAATTTCGTCCAGTTGCGCGGCGGCGCGGCCAAGGTGCGCCACTGCATCGGCCTGGCGACACCACACGACGGCTCGCGCCTGGCACCCTTCGCCCTGACGCCGCTGGCGCGAGTCCTGATGCCGGGTTCGGATTTTCTCCAGCGCCTGGCGGCGGCGCCGCGCCCCGCGGGGGTGAGGTTCACCAACATCTACAGCCGCCACGACAACCTGGTGATTCCCGCCGAGTCCGCCCTCCTGGAGAACAGCTCCTGTATCGAGGTTTCCGGCATCGGCCATTCCAGCCTGCTTTTGAGTCGCCGGGTCGTCGATCAGTTGATCGCGATTCTCGGGGAGAAAGACCCGCATGAACAAGCTTGAGATCCACAGCCGCAAGCGCCTGGAAATGATCGAAGTCACCGCCGAGGTTCGGCGGCTTATCGCCGCCTCGGGGGTCCGGCAGGGCCTCGCGGTCCTTTTCGTGCCCCACACCACCGCCGCCGTCACCATCAACGAAAACGCCGATCCCGACGTGGTCACCGACCTGCTGGGCGGGCTCTCCCGCCTGGCGCCCGCCGACGGACCCTATCGTCACGCCGAGGGCAACAGCGACGCCCACCTGAAAAGCTCCCTGCTCGGCGCCAGCGAAACCCTGCTCATCGAAAACGGCCAGCTCGCGCTGGGCACCTGGCAGGGCATCTACTTCTGCGAATTCGACGGCCCCCGCCCGCGACAGCTGCTGGTGCGCATCCTCCCCCAATGAACCGCGTCGTTCTGGAACCCCTGGCCACCTACGAGCGCGACGCCGTCGCGACGGCCGTCGCGGCGCTGCTGGCGCCGCTGGGCGGTATGAGCGCCTTCGTGCAGCCGGGGCAGACCGTTCTGCTCAAGCCCAACATGCTCGCCGGCAAGGCCCCCGAAAAGGCCGTCACCACCCACCCGGAGATCCTGCATGCCCTGATCCGCGAGGTGCAGCGGGCCGGCGGCGAAGCCTGGGTGGGCGACTCGCCGGGCATCGGCAGCTGCGAGCAGGTGGCGCGCAAGTGCGGCATTCTTGCGGTGGTCGCGGAGACAGGTGCGCGCCTGGCGCCCTTCACCCAGTCCCGGCCCGCCCCGCAACCCGCCAGCCCCGACGCCTTCCAGCACCTGGAGCTGGCGAGAGAGGTCTTCGACGCCGATCTCATCATCAACCTGCCCAAGCTCAAGACCCACCAGATGATGGGCCTGACCTGCGCGGTGAAAAATCTGTTCGGCGCCCTGGTCGGCATGCGCAAGCCCCAACTGCATCTGCAGGCGGGCAGCGACAAGGCGCGCTTCGCGCGGATGCTGCTTGATCTGGCGGCGCGGCTGCGGCCGGCCCTCACGGTAGTTGATGCGGTGGTGGCCATGGAGGGCGCGGGCCCCGGCAGCGGCGACCCCATCGAGGTCGGCGCGCTGCTGGCGGGAACCAATCCCCTCGCCGTGGACGCCGTGGCCCTGGAATTGCTGGGGCTTAATCCCGAGGATTGCTGGACCCAGAAGCTGGCCCGCGCCCAGAACCTGCCCGGCGCGCGGCTCAGCGAGGTTGAACTCTGCGGTGCCGACCCGATCCGCTTGCGGCCGGCGCGTTTTCGTCCGGCCCAGGCCACCGATGTCAGCTTCGGCGTGCCGCCCGTGCTGCACCGCCGGTTGCGCCGCTCCCTGTCCGCCCTTCCCGCCATCGACAAGCAGCGCTGCCGGGGCTGCGGACTGTGCGTCAAGCACTGCCCCCCCGCCGCCATGACCCCAGACCCCCTGATGCCGCGCATCGATCTCAATGCCTGCATCGGCTGCTTCTGCTGTCAGGAACTCTGTCCCTACGGGGCAATCCTCACCCGCCAGGGGCTGCTGCTGCGCCTCAGCCGCTTTCTCCTCGCCAAGTAAAACGCCCCGCGCAGGCTAAGCCGCGCGGGGCGTTGATGGAACCGGGCACCGAAAGACGGTGCTATTGCTCGTAGAGCAGCACCCTCACCAGGCCGATGGTGGTGCCGCCCTCCGTGGTGGCGGTGTCGCTGATGGAAAGGACTTTGGTGATGCCGTTGTCACGGATGAAGGCATTCACCCGTTGATCGAGTTCATCGAGTTCCTTGTGGGTCTTGAAGGCCTGCAAGGGTTCACCGAAGGTCTTGACCTTGATCATAAGCACCTCCCCGCCGAAAAAAACTTGCCTTACACCTGGATGACCGACTGAACGCCGGGAATTTTGGCTTTGAGGGTTTTCTCAATGCCCATCTTGAGGGTCATGGTCGACATGGGGCAGGAGCCGCAGGCGCCGGTCAAGCGCACCTTGACGATCCCGTCGTCGCCGACTTCGACCAGCTCGACGTCGCCGCCGTCGGCCTGCAGGGCGGGACGCACTTCGTTGAGGACTTTCTCGACCTGTTCTTTCATGGAAATAACCTCCTGATTCCGTTGTTATCTAAGTATATGCCCCCCAGGGGGCACTGGCAACCGCGCCAGCCCGCGCCCTTCAGGCGCCGGGCAAATGAATCTCGGACAGGGTTCTGCGGCACAGCAGCTGGGGCGCTCCCATGGCCTTGCCCTGCACCAGGACCTTAAAGGTTTCTCCCATGCCCTGCTCGGGCATGATCAAATTCTTCAGGGTCAGGCGCAGCTTGCGCGCCTGGTGGGGATCGGCTTCCCGCGCCTCCAGCTCCATCAGCATCTCGGCAAAGCCCAGTCCCAGCAAAAAGCGGTACTGAGGGCCGAAAAACAAGGGCTGCAGACCGTGTTTTTCGCCGCAACGCTGCAAGGTGGTGAAATCGACATGGCTGGTGATGTCCTGGCAGCCCGGATGCTGCAGGGGATTTTCGTTGCTCTGGTGGCGGTGATAGCACATCAGGGTGCCGTTGCGCCGCAGCGGCGTGTAAAGTTCCTCGGCGGTGTAGCCGTAATCGATGGTGATGACGAACCCCCGGCGCAACTTGCGGCCGAGTTCCTCCATCCAGCGCGCCGCGTTGAGATTGACCTCGGCGCGGTTGCCGGCGCGCAGGCGCACCCCCAGGGCATCGAGGTGAGCGGCGATGCGCGGGTCGGAAAGGGGGCACAGCTCCTCCTGGAAGCGCTCCTCGCGCCAGACCACGTGAACCTCGCGCAACTCCTCGCCGACCTGCTCCACGAGATGCACGGGAAAGGCATCGACCAGTTCGTTGGAGAGAAACACCCCTTCAAGGTCGTCGAGCTCGGCGAAGGTGCACCAGGCAACCCGCCCGGCGGCCAGGTGGCTGGCCAGCAAGCGTTCCTGGCGGCGACGGTTTTCCTCGCCGATATCGATGAGCAGATAGCGCATGCGCCCATAGAGTTGCGGCGCCTGTTCGGCGGCGGCGTCAAGAATGTCAAGAGCCAGATGCCCCTCGCCCGCCCCCTGCTCGACGACGGTGAAAACCTCGCCGCCCAGCAGCTCCGCCATTTGCCGCAACTGGCGGAATACCAGGCGCCCGAACACCGCGTGGACGCTGCTGGAGGTGAAAAAATCGCCCTCCTTGCCGATGCGCGGGCGCGGGGCCAGGTAGTAGCCCCACTGGGGATGGTAGAGGCAATGTTCCATGAATTCGGCAAAGCTCAGGGCACCCGGCCCGGCCAGGCGGCCGCGCAGAAATTCCTCAAGCCCAGGCTTGCTGTCGACGTGTGTGTCCATCCGGTCAATCCATCAGGGAATCAGGGAGTTCGCTCATCGAAAAAGGGCGATTTTACTTGATCGGCGGGCAAGACACAACCTCAGAAACGCATGGGGGAAAAATCTCAGGGGATCAGGCCCAGCAGCTTATGCACCTGAAGCAGATCGGCCGCTTCGCGCACCAGGAGGGTCGCGCAGCCGAGAGAGGCGGGAACCCTGAGATCCACGAGCTCGCGATCACCGACGAACAGAAAACTCCGCGGCGGCCCGCCGATATCCTCCATGACCTGAAAAAAAGCCTCGGGGTCGGGCTTGGGCGCCCCGGTGAACTCGATGGTGTAGATGCGCCGGAAAAGCGATTGAACACCCAGCAGGGCAAGGATTTTATGGCTCAAGGCGAGGTTGTTGTTGGTATAAATGTAGAGGTCGCAGCGCTCGCGCAGGGAGTCGAGCAGGGCGACCAGGACCGGATCATGGTCCAGGTAGCGCTCGGGATGCACCCCCTTCTGCAACGCACCGTGAAATTCCGGCAGCTCGATGCCGAGATCCAGGCAGGTCTGCGTCAGGGTGGGCTCCTCGCCGCGAATCTCCGTCAGACGCCGCCGCGCCAGACGCAACAGGTCGCGACCGGCGGCGCGGGTGACGCCCCGGGTGGCGGCCACCAGATCGATGGCCGCCCGCTCGATGTCATCGGCGATTTGCGGACAGACATACAGGGTGCCGTCGAGGTCAAAGACGATGGAGCGAAGGGTACCGGGATCAGACAACATGAAAAACCCTAT
>NZ_JAUVWH010000164.1 GCF_030604225.1 Geoalkalibacter sp.
GCTTCATCATGTCGACCACGGAACGGAACTTGTTGCGACGCCCGTAGGTGGTGGGGCAGTCGTCGAGCACTTCGATGACGGCCATACCCTTGTGCTTGATGCCCTCGGCGATCAGCTTGTCGATCTGAGTGGCATGGAAAGCGGTGGTACGGGCCACAAAGGTCGCGCCGGCGCCAATGGCGAGCTTGCTGATGTCGAAAATCGGATCAGGGTTGCCGTAGGGCGTGGTCGAAGCCTTGTGCCCGGTGGGGGTGCAGGGTGAGAACTGCCCACCGGTCATGCCGTAGATGTAGTTGTTCATGATGACGTAAGTCATGTCGATGTTGCGACGGCAGGCATGAATGAAGTGGTTGCCGCCGATGGCGGTGCCGTCACCGTCGCCGCCGCAGACAATCACGGTCATCTCGGGGTTGGCCAGCTTCACGCCGGTGGCGAACGCCGCCGCACGACCATGAGCGGTGTGCAGAGTACAGGCGTCCATGTAACCGGGAAGGCGGCTGGCGCAGCCGATGCCGGAGACGATGGAGGTGTTGGCGCGATCAAGGTTGCAGGCGTCCATCGCCCGGATCAGGCCCTTCATGACAATCCCATGACCGCAGCCGGGGCACCAGATATGGGGCAGCTTCCCGGGACGGATCGACTTTTCGTAATCGTAAGCCATTTAAAGAACCTCCTTGACCTTATCCATGATCTGGCCGGGATTGATGGGCTCGCCATCGACGCGGAAGACGCCGGCCACGCTGCAGGCCCCTTTGGCCACGCGCTCGACTTCGTAAATCATCTGGCCCAGGTTCATCTCGGCCACCACGATGGCTTTGGCCTGCTGCGCCAAAGCGGCGGTGCGCTTCTCGGGGAACGGCCACAGGGTCAGCGGGCGGAAGAGGCCGGCCTTGACACCGGCCTGACGCAGCTCGTTCACCGCGTAACGTGCGGAGCGAGCGGTGGAGCCATAGGCCCAGATCACGACTTCGGCATCTTCGGTCAGATATTCTTCGTTCTTTTCAATTTCATCGGCGCGATCCATGACCTTGCTGATCTGGCGACGCTCCTCGGCGTCGACCAGTTCGGCCTTGGTGGTCGGGAAACCGTCGGCGGCCTTGTTAAGGCCAGTGACATGAAACTTGTAGCCGGAACCGAAAGCGGCCAGCGGCGGCACATCGCCCTTACTGGTATCATAGGGCTTGTATTCCGCGGGCGGCACGGTCACGGGATCGCGGTTGATGACTTCGAGTTCGCCGGGTTCGGGGAACTCGACGCGCTCGCGCATGTGCCCGACGATCTCATCGTAAAGCACCTGCACCGGCATACGGAATTTTTCGGCCAAATTGAAAGCGCGCACGGTTTCGGAGAAGATTTCCTGGCAGGATGCCGGCACCAGGGCGATTGCGGCATGGTCACCGTGAGTGCCCCAGCGAGCCTGCATCACGTCGGACTGGCCAGGGCCGGTCGGCATGCCGGTCGAGGGGCCGCCACGCATGACGTTGACAATGACGCAGGGCGTCTCGGCAATACAGGCGTAGCCGATCAATTCCTGCTTGAGGGACACGCCGGGACCGGAGGTCGCGGTGAGCGCCTTGGCCCCCGTGAGGGCGGCACCGATCACCGATGCCATGGCGGCGATTTCGTCTTCCATCTGGATGAACTTACCGCCGACCTTGGGCAGTTCGTTGGCCAGAACCTCGGCGACTTCCGTCGAGGGAGTGATGGGGTAACCGCCGAAGAAATTGCAGCCGGCATAAACCGCACCATGGGCGCAGGCTTCGTTCCCCTGCATAAGAGCAACTTTTTTAGCCACGTTATCCGTCCTCCTGTTACGAATTAGGCAACCTTGTGAACCTTGATGGCAAAGTCCGGACAGCGCAGTTCGCACTGCATGCAGGCGATACAAGCTTCCGGCCGGGCGGCCTTAACGACAAAAAGGTCCATTTCCAGAACCTGGGTGGGGCAGAACTCGACACAGATACTGCACCCCTTACAGTACCTTTCAATAATTTCCAGAGTTCCCTTCGCGCTGCTCATTACCATCTATCTCCTTTTGTGTGATCCCCGCCACGCCGCGGTTTACGAAAACGGCGGAAACATACCACAAGCGGCCAAATCAAGCCAGCACTATTTGTATACGCCCGTTTTTCCAACGTTTCGTAACGTCCGCCTCTGTCGATTAACCAGCAAGGCAGAAAATTCCGTGCAAAGCCCTTCCAGGTGCATTCAGGGACGGATGAAAAATGAGGGCAATGTCTCCATTGCCCTCATTCCGACTAAATCAAGTCACCAATCAATTGCTTAGTCTTTCAGGCTGTCGACCAAGCTCTTCACGGCGGCCAGGGACTTGTCCATCATCGCTTGCTCTTCTTCGTTCAGAGCGAACTCGATGATCTGCTCGACACCATTGGCACCCAGGACACAGGGAACGCCCACGTAATAGCCCTTGATGCCGAATTCCCCATTAAGATAAACGCAGGTGGGCAGCACGCGCTTCTGGTCCTTGAGGATCGACTCGGCCATGGCGAGAGCCGAAGAGGCCGGGCTGTAGAAAGCGCTGCCGGTCTTGAGCAGGGCGACGACTTCACCGCCGGCGCCGCGGGTGCGCTTGACCATGGCTTCCATGACTTCCTTGGCCTTGGCCTTATCCTTGTACTTGCGCTCCAGCAGTTCCATGACGGGAATGCCGTTGACGCTGGCATAGCGAACCAGAGGCACCATGTCGTCCCCGTGGCCGCCCAGGGTCATGGCGGTGACGTCCTTAACGGACACGCCCAGTTCCCAGGCGATGAAGGAGGCGAAGCGAGCGGAGTCAAGCACCCCGGCCTGGCCGATGACGCGATTGTAGGGGAAGCCGGTGATCTTCTGGCACAGAGTCACCATCGCGTCCAGCGGGTTGGAAATGACGATGACAAAGGAGTTGGGTGCGTACTGCTTGATGCCCTCGGAGACCTGACGCATGATCTTGGAGTTGACCTCGATCAGGTCGTCACGGCTCATGCCCGGCTTGCGGGGCAGACCGGCAGTGACGATGACCACGTTGGCGCCGGCGATATCCTTGTACTCGTTGGTGCCCTTGAGCTCGACATCGAAACCATCGACGGGAGACGCCTCGGCGATGTCCAGGCATTTGCCCTGGGGCAGGCCCTCGACGATATCGAACAGAACCACATCCCCCAGTTCCCGCAGCGCGCAAAGCTGGGCCAGAACACCACCAATCTGTCCACCACCAATCAACGCAATTTTCGGTCTAGCCATGAGAGTCTCTCCTTCGGTTAGATAATGATTCCACTGAGCCGGGATGAGAACCTCATCCCGGCCCCACCAGCAAATCGAAATCCTCGTTATTGATCAGGCGAGCGTGTCAATAATTGCGTTAAAGGTGGCGCTGGGACGCATCTCCTTGTCCGCCTTGACCGGATCGGGACGGAAATAACCACCGATATCCACGGGACGTCCTTGGGCCGCCAGGAGTTCCTGCTCGATCTTGGCCGCGTTGGCCTCAAGATCCTTGGCCACCTTGGTGAAGCGGGCCCTAAGATCGGCATCCTTTTCCTGGGATGCCAGGGCCTGAGCCCAGTAGAGGGTCAAGCAGAAGGTGCTGCCGCGGTTGTCGATCTCGTTGACCTTACGCGAGGGCGCCTTGGCATTTTCGAGATACTTGGCCACGGCGCGATCCAGAGTTTCGGCCAAAACCGACGCCTTGGCGTTGCCGGCATTCTGGGCGATCATCTCCAGGGAAGGAACAAGCGCGCAGTACTCGCCCAGCGAATCCCACCGCAGATGGCCTTCCTTCAGGAACTGCTGCACATGCTTGGGAGCCGATCCACCCGCGCCGGTTTCAAACAGTCCACCGCCGGCCAGCAGGGGAACGATGGAGAGCATTCTCGCGCTGGTGCCCAATTCAAGAATTGGGAACAGATCGGTCAGATAGTCACGCAACACGTTGCCGGTCACGGAAATAGTGTCCAGGCCCTTTCGCGCCCGCTCACAGCTGAGCTTCATGGCGTCCACGGGCTTCATGATGCGAATGTCGAGGCCGGCCGTGTCATGATCCTTGAGGTAGGTGTTGACCTTCTGGATCAATTGCGCATCATGGCCGCGCTTTTCGTCCAGCCAGAAAATGGCCGGAGCGCCGGAGGCCTTGGCACGATTGACGGCCAGCTTGACCCAGTCCCTGATGGGCAGATCCTTGGTCTGGCAGGCCCGGAAGATGTCCCCGGCTTCGACTTTCTGCTCCAGCAGCGTGGCGCCGGACGCATCAACGATACGGATCCGCCCCTTGGCGGGCGCGGTGAAGGTCTTGTCATGGGAGCCGTACTCCTCGGCTTTTTGCGCCATCAGGCCGACGTTGGACACATGGCCCATGGTGGCCGGATTGAACTGACCATTCTTCTGACAATCCTCGACGATGGCCTGGTACATGGTCGCGTAGCAGCGATCGGGAATCGTGGCGATGCAATCCTGCAATTCGTCGTTCAGGTTCCACATCTTGCCGCCGTCACGTACCACGACCGGCATGGAAGCATCGACAATGACGTCGTTGGGCACATGCAGATTGGTGATACCCTTGCGCGAGTCGACCATGGCCACGGCAGGACGGGTCTGGTAAACCGCCTGAATATCGGCCTCGATTTCAGCCTTCTTGGCGGCGGGCAGACGATCAAGCTTGGCAAGAACGTCGCCGAGACCATTATTGACATTGGCGCCGATTTCCTTGAGGGCCGCGGCATGCTTCTCCAGGGCATCCTTATAGAAAACCGAGACGCAGTGCCCGAAAAGAATCGGATCGGAAATCTTCATCATGGTTGCTTTGAGGTGCAGCGAGAAAAGCACCCCCTTGCGCTTGGCCTCGTCGATGACCTCGGCGTAAAACTTGCGCAGCATCGCGACGTTCATGTGGGTCGAGTCGAGAACCTCACCGGCCTGCAAGGGCAACTTCTCCTTAAGCACGGTGACCTTGCCGTCCTCGGCAACGAACTCGATCTTGGCGTCGGTCGCCTTGCCCAGCGTCACTGAAGTTTCGTTCTCGTAGAAATCCCCGCCGGACATGTGCGCGACGCGGGTCTGGGACACCTCGGGCCATGCCTGCATCATGCGATGGGGATGTTTCTTGGCGAATTCCTTGACGGAAGCGGCGGCCCGACGATCAGAGTTACCCTCGCGCAGCACCGGATTGACGGCGCTGCCGAGCACCTTGGCGTAACGCGCCTGGATTTCTTTTTCCTCGGCGGTCTTGGGCTCCTCGGGGTAATCGGGAAGGTTGTAGCCCTTGCCCTGCAATTCCTTGATGGCGGCCTGCAACTGCGGAATCGAGGCACTAATGTTGGGCAACTTAATAATGTTGGCGTCGGGGGTCTTGGCAAGCTCACCCAGTTCGGCGAGAAAATCGGGGATTCTTTGATCTTCCCTGAGCCGCTCGGGGAAGGTGGCGATGATACGCCCGGAAAGGGAGATATCCCGCATCTCAACCTCGATACCCGTCCCCTTGGCGAAAGCCTGAACGACAGGAAGCAGGGCATAGGTCGCCAGCGCGGGCGCCTCATCAATTTCGGTCCAAATAATTTTCGCGGGTTTCGTTGTCATGAATTTCTCCTTAGTGGTAATCCAGGCACCTTCAAGGCAAACGAAAAACCAACCTCATTTGCATTGACCAACAATGTTTTAAC
>NZ_JAUVWH010000144.1 GCF_030604225.1 Geoalkalibacter sp.
CCTGCGCCAGACCCGCAGCCAGGTGACGCTGCTGGAGGAAGGCCGGGTGGCGGCCCAGGGCGAAATTTCCATCAACCATCCCCTGGTGCACAACGGCATCGCCATCTACCAGACCGCCTTCGACCGCGACGCCTACGGCTTCTGGTACGCCGGCTTCCAGTTCTCCCGCGATCCCGGCAAGCCCCTGGTCTGGGCAGGCTGCATCACCCTGATGCTCGGCCTGCTCCTCGCCTTCCTGGTCCCCTACCGCGTGGCGGGCCTGACGCGCCGCGACGGCGTCTGGCACCTGGCGGCGATTCGCGGCTTCTCCGGCGAAGCGGGGGATGCCCTGTTCGCGCAACTGGTGGAAAAAGTGGCGGGGAACGGGTAAAGTCAAAGGCAAGGGGACACGGATTTCCAGGATAAACGCAGATTTAAGATCCCAATCCGCCTTGATCCCGCCTTTTCAGATGGGATCTGCGTCCCATGGGTTTTTGGGGCAGGCAAAAAATGGGAAAGACAGGCCAGAGTCAAAGGCAATTGGACACGGATTTACAGGATAAGGGCGGATTTTAGATCCTGATCCGCCTTGATCCCGCCTTTTCAGATGTGATCTGCGTCCCATGGGTTTTTGGGGCAGGCAAAAAATGGGAAAGACAGGCCAGAGCCAAAGGCAATTGGACACGGATTTACAGGATAGGGGCGGATTTTAGATCCCAATCCGCCTTGATCCCGCCTTTTCAGATGTGATCTGCGTCCCATGGGTTTTTGGGGCAGGCAAAAAATGGGAAAGACAGGCCAGAGTCAAAGGCAATTGGACAAGGATTTACAGGATAAGGGCGGATTTTAGATCCCAATCCGCCTTGATCCCGCCTGATCAGATTTGATCCGTGTCCCATGATTTTATGCGTCCCAGGATTTTACAGGATTTTAGGTTTGCCAGAAGGAGCCCGTCCATGAATCGACGTCCACGCCCCGGTCAACCCCGCGCCGTGCCACGCAAATCCCAGGAAGAAATCGACGCCCTGGTGCGCCGCATGCGCGGCGAGGAAGAGAGCCGCGAGACCTACCGCGAGAAATCCCTGAAGCTGCACGGCTGGATCTGCGCCAAGTGCGGGCGCGAATTCGAGCGCGACACCCTGCATCTGCTCACCGTCCACCACAAGGACGGCAACCATCACAACAACCCGCCCAACGGCAGCAACTGGGAAAACCTCTGCACCTACTGCCACGACGACGAGCACAGCCGCAGCCTGCTCGGCGACTACCTCAGCGGCAAGAAGTAGCGCCCTTCAACCTTATTCGTCGATCTTCACCAACTCGTACGTCCTTGTCCCCAGGCCGATCTTCTCGGCGTGTTCCAGGGTGATTTCCCAGTCGATCTCGGGGTGCACGCCGCGAAATTTGTCGCCGCCCGGCGCGTGCCCGCTGCGCAGGGCGGTGCCGGGCAGCCCCGGCGCAGCGTTGACCAGATCGGCGCAGGCCTGGTCGATGGCCACGGGGTCGGTGGATGCGAGAATCCCTAGATCGGCGACGATGGGCGCGTCCGTGTGCCCGTAGCAGTCACACTGGGGGCTGATTTGGGTGACGAAGTTGATGAAGAGCGAGCGCCCTTGCTTGCCGTGCAGCGCGCCCTTGGCGTATTCGGCCATCTTCTTCATGACCTTGGGCGCCTCTTCGTTCCACTGGATCTTGATCGCCTCCTCCTCGCACACCGCGATGCAGCGCCCGCAGCCGACGCAGAGCGCGGGATCGATGCGCGCCTTGCCTTCGATGAAGGAAATGGCGCCGTGGGCGCAGGATTTGAAGCAATCGGCGCAGGCGGTGCAGAATTGCTCGGCGACCTTGGGGGCGACGTTGGAGTGCTGCTCGAGCTTGCCGGCGCGGCTCGAACAACCCATGCCGAGGTTCTTGAGGGCGCCGCCGAAGCCGGTGAGCTCGTGGCACTTGAAGTGGGAGAGGGCGATGAGGCTGTCGGCTTCGAGGATGTCCAAGCCGATGTCGACGCTTTGCAGCAACTCGCCGTCCACCGGGACGCGCCGCGCCGACTGGCCGCGCAGCCCATCGCACATGATGAGGGGCGCCCCGGCCACGGCGTAGGCGAAGCCGTTCTCGATGCCGCAGCTCAGGGCCGAGACGGCTTCCTTGCGGTGGCCTGGGTAGAGAGTGCAGGAATCGGTGAGAAAGGGCTTGGCGCCCTGCTGCTTGAGGACTTCGACAATGCGCCTTACGAAGGTGGGGCGGATGTAGGCATGGCCGCCCCGTTCGCCGAAGTGCAGCTTGACGGCGGCGAGATCGCTTCGGGCAACCAGTGTTTCAATCCCGGCCGAGCGAGCGAGCTGTTCGAGTTTGTCATGGAGATTGCGGCGATGGCCGGCGCGGAGATCGGCGAAAAAGACCTGGGCGGGCATAAGGGCTTCTCCTTGCGAATATTTGCGGGAACATAGCTGTCGGGGCGCACCTTGGATGGTACAATGATTGAACCTAGCACAAGGCCGGGGGGCAAGCAATCAAGCAAACGGAAACATCGTTTGACTTATGTGGGCCCTGACGCAATAATGAGGCTTTGGTGTCCCATGGTTGATGGTTAAACGGGGTTTCGTCGATTTCCGGGGGCGCGTCGAGCGCCGTCGAAGACACGGAGGTATGCCGTGGAGCCTGCCCAGACTTACAGCTTCCTGCAACGGGCGCGGGTGCGGGGGCTGATCAAGAAAACCATCCTGCTGCTGCTCGTGGGCGCGCTGCTCTACACCACGGTGGCCATGGTCTACGCCACCAAGACCATCTACAAGGTGCGGCGCAACTACGCGGTGATCCTCGAGGCCCTGGGCGGCGAGCGCAAGGTGGTCGAGGAGGTCGGCTGGCACGCGCGCCTGCCCCTGTTCACCCGCATCGAGCTGGAAGTGCCGCTCATGAACCAGCAGCTCTTCCTCGGCGGCCAGCAGGAGCCGCAGCGCATCATGTCCCTGGGCAACGTGGCCCTGTGGACCAGCGCCATGCTGACCTACCGCATCACCGACCTGGAGCGCTGGGGCATCGAGAACCGCAATCCGTTGGTGCTGTTGCAGGCGGATTTCGACGGCATCGTCAAGGATGTCATGCAGAGCAAGTCGGTGGATGCCTTGGTTTCCGAGCGCGAGGAGATCAAGGACATCATCTTCGAGGCCCTCAAGAATCGCCCGATCAACGTGGGCGGCCCCAACCTGGAGAGCAAATACGGCATCGAGGTGGTGTCCTTCGTGCTGCGCGACACGCGCTTCGGCGACCGCCTCGCCGAGGCGAGCGAGGAGAAGAAGCGCCGCGAGCTCATCGCCGAGGCGGAAAACTACGCCGCGTCCCTGGAAGCAAGCCGCACCCGTACCCTCTATGCGGCCTACAGCGATTCCATCCGCGAATTCCGCGAGGCCCTGGGTCTGGGCGTGGCCGCCGATCCCTATCTGTTCGAGTTTCTCAACCAGCAGAAATGGGCCACGGCCTACGAAAAAAATCCCCAGGGCCAGAACACCTTTGTGCTGAACAATAGCGCCGGCACGCCGCCCGTGGTGCTGCCGGCGCCGCCCTTCGGCCCGCCCCCGACGCGCAGAGAGGCAGTAGAGGATGGCCAAGCCCCGCAAAACCCGCAGCCCGGTGTACGTCCGACTCTCCGAGAGGCGGATCAGGCAGATTGAGGCGCTGGTCGAGGGCTGGGGCTTCGAGACCCGGCTGTTCGTCCTGCGTCGGCTGCGCCAGTATTATCCCTCGCGCGGCCCCATCGATCTGCTGCGCGCCTGGCTGCGCCGCACTCTCAAGCCCGGCGAGCGCGGTTTCCAGAACCTGCGCGATCCCGAGTTGCTGAGCGATTTGCGCCATCGCTTCGAGCTGTCCGGCTCCGGCGACGCGGCGGCGGCCTGGAACCGCATCCTCTCCCGCGAACTCGACTGGCACGATTACCACTACCTCAAGTACCTGCTGGAAAAGCAGACCTCGGACATCTTCGTTCCGCCCGCCTTTCTCGACACCTTCAACAAGATCTACCGCGCCCACATCCTCAAGGAGTACACCGAGGATCCCAAGGTGCCGCGCGCGCCCTTGGTGCTGGTGATCGGCTCCTCGGGCAGCGGCAAGAGCGCCACGGTCAAGCAGGCGGTGGAGGAGGCGATTTTTTCCTCGGAAGTGCGGCCCAAGGTCGATCTGGTGGCGAAGAAGGAAGAGGTCATGGCCGAGCAGCCCTTCTGGCGCAGCCTGATGGATGTGGATCCCGATCTGGCGGCGCGCATCGAGCGGCGGCGAAAGGTCGAGCAACTGCGGCTTTTGTCGCGCCTGCCCCTCATCAAGTACTTTTTTCGCGAGCGAATCAGCCAGGCTCTTTCGAGCCTGCACGAGGAAGGGGTGCTGGTGGATTACGCCATGGTCACGCCCAACGACTACCAGACCGCCTGGGCCGGCGAGCCGGGCAACTACCTGCGCAAGGCCATGGGCGACCCTCGCCGCACCTGCATCCGCCACCTGGAGGAGGCCCATTCGGCCTTCGGCCGCCCCGATCAGATGAGCACCGTCAAGGGTCAGCAGGCGACCCTGGTGGATGCCGCCAACATCATCATCGACGAGATCGTCTACGGGCGGCGCGACTGCCTGCTCATCGCCACCACCGACCAGCCCGAGCAGTTCGACCCGGCCATCTACCGGCGTATCGTCGAGCGCGGCCTGGTGATCGACGTCAACGAATTCTGGGATGAATCGGCCAACCTGCTTGAAGTGGTGCGCATGGAGCTGCGGCGCAAGAATTTCAGCTTCGGCGAGGCCGGCGGCGAGCGCTGCCTGAGCGAGGCGGTGCTGGAACGCACGGTGGCCAAGCTGCCGCCCATTTTCCGCGAGCGCAGCCTGCGCATCACGCCGGCCTACGTGCGCCGCCTCATCGACTCGATCATATCCCTCAAGGGGGATTTCCGCGCCGAATACCTCGACGATTCCCTGCTGGTGCGCGACGCCCTCAAGTCCGTGGCGCGCAACGTCTACGGCAATCTGTACAACAAGGTGGTGGGGCAGATGGACCGCGGCGTGCCCTGGAAGGACTACATCGGCGCCATCAAGAACGAGTTCTCCGAGATGGCCAACAACTGCCTGTACTACAACGTCAGCGAGGAAAAGGGGCTGGTGCTCACCGGCCCGCCCGGCTCGGGCAAGACCTTCATGGTGCGCGCCTGGCTCGGCGACAACCGCGACGTGCAGGATCTGGTGGTCAACCTCAACGACCTCACCGACCCCATCAATCCCCTGGAGGGCATGGTCGAGAACCTGGAGCGGGCCTACGACATCGCCAAGATGCTCTCGCCCGCCATGGTCTTCTTCGACGAGGGCGACGCCGTGGCGCCGCGCCGCTCGCCCCAGGGCGGCAGCCCCTACGACAAGGTGACCAACAAGTTTCTTTCCATCATCGACGGCGAGTCGCCCCTCAATCGCGTTTTCACCGTGCTCACCACCAACCGCCTGGACATCCTCGACCCGGCGCTGATCCGCTCCAAGCGCCTCAAGGTGCTCAACGTCACCGGGCACATGCGCGACGAGGATGCCCTGGGCATCATCCGCAAGGAACTGCGCGACATTCCCCAGGAGCCGAGTCTCGCCATGGACGAGGTGGTGCGGGTGGCGCGCGGCCTGTGTGAAACGCCCGCCGACTTCACCGCCTTTGCCGAGAAGGTGCGCAGCCTGCGCGCCACCGAGGTCGAGGTGCTGGGCAAGCTGATGCACGCCCTGGGCGATGCGCCCGAGGAACGCGCGCGCTTCGTGCGCTTCAATTTCAAGATCCTGCAGGGGTTGCTCGACGGCGCCGGCGCCGAACAGGCGCTCATGCACCGGGTGCGCCACAGCGAGGACGGTCTGCTGGAGAATCTCGACGAGGTCGCGGCCCACCTGCGCCTCATCAACGAGGCGGGGCTGTTCCCAATCACCCGCTGGCACCTGCAGGCCGCCCGCCAGCAGCTCGCCGCGAGCCCCACGCGCAAGGGCAAGCAGCAGCTCGACGAGTTCCTCGAAACCGAGCTCTCGCGCGAACCCCAGGTCGGCTTCGTGGTTGGCGTGGGGGCCAACGACACCAGCGGCGTGCTGCTGCCCATCGCTTCAAGCCTGGTGTATCGGGTCTTTCCGGAAAAGATCGTGGTGACGGGCGCGGTGAGCACTTCGGCGCCGGGCGGCGCTGAGCTGGAAATGGCGGTGCAGATGACCCACCAGAGCGCCCGCGAGGCCCTGACCCTGGTGGAAAACTATCTACAATCCCTGTGTCCGGAAATCAACGTCGCGCGGCTGCTCGGCGAATACCTCGACGGCTACAGCCTGCACCATCAGCTGCTCTCGGCCTCCTACAGCGTGGGCGGGCCCTCGGCGGGCTTCGCCCTGGCCATCAACACCCTCTCCACCCTGCTGTTCGTGCCGGTGCTCAACGATTTCGGCATCACCGGCGCGCCCTGGATCAAGGGCGCCCAGCAGGGCGAGGTGGGCGCCTCGGTGATCATCGGCGGCCATCGCAAGAAGGCCGAGAAGGTCTTGCAATACCTGCCGCGCATGTTCATGCCCATGCAGAACTACAAGGATCTCGAACCCGAACTGCTGGAAGCCTACCGCATCGAGGGGCGCGACATCCGCGGCGTGCGCAGTTTTTCGGCCTTGGTGCCCGAGGTGTTCCATTTCGGCGAGGGCGACTACCGCGAGCTGAGCGATTTTCTCAAGCAGCGCCTTGACCTTGATCTGCGCGAGGGGCAGGGCGAACTGGTGTCGGCCTGGCGAACGAAGATCGAGCTGCGCGAGGCCGCTCTGCGGCGCGGCGCGGAAGCCTTTTTGCGCAAGCGCGTGGAGACCATCCGCCGCTATGTGGAAAACGGCGCAAGCCGTAATCTGGTGAGCCTGGAGAGTATTTTCCGCGAGGAGGAAACGCCGGAGGACCAGTTGCGCGAAGTGACCCACTAAACAAAAAAACGCCCGCCGTGCGAGGGCGCGGCGGGCGGTGTGGGCGTTGATCGGGCGGGTGAGCTCAGCCGCCGGTGGAGCTGGCGAGGTCGAGGGTCGCGGGCTGTTGCTGGAGCGCGCCGAGGGCGGCCAGCTGATCCTGGTGCCCTTCGAATTCAAGGCCCAGGTGGACGACGCCGCTTTGCTCGTCGCGGCGAATGCGCCGCACCGTGGCCCGGGTTTCGCGATCCTCGCCCCAGAAGGGCTTGAGGAAGCGCACCTGCACGGTGGTGCCGGGAGTAAAGGACACGGCGCAGTCGAGGGACAGGCCGCGGCTGCTCAGGTCGGTGGTCATGCCCGGAAAGGACAGCTCGTCGCTGCCGGGGCAGAGTTCGACCACCGAGCGCACCGCGCGGCGCTGGGCCTGGCGGCGGTCGACATTACGCGGCACCAGGGTGTTGCGGGTGTTCTTGGCCTCGTAGAGGCGCTGGTCGGCTTTTTCGAGCAATTCCCGCGCGCCGGCGCCGTCCTCGGGGAAGAAGGCCAGGCCGCCGCTGATCGTCAGCCCGCCGCCGTCCATCTGGTCCTGGCCGGGGAAAGCCAGGGCCTCGATGCCGGCGCGAATGCGTTCACAGATGCTGAGCGCCTGCTGCCGGTCGACGCGGAACAGCAGCAGGGCGAATTCCTCGCCGCCGTAGCG
>NZ_JAUVWH010000185.1 GCF_030604225.1 Geoalkalibacter sp.
AGGTCGTTCCGCATGCGCTCGCGCCAGGCCGCCGCATCTTCCCCGGCGCGCGGCGCCGCCATGTGCTCATGGGCCGCGGAGTGGTTGCCGATTTCGATGCCCGCCTCGGCGATCCGCCGCAACGCCTCCCAGCCAAGGTAGCCGGGGCGCCCGACGCTGTCGGTGCTCACGAAGAGGGTCGCAGGATAGCCGAATTCCTTGAGCAAGGGAAGCCCGCCCGAGGCAAAGCTTTCATAGCCGTCATCGATGGTCAGCACGGCGCAGCGTTCCGGCAGCGCTTGCCCCTTTTCGAGACGCTCCACCACCTGCCCCAGGGCCAGCACCTGATAATCGTTTTGCCGCAGCAACTCCAGCTGCCGGCGGAATACCGCGACGGAGACATTGGTGGAGGGATAGCGATCATCACCGAAGCGATGGTAGACAAATGCGTTGGCCTGCGCCGCCAGGGCCTCGCCCGCCGGCAGCAACAGCACGCAGGTCAAGACCAAGGCGACCGCGAAGGGCCCCAAGAACCCCCATGGTTTCATTCAGCCTCTCCCTTGACGCGGCTGCGCAGATAGCGACGGATGGCGTTGCGCGCCCGCGGCGTGACCGCCCATTCCAGCCACTTGGGCAGGGCCTGGGGGGTGGAATCCTGCTCGATGGCCACCTGATCGCCGTCCATCAGCCGGTAGCGCAGCAGCCGCGTCTGGCCGTTGACCCGCGCACGGCGGGCATGCAGACCCAGTTCCTGGTGGATATCGAAGGCGAAATCCAGGGCGCTGCTGCCCTCGGGCAGGGTGCGCGTATCGCCCGCCGGCGTGTAGACCTGAATCGAGGCCGAGGCAAGCCGCAGGCTCTCCGTGTCGAACAGCGATTCGCCCTCCGTCAGCGACTGCATGAGATCCTTGAAATTGCTCACGCTGAATTCAAACCCCGGCGCCAGCACGCCGGCCTCGTTGAAGCGCGCCAGCTTGCGCGTGGTGATCTCGACGCGCAGACGATACTCGCCGGCCTGCACCGTGGTTTTAATGGCCTGATAACCGAACTGGGAGATGATGTGAAGATGATCGCGCAGCTTGCCGGGAATGGGATGAAATAGGCTGTGCAGCTGCCCCAGGGCCAGGTAGGCATCCATGGTGCGATCCACCTGGATTTCCAGGGTGTAGAGGGTCGAGAGCCCCCGATGCATGCCCTTGGCGGCGGCGATGGAAAATGGCCGCCAGCGGTCGCGCAGCAGCACCTGCAGCTTCTGGTGCTCACAGGCATTGTTGAACTGGGATTTCAACTGTCGCAGAACGGGCTCCATCTGCGTGCGCAGGCTCTCCAGAGCCGCCTGGTAGCTGCGGTAACGACGCGGGTAGAGGATGCGCAAAGCCATGGCTTCGAGCTCCGACGACACCCGCCCCATGCCCAGATGCTGAGCGAGGGGTACATAGATGGAGCGGGTCTCCTCGGCGATGAGGCTCTGCTTGTCGGGATGCAAGGCGCCGATGGTCTGCAGGTTGTCGAGGCGGTCCCAGAATTTGAGGCACAGCACCCGCACGTCCTCGATGGCCAGCAGCACCGTCTTGCGGTAGGTGGTGGCCTTGAGGGCCTCGCGGCTCAGGCTCTCGTCGGAGGCCTTGGTCAGGCCGTTGACCAGCAGCGCCACCTCGGCGCCAAAGGCCTCCTCCACCTCGGCGAGGGTGACGGGCGTGTCCTCCACCACGTCGTGCATGAGCGAGGCGATGATCGAGCTGAAATCCATCCAATGGCGCGCCGCCAGATGCGCCACGCGCAGGGGATGAAAGAAATAGGGCTCGCCCGACTTGCGAAACTGCCCCTCGTGGGAGGCCCGCGCCATCTCGAAGGCGCGCTGCAGCAACTCGATGGCCTGATCCAGGCCCTCTTCGCTCATGCCGCCGCCGTGATGGGTCACCAGCAGCTCCATGATCTCGGAAATCAGCCGTTTCTGCGTGCGCTCATCGGCTTCGCTCATGACGGTTCGCGCAGGTGCGGTCGAGGTATTCATCAGCCCGGCGGCCAGGTCAGGTCGCGGCCGCCCAGCAGGTGAAAGTGCAGATGCCACACCGACTGACCGGCCCCTTCGTTGCAGTTGTTGACGAGGCGAAAACCATCCTCGGCGAATTCCAGGTCATGGGCCAGCTTGCCGGCCACCTGATGGATATGCCCGATCATCTCGTTGTCAGCGGTGGTCAGGTCGAGGGTGGTGCGGATATGCTTGCGCGGCACCAGCAGCAGATGATGGGGCGCCTGGGGATTGAGATCCTCGAAGGCCACCACCAAATCATCCTGATAGACCATGCGCGCGGGAATCTCACCGGCGGCGATCCTACAGAAGATACAGTTGTCGGACATCTTCATTCCTTTCTTGAATTTCGGGGGTCGAAGGCGTCTTGATCTGCTCCAAGGGTATCACATTCCAGCGTTCGCGAGCGGCCTGGCGCAGCAGGCGCTCGTTGTGGGCAAGCAGGATGACCTGATGCTCGGCGCTAATCTTGTCGAGGATGCGCAGGGTCTCGGCGAGACGCGCGCCATCGAGGTTGACCAGGGGATCGTCGAGGAGCAGCGGCAGGCGACGGTCGCGAGCCAGATGCCGGGTCAGGGCGAGCCGCACGGCGAAATGCACCATGTCGACGGTGCCCCGGCTGAAGTGCTCCACGGGCTGCCATTGACCGCCGCGCGTACCGAGCATCAGGCGGAAATCATCTTCCAGCCGCACTTCGCTGTAACGACCGCTGGAAATGCCGGCCAGGGCCTGGCCGATGTCGGCGGCGAAGCGATCCAGGTAGGTCTGGCGAAACTCCTCGACGGCTTCGGTCAGCAGGTCAAAGCCGCTGCGCAGGGCCTGTGCCCGCCGGGCGAGAAACGCCTCGCGCTCGCGCAGCCGCGCCCCTTCTTCCTCGATGCGTTCCAAATCGGCCAGCTGCCCCTGCAGGGTTGCCTCGCGGCGCGTGAGCTCCAGCAGGCGGGCCTCCTTGGCGCGCAGATCCTCGCCGAGCTGCCGCAGTTTTTCCTCGGCCTCGGGCAGATCTTCGCGAGCCAGCAGGGCTTGGCGCTGCTTGGGCCGCTCCTTTTCGAGCCGCTCCTCGATAGCCGCAAGCTCGCGGATCATTTCCTCCTTGCCCGCGTCGAGCTCCGCCGCGCCTTCCAGCACCCCCAAGGCGCTTTCCACCTCGCGCAGCTGATGGATGAGCTCGCGGTGACGCTCCAGATTGCGCAGCATCTTGACCCGCTCGACGGAGGACGGGCGCATGCCCAGGCTCTCGAACTGCGCGTCGAGCTCGGCCATGCGCGCCTGTACCTCGGCGCGGCTCTCATCCAGAGCCCGCGCCTGTTCATCGAGATCGGCCTTTTCCTTGCGGAATTGGACATACTGCCACAGACACGGGCCCCAGAGCCCGGCAAGCAGCGCCACCGCGCCGCCGACGCCCCAGGTCAGGCTCCGCGGCTGCCAATACACCAGCCCGCCGGCCGCGGCAAGCCCGGCGACACTCGCGCCCAGCCGCCATTTCCAGGCGGGCACGGGCAAGTCCAATTCCTGCTCGCGCAAGGCCACGGCCTGGGCCTGGATGGCCACCAGATCCTGGCGCACCTCCTCGCTTTCGTTCAACAGCCGCGGCAGCTTCTCCGGCAGTTGGTGCGGCAGACCGGCCGCCTGCAACTCCTTTTCGATGCCCAGGCGCCGGTCTTGCAAATCCGAGACCTTGTCGCCCTGCTGTTCGAGGCGCTGCAACTCACGCCGCAGCAGGGCAGCCTTGTCCTCCTGCTCCCAGTACTTGCGCACCCAGGTCAGGTAACGCTCGCCCTTATCGTAGTCGCCGCGCCCGCTTTCAATGGCGCGGTTGAGCTCGGAGAGCTCCAGGCGCAAATTCTCCAGATCCTTGAGGCTGCCCTGTTCGGCGAACCAGCGGGCCTGCAACTGTTCCAGGCGCTTGCGCACCTCGTCGAGTTCGCGCTCGCGGGTCTTGTCCTTGCCCCAGGGATTTTGCCGGGTGATGGCGAAATAATCCTCGCGCAGGGAGTGCAGCACGCGATCGTAATCGACTTCGACAAAGCCCGACAGCAGGGTTTTGATTTTCGCCGCCATGCCGCCCTGCCCCGACACTTCCAGGCTGCCCTGGCCGAAAAACAGCGAGGCGCGAAAGATTTCCTCGTCGGCCACGCCCAGCAGGCGACTCAATTGCTCCAGATATTCGCCGCGTTCCGAGGAACGCCCCTGGGGCGAAACCTTGCCCTCGAACTGATAGAGCCTGTGGTAGTGCTCATCGCGTTCGGTCAATACCACCTGATCGCTGAGCATGTCACGCTCGATGCGCAGGCTGCGCCCCTTGCCCTCCAGCACCAGGGCGGCAT
>NZ_JAUVWH010000054.1 GCF_030604225.1 Geoalkalibacter sp.
AAGCCCGTATCGACCTCGCCCTCGATGAATTCCTTGCTGCTCATGATCTTCTGGTGAAAGGAAATGGTCGTCTTGATGCCGTCGATGATGTACTCGTCAAGGGCGGTGGCCATTTTCTTGATGGCTTCATCGCGCGTTTCGGCATGCACGATGAGCTTGGCGATCATGGAATCATAGTGGGGCAGCACCTTGTACTGATCGTAGACACCGCTGTCGACCCGCACCCCGAGACCTCCCGGGGGGTGATAGCCGAGGATCTTGCCGGGCGAGGGCGTAAACTTGGTCGGATCCTCGGCGTTGATGCGGCACTCGATGGCATGGCCGCGAATCTGGATGTCCTCCTGGCGGAAGCGCAGCGGCTGGCCGGCGGCGATGCGGATCTGCTCCTTGATGATGTCGATGCCGGTCACCATCTCGGTCACGGGATGCTCGACCTGCACGCGGGTGTTCATCTCCATGAAGTAGAAGTTTTTGTTCTGATCGAGAAGAAACTCGACGGTGCCGACGCTCGAATATCCCACTGCCTCGGCGGCGGCCACGGCGCAGGCACCCATTTTCTGCCGCAGTTCCTCGGAGAGCACCGGACAGGGCGATTCCTCGATGAGCTTCTGGTGGCGCCGCTGAATGGAACAATCGCGCTCGCCGAGATGGATGACGTTGCCGTGCTGGTCGGCCATGATCTGGATTTCCACATGACGCGGCCGCTCGCAAAATCTCTCGATATAGACCTCGGGATTGCCGAAGCCCGATTGCGCCTCGGCGCGGGCGGTGGCGAATGCGTTGGGCAAGGAGGCCGGAGAATGCACCACTTTCATGCCGCGACCGCCGCCGCCGGCGGTGGCCTTGATGATCACCGGATAGCCGATCTGGGCGGCGATCTTCTTGGCCTCTTCCGCTGACTTCACCCCTTCGGTGGTCCCGGGAAGAATCGGCACCCCGGCCTTGGTCACGGTCTGGCGGGCGCTGATCTTGTCGCCCATGAGGCGCATGCTGCGCGGGCTCGGCCCGATGAAGGTGATCCCGCAGTTGGCGCAGATCTCGGCGAATTCGGCGTTTTCCGAGAGGAAACCGTAGCCGGGATGGATGGCGCTGGCGTCGGTGACCTCGGCGGCACTGATGATGGCCTTGATGTTGAGGTAACTCTTGGCGCTCGGCGCCGGGCCGATGCAGATGCTCTCATCGGCCAGCTTGACGTGCAACGACTCACTGTCGACATCGGAGTGCACCGCCACCGTCTTGATGCCCAACTCCTTGCAGGCACGAATGACGCGGATGGCGATTTCCCCGCGATTGGCTATCAGAATTTTATTGAACATGAAGAACTCCCCGTGGCGAGTGATCCCTGATCAGCGATGGGCGACTTGCTCCGCGATCCCTGCCGGGGCCTAGAGGCGTTCGACCAGGAACAGAGGGTCGCCGAATTCCACGGGCTGGGCGTTTTCCTTGAGGATCTCCACCACCTTGCACTTGAACTCGGCTTCGATCTCGTTCATCAGCTTCATGGCCTCCACGATGCAGAACACCTGGCCTTTTTCCACCACCGAGCCCACTTCGATGTAGGGATCGGCGTCGGGCGCCGGAGAGCGGTAGAAGGTGCCGACGATGGGCGAGGTGATGGTGTCGTATTTTTCGCTCACGGCGTTGCTCGCGGCGGGCGCCGCAGGGGCGTTGACCGCGGGCGCGACGGCCGGTGCGGGCGCGGCGGCGGGCGCGGCGTGCAGGTATTGGGGCGCGACGGGCGCGGCGACATGGACGATTTCCTGTCCCTTGCCGCGCTTGATGAGGATTTTCTCGTCGGCGTTTTCCATCTCGAATTCGGTAATATCCGTCTCGGTAATCATTTTAATGAGGGTTCTGAGATCCTTGATTTCCATTCAATCATCCTCCTGGAAAAGTTAAGCCCCGCTCGGGGCAGTCAAGCTACACGGGCAGAATTCTGAAATCCTTGGAGATGCGCGTCAGGCGGCGGCAACCCTCGGCGGTCACAACGATGGTGTCCTCGATCCGCACCCCGCCGAAACCGGGGATGTAGATGCCGGGTTCGACGGTAAACACCATGCCTTCCTCCGCCAGATCCTCGGAGCGCGACGAGGCGGTGGGGTACTCGTGAACCTCAAGACCGACGCCGTGGCCGAGACCGTGACCGAAATAGTCGCCAAACCCCGAGGCGGCGATGTGGTTGCGCGCCACCGCGTCGATATCGCGCAGGGCAACGCCCGGTCGGATGGCCGCCAACGCCAGGTCGTGGGCCTGGAGCACGCAATCGTAAATCATGCGATGGCGCTCCGACACCTCGCCCAGGGCAAGCGTGAGGGTTTCGTCCGAATGGTAACCGCCGCGCCGGGTGCCGAAATCGACGGTGACCAGTTCGCCGGCCGCCAGGGTTTTCTCCGAAGCCACGCCATGGGGCAAGGCGCCGCGCTCCCCCGAGGCGACGATGAAATCAAACGCTTTGTCCTCCCCGCCACGGCGGCGCAGGGCAATTTCCAGCTCCAGGGCGATGTCGCACTCGCGCGCGCCGGGCCGGATCAGGGGCAAGATCTCCGCGAAGGCCTCGGCGTTGAGCCGCGCCGCCTGCTCCAGCAATTCAAGCTCAGTGGCGTCCTTGCGGCCGCGCAGGCTCGCGAGCCGGCGGGTCAGGGGCACCCAGGAGATGCCTTCGCCCTTTTGCTGAAAGGTCTCATAGACGGCATAGGGCAGCAGATCGGCTTCAAAACCGACGCGCCGGACGCCCAATTCCCGCAGCAAGGCCAGCACACCATCGAGCTTGACCTTGTATTCGCGCACCTCGGTTGCCGCGACCTGGGCACGGGCTTGGGTGGTGTAGCGGGAGTCGCAGAGAAAATAGACGGCGGAGGCGGTGACGACCACCACGCCGTCGGTTCCGCTGAAGCCGGTGAGGTAGCGGATATTGGGCAGGCCGGCGAACAGGATGGCGTCGAGATCGCCCGTCCCCACCAGCTGCTGCGCGCCCAAGGCTCTGCTTTCTAGCATGAAATGGCCTCTGTTGGCAAAAATTTAATTGAGGCGCCCCGCCAGCGCCCGCAGCGCCAGTTCGTAACCCAAAGCGCCGAAACCGCTGATCTGACCGATGGTCACCGGCGCGATCAGGGAATGGCGGCGAAACTCTTCCCGCCCATGAATATTCGACAGATGGACCTCAACCGTGGGGATATCGACCCCGGCGATGGCGTCACGCAGGGCGACGCTGGTGTGGGTCAGGCCGCCGGGATTGATGACGATGCCCCGTACCCCATCCAGCCGAGCTTGATGAATGCGGTCGATCAGCACCCCCTCGTGGTTGGATTGCAGGTGGTGGAGTTCCAGCCCCAGGGCGCTTGCCGTCGGCGCCAGGGCGGCAAGGATGCCCTCCAGGGTCTGGCTGCCGTAGATGCCGGGCTCGCGGACCCCCAGCAGGTTGAGATTGGGACCGTTGAGAACAAGGATGGTCATGGCTGCCTCACGACAGAAGCGCGCGCAGGCCGGACGCCTCGCGCATCAGCAGGAACCGGCCCTTGCCGGCATTGCCGTTGCGCCTCAGGGTCAGGCCGAGAAAGTAATCGGGCGTCAGGGTGCGGATCAAAACCTGGTAGCCGCCGGTGAGAATCGAGACCTCGTCGAGTTCGCCGGTCCGCAGAATATCCGTGGCTTTTTTGATCTCCTTGAGGACGTTGGCGTATTCCACCGCCACCAGACCGAGATCCACATCGTCCACGGGCAGGGCATACTGCTCGATGGCAATGCCGTCGTAGCCCATCAGAACGGCGCCGATCCCGCCGGGGGTCTGTTCCACGAGGTTGCGCAGTGCCTCAATGAACATGCTGCCTCCTGCGGCTGATGGCCTCCAGCCAGTTCTCCAGGGTCCCAAGCAGGCGGTTTTCCGGGGCGACAACGGCCGTCGTCGGATCCGGGGTCGCAGGTTCAAGCTTTTCCGTGACGACCTGGACCAGGGGCGGGGCAAGAGGCTCGGGCAAACCTTGAGGCTCCAGGTCGACGGTCCGCGGCGCGGCGATATCTTCCTGAAGCTGCCGCAAGCGTCCCCGCAACCGTTCATTGCCGGGATCGCGCGCCAGCAGATCCTCATAAATCTGGATGGCCTTGCTGAGGTAACCCTGCTTGACGAAGATTTCCGCCAGGGTCGGCGTGGAGATGGTCCGTTTGCCGCCCACCTCGAGCGCACCGCGTGCTGTCGGGGTAGCGGGTTCAAGTTGGCTCAGCAGGTCGCGCGCGGCCTGATGCCCGGGGTGCAGCCGCAGCAGGCGCGTAAGGGCATCCCGCGCTTCACCCGCGCGCCCCAAACGATGATGGGCATCGGCCGCAAGCCAGAGAGCCTCGACATTCTCGGGGGCAAGGTGCAAAACCTGGTTCAAGGATTCCAGCGCGCCGGAAAAGTCCTGGGATTCGACAAGCAGCCGCGCCTGCTCCAGGTGGAGATCGGCACTGTCGGGAAAACGTCGGATGCCGATCCGCCCGAACTGCTGGGCCTCGGCGGCGCAATCGGCCCTGCGCAGCGCCTGGACGAGTCCGCGCCAGGCCGAAGGGCTCGGATCCTGCCCCAGATCGACAACCGCGCGCGCCAGCTCTTTGACCGGCTGGTCTTCCACGACCGGAATCGTCATGCCCGTGCTCCCTCCTGATAGCTTTGCAGAATAGGCAGGATGACACGCGCCAAATCAGGAACCTTGCGCACTTCGCAATCGCCGATGCCGCGATTGAGAATCAGATTCAGCGACCCATCCTTGACTTTCTTGTCCCGCATGAGAGCTTCCAGATACGCCTCGGGCGCATGCGGAGGCAGTCGCACCGGCAGACTCAAGGCGCGCAACAGATTCTCGATGCGGTGCAGATCCCCCATGGCGGCCAGCCCAAGACTTTCGGACAGAGCGGCCGCCGCGACCATGCCCATGGCCACCGCCTCGCCGTGGCGCACACTGCCGTAGCCGGAAAGCAATTCGACGGCATGCCCCAGGGTATGACCGAAATTGAGAACGGCGCGTAGCCCCCCCTCTTTTTCGTCAACTTCTACAATATCAGCCTTGATTTGGCAAGAAATCGCCACGGATTTGATCAGCGCCGCGGGCTTGAGCTCAAGCAGATCCGGCCCCTGCTGCTCCAACCAGGCAAAAAACTCCGCGTCGCGAATCACGCCGTATTTCACCACCTCGGCGAGGCCGGCGCGAAATTCGCGCGGAGGCAGGGTAACCAGGGTGTCGACGTCGATGTGCACGAGGCGCGGCTGGTAAAAGGCGCCGATGAGATTCTTGCCGAGGGGGTGGTTGACCCCGGTTTTCCCGCCCACGGAACTATCAACCTGCGCCAGCAGCGTGGTCGGCACCTGGGCGAAGGGCACGCCGCGCAGATAGGTGGCGGCGGCAAAGCCGGCCAGATCCCCCACCACTCCGCCGCCAAGGGCGAGGATGCCGCAGCCCCGGTCGAAGCCCTGGCGGATCAGCGCGTCAAAAACCGCATTAAGGGTGTCGAGGGTCTTATATTCCTCGCCATCGGGGATCAGGATCTCCGCCGGGCTGAAGCCCGCCTGGCGCAGAATCCCCAGCACCCGCTCCGCGTACAGCGGACCCACGGTGGGGTTGGTGACGACGGCCACGCGACGCGGAAAGCAGACAGCTGCAAGGGATTCGCCAAGCAGCGGCAGGATGCCGCTGCCGATATGGATGGGGTAGCTGCGTTCACCAAGCCCTACGTTCAGGGACGTCATCATGGATGGTCTCCGCCAGGATGCAATGCCAGGATAATCCTATGGGCAATCTCCGCCGGGGTTAGTCCGGCGCAGGCGATGCGTAGCTCGGCCTCCCGGTACAGAGGTAGGCGCGCTTCCCAGCGTTGCCGCACCGTCTCCCAGCCGCCCTCGCCCGTCGCCAGGGGTCGACCGCCTTCGCTTTGCAGGCGCGGCAGAAGCTCCGCCCATGGCAGATCCAGAAAAACCACTCGGCCGAGTTCACGCATGCGCCGACGGTTTTCCTCCCGGCCGACAATGCCGCCGCCGGTGGCGACGACTCGCGGCGGATCGCCTGAAAGCGCGTGCAAGGCCTGGCTTTCCGCGTCACGGAAGGCCCCTTCCCCCTGGGTAGCGAAGATCTCCGGGATACCGCACCCGACCCGCCCTTCGATGAACCGGTCGAGATCAAGAAAATCCCACCCCAACCGCTCGGCCAAAACCCGGCCCACGGTGGTTTTTCCCGCGCCCATGAAGCCGGTAAGAAAAATATGTCCCCTGCTGTCCGATACCACCTGCCGCACCCTGTTCCGCGATTTTTCCGTCATCCTAGCAGAAAAGGACAGGCTCAACACCTGTCCTTTTCCCGTTCGGATGCCAACCCTCAAGGATTGGGTTTATTCGATGATGCGCGGCGTGATGAAGATCAGCAGTTCGGAACGCCGCTTGGTGACGTTGGTGGACTTGAAGGCATGACCCAACACCGGAATGCGCATCAGCCAGGGTACCCCGGACTCGGACTGGCGATCATCCTCGACGAAAATGCCGCCGATGACCGTGGTATCCCCGTCAAAGACCAGCACCTTGGTCTTGGCTTCCTTCTTG
This sequence comes from Geoalkalibacter sp., assembly GCF_030604225.1. GTDB lineage: Bacteria > Desulfobacterota > Desulfuromonadia > Desulfuromonadales > Geoalkalibacteraceae > Geoalkalibacter. Next base: position 6,560 of record NZ_JAUVWH010000054.1, read on the forward strand.
TTGATGCCCGGTAGATCCGAGGTGGTGAAGGTTTCGCCGGGGGCGCTGTTGCTGGCGGTGATGTCCATGATGATGCTGTTGTCGGGGTTGATGACCGGCACCACCTTGAGCTCCAGGGTCGCATCGACGAATTCGGTTTTGGGACCGTCGGTGCCGGAGGTCTGGTAGGGAATGGTCGTCCCTTGGGTGATGACCGCTTCCTGGCCGTTGAGGGTGGTGACCCGCGGGCGGGAAATGATCTTGCCCTTGCCCGAGGATTCCAGGGCGCTGATGCGCAGGTCGATGACGGTTTTATCAACGCCGAGCTGCCCGAACTGAATACCGGAACCGAGGCCGGGCACCGAGGCCGCCGCACCGGCCGCGGGGATGCCGACAAGAAAGTTGCCACCCATGCCGATGCCGATGTTGTCGATGAAACCACCCGGGTTGTTATAGGAAATTCCCCAGTTGACTCCCAGATCACGGGTAAAGTCGGAACTGGCCTCGACGATGCGCGCCTCGATCATGACCTGACGCTCGGGGGTATCGAGAATGCTGATGAGGCCGCGGACATCCTCCATCACCGAGGGGATGTCGCGGATGATGATTTTTTTGTTGCGCTCGTCCTGGGTGAGCCGGCCGCGGTCGGACATGAGTTCGCGCACCGGACCCGCGATGTTGGCGAGATTGGTGTAGCTGACGCTGAAGACTTCCGTCACCGTCGCTTCGAGTTCGCGCTTGGCGACAGCGGCCGTCAGTTCGGCTTCCTCCATCTCGCGAATCTTGGCCTTGGGCAGGATGCGCACCACATTGCCGTCACGCATCATGCCCAACTGGCGAATATCGAGAATCACATCAAGGGCCTGGTCCCAAGGCACGTCGATGAGGCGGATGCTGACGTTGCCCCGCACCTCCTCGCCGGCGATGATGTTGAGGTTGCTGACCTCGGCGATCAATTGCAGCAGGTTGCGCACGTCGGCATTGTCGAACACCAGGGAAACTCGCTGGCCGGTGTAGCGCGGCGCGGCCACCGCCGGAGCCGCCGCCAGGGGCGCAGCCGGTGCCAGGGCCGAGGGCGCGGCGGCGGGTGCGGCGGCAGGAGCAGGCAGGGGCAGTTCCACTTGCGCCGTCCCCGGTACCGCGACGGCAAAGGAACCGTTGTCCACTTCAAACACCAACTGATTGCCCACCGAACGCAGCCGGTAAGGAACATCGCCCTTGAGTTTCACCGCGAAACGGACATCCTGCACCGAACCGCGATTGACAGTGTAAGGAGTCACCAGCGCCATGGCACTGGGGAACGCCGAGGTGTCGATTACCCGCCTCAGAGCCCGGCTGATACTGCCGTTGTCGAAACCGAACAGCACCACGTTGCCGCGCAACACAGGCTGGCTGATCTGCGCCGGACCGGAAAGCGCCACCGTCAGAAGCGACTTGTCGCCCTCGACCTTGAACTGAACATCCTCAACGGCCACCGGCGCCTGGGACAGACGGGGGGCGCTCGCCGGGGCCGGGGCCGGGGCGGGAGCGGGAGCGGGACGCAACTCCGCGACCGGAGCGGGGACCGGAGCAGGAACGGGCTGAGCCTCGGCGACCGGAGCCGGCGCGGGGGCCGGAACAGGCGCGACGGGACGCACGGCCGGGGGTTCCTCGACAGGTGGAGCCGGTGCGGGACGCGGAGCAACCTCGACGGTCCGCACCTCGGGCGCGGGAGCCGCCGGCGCGATAGGCGGAGCAAATACGCCGGGCCGCCAGGTGACGACCAAGCCTCGGTCAACGGGCTGCACGTCATAGGCGGGCAACTCCGCCCCGCCGGCGTCGAACACAAAACGCGTCTTGTCTTCGTAAGTGCCGATGCGCACGCGGTCAAACCCCGCCGTTCCGGCGAGACTGCGCTCACCAAAGACCGGCCTCACACCAAAAACATCCAGAACCAGGCGCGGCGGCGCGGAGAGATTGAAAAAGCTGTAGCGATCAACGACGCCATCGGTGACAATGGAAATTTTGCCCGTTTCGACCTCAACCTGGTTGACGAGACCGGCGCTCGCACCGTCCGTGCGGCGAGCCACCGGCGCGACAACCGGAGCGGCGGCGGGTGCCGGCGATGCGACAACGGGCGGCGCGGCAGCAGGCGCGGGCGCCACGGGCCGCAAGGCGGCAGCGGGAGGCGGCACCGCCCCTTCGGGCACGATTAGGGCCGGCGCTGCGGCGGCGGTCGCCTCCGTCGCGGGGGCCAAAGTCAGGGAGAAGGTATTTTCTTCCAGAAGAACCGAATAATCGGCTTTTTCATCGATGAGGATTTCAATGCGCCCCAGCTTGCCCATGGTCAGGTCGAAGGACACCACGCGGATTTCGCGAATCGGCCCGATGTTGACCGGCAGGGGCGAGGTGATTTCGGAAACATCCATGCGCGGGAAATCGACGACCACCCGCAGCGGATCCGCCGAGTCATAGACCGTGTAGCGAAAGCCGACGGGCCGCTCGGTCTGGATGTTGACGCGCGGCGTGCGCGAATCACCATCGACCGTGACGGCAAGAATGCGGTTGGTATCGCCCAGGGGGGCCGGACTTTGCTGCGCGGGAACCGTCTGTGGCAGGAACCAGTAACCGCACAGGGCGACCAGGGCGACCAGCAGGACGCCGCTGCCAGGGAATTTGCGAAGCGAAGAATACATTGTATTAAACTCCCTCCCGTTTCGGAAGCTCGATGGATTGCCTGCTGGTACGAACCTCGTCGGCAAAATCGTAGAAACGCTCCTCCACGACGATGCGATCTTTCTCGATGGCCACCACGACCCCGTTGTTCTTGCCCAACTTGGTGCCGACCCGCACGATGTAGCTTTTCCCGTCAGGAGCCATGAGCATGGCCCGCGGTTGCGCCATGCCCACGATGGAACCGACGAGGCGCATCTGGTCCAAATCGAACTGCTCAAGGGGCGTCTTGGGTTCGGCGCGGGTCGCGACCGGCTTGCGAATGTCAAGCAGCGACTGGAAGGGGTCGCGCTTTCCCACGGGGTTGTAGACGTACCGCGCAGCCTCGGCCGGAGCCGGTTCCTCGGCAATCACCGGCTCCGTCGCGGCCGGCGGAGCCGGAGCGGGGGCCGGACGCGGCGCGGGCGGCGCCGCCTGAGGCGGGGGTGCCGGTTCCTCGCCGCAGCCCGCGGTCAGCAGCAGCGCGGCGCCCAGCATCAGTGCGCAGAGCACTCGGGTCGGCATGTTCAACCTCCCTTGCTTTCCGGAGGATTTTCCACGAAACGGAACGTCGTCGCGCGACAATCAACCCGCAATAGAGATGATCCTCCCTCGCGGCGCGCGCTTTCCATGGAAAGATTGCTGATATTGACAATGCGGGGCAGCTGCCCGACGTTGTGGAAAAACATGGCGACATCGTGGTAGGAGCCGACGAGGCGGATATCGACGGGGACTTCGGCGTAAAACCCGCGATTGATTTCGCCCATGGGCTTGAAGAGCAAAATTTCCAGGCCTTGCTCGCGGGCCAGGTTGGAAATATTGGTCAACAGGGTGGGAATTTCCTTTTCGTTGGGCAACTCGATCAAGGCCTTGGCCAGCTGCTGCTGAAGGGACTCGTACTCGGCCCTGACCTGGTCAAGGTTGCGGGCGATCCGGCGGTTTTCTTCCAGGCGCCGGGTGAGGGTTTCCTGTTCCCGCTCCAGCCGCGCCACTTCCTCTAGCTGGGCGGAATAGACGAGAAAGTAGAACCCGGCACCAATCAGCGCGATCAAGAGAACCAGCAGCAAGGCACGCTGATACCGAGGTAACTTGAAGATTTTCTCGATTCGAGGATCCATGGTGTCAGGCCTTGGCGGACAAAGTGCCGCAAGAGAGATTCATGCGCGCCATCCTAATTGGCAACCGCGGCCGCCGCCGGCTTTTGCGCCCGGGCCGCCAGACTGAAGCGCTGCAATTTCATGCCGTCCTGAGTAATCTGCTCGGTCACCTGCAATTCCACGCCGCTGTAGAAGTGAGAAGCCTCGAGTTGCTGCATGAAGGTGGCGACCACGCTTTCATTGAGGCCGATGCCGTTGATGGACACCGCGCCGCCCGATTCCTTGAAGGAGGTGACCCACACCCGCTGCGGCAGCACCTGGCTCAGTTGGTCGAGCAGATGCACGGGGCCGCTCTGGCCCTGCTTGATCTCATCAAGCACGTTGAGCTTCGCCTGCAGTTCCTCGGCCAGCTTCTTGTAGCGTCCCACCTCGCCGATCACCTTCTGCAACTGACGAATTTCGTCATTGGTGCGCGCGATCTGCGCCTGCTGCTCGCTGATCTTCATGGCGGTCATCGCATAGACACCGGCGCACACGACCACCGCGGCGGCCAGGGAAACGATCAGCACCAGAATCTGGGCACGGATCTTTTCCTTCTTCTGCGCGGCCCGAACGGGTAAAAGATTGATGCGAATCATTTATCCCCCACCCTTCTCATGGCCAGTCCCGTCGCCACCGACATCAGCGGCCCCACGGCGCGCACGTATTCGGGATCGAATTCTTTTTCATTGTAGTGAATGCCGGCAAAGGGATTGATGACCTCGATGGGAATCCCCAGGCGCTCCTCAAGGGCACTGATGACCTGCGCGGAACGCGACACGCCGCCGGCGAGAAACACCTTCTGCACCTTCTCGTCCGCCGAGGTCGCCGAGAAGAAATCCAGGGAACGCTGCACCTCCTGCGCCAGGCTTTCGGCGGCATCGGCCAGCACCTCGGCCACCTCCGCGGCATCCACATCCTCGACCTTGCCGCCGAGCTTGAGGCGCTCGGCATCCTCGCCGCTCACGCCCAGACGCTTCTGCAACTCCTCGTTGAGCATGTTGCCGCCCACCTGAATGTCGCGCGTGAACACCGATTCGCCGGCCTTGAGAATGTTCACGTTCATCCCGCTCGCGCCGATGTTGATCAGCGCCACGATGGCTTCGGCGCCACTGCCGTAGCTGGCCTCGAACATGTTTTCCACGGCAAAGCAATCGATGTCCATGACCACCGGCGTCAGGCCGATATCGGCAAACACGCCGACATGGTCATTGACGAAATCCTTCTTCGCCGCGACGAGCATGACGTTCATCTGCGAGGGATCCTTGGCATCGGGGCCGAGAATCTGAAAATCGATGTTCACATCGTTGATGTCGAAGGGAATATACTGTTCGGCTTCCCACTGAATCGAGGACTCAAGCTCTTCCTCGCTCATGATGGGCAGGGTGATCTTGCGGATGATCACGGAATGACCCGAGATCGAAGTGGCGACATTTTTGGTCTTGATCTTCAGGCTTTCCACCAGATTGCGCACCGTGTCCTGCACGACGGTCGGATCCATGATGGAATGATCGACAATGGCTTCCGGCGGCAACGGCAAAAGCCCCAGGTTCTGCAACTGGTAGCCGCCCTTGACTTCCTTGAGCTGCACCAGCTTCACGGCACTGGAGCCGATGTCGATGCCGACGATATCCTTCTTGCTCTTAAACAGCATGGCAAAGAATCCTGGCGCTGGAAGTAAAGCCGTTCACGAAAGCACTGCCGTCAAGCCTGTCACCGCTACAGAGCAATACGCGTACCAACTCGAGCAACTCGGCAAAAAAGGCGCGACGGATCGGTCGTCTCAATATTTCCCCGAGAATATGCCTTCGTCAGGGTTTTTTTTCAATGAAAATGCCCAAAAGTTAAGAAAATTAGCGAAATTATAGGTTAGACAGAGTAAATGGTCAAGGAATTATCCCGCACCCCGCCGTCCTTAACCTCCCTCGGGAACAAACAGACGCAGATACCAGCGAATCAGTTCCGGCCCCCACAACAGGTAAAACAGCGCGCCAAAAGCCAAAAAAGGACCAAACGGCAGAGCCAGCTTCGCGTCGGCTTTCTGGCGGATCATGACCGGAATGCCCACCGCCGTCCCCACCAGGGAACTGATGAAAATCACCGGGAAAATCGCCTGCCAGCCAAGAAAAGCGCCGATCATGGCCAGCAGCTTGATGTCGCCGCCGCCCATCCCCTCCTTTTTCGTAATAAACTCATACACCACCGCCACCAGCAGCAGACTGCCGCCGCCGACCAGAATCCCCAGCAGCGAATCCGTCCAGCTCACCCAGGGAACGGCAAACGAACAGGCAAATCCCACGACAATCCCCGGCAAACTGATGACATCCGGGATGATCTGATGATCCAGATCGATGAACGTAATGACAATAAGCGCCGCCGTCATCAGCCAATAGACCAGGGTCACCCCGTGCAGCCCGAACTTCCACAACACCAGGGCGAACAAGCCACCCGTCAGCGCCTCCACCAGCGGATAGCGCACCGAAATAGGCGCGCGACAGCGCGCGCAACGCCCCCGCAACAGCACCCAACTCAAAATGGGAACATTCTGAAACCAGCGGATAGCCGCCTCGCACCGCGGACAACGCGACCCCGGAGAAACCACCGAAAGCCCTGCGGGGATGCGATAAATGCAGACATTGAGAAAGGAGCCGACCACGGCACCCAAGATAAACGCGAAGAACAGATCGACCATCAAATCCTCACGGGGTCAAATCTTTAATGTTGACAAACGCTCTTCCAACGCTTCGACCAAGCGACGAAGATCGGCATCGGCGGCAAGCTTTTCGCGCAATCTTTTCCGCTCCTGGCTCACCGAACTGTAATCCACATCGAACAATTCCCCGATGGCGGGCCCCTTCAGCCCAGCGTGGCGATACAAAAAATCCATGGCGACACGCCGCAAGTCGCCCTTTTCCCTTTTCAATGCGTCAATCCCCTTGCCGGTAAACTCTGCGATTTCAGCAAGAATCACGCCTTGATTGCGCTGCTGCTTCACGCGGCGCGCGGCGGGTTGCTCCCGCTCGCCCCCCCTACCGGGGTGACCCCGGCTGACTTGGTCAAAAAAATCCTCACTGCCAAGAATACTCTGAGCGACCACCAGGGGCCGGACATCGAGATCATCCGCGATATCGTGCAAGATTTGCCTGCCATAGCGATCGCGCCCTTGTTCGGTATCCCCCCCGAATTCTCCCAGAACAAGAGCAGAGGTGACCCACGCCGGGCGCTTGCCCACATCGAGATAGCCGGGAAGACTGCTCCAGGGATAATGACGGAGGTGGTCAAATTTCCGTGCCGTCGACAGGTTTTCCAGGGATTTGACCCGCACCGGATTCAAATGGATATACCGGGAAACCATGGAAAGATAGGCATCCTTCTCAACCAGCAGGCTCTTGTAGCGCCCTTGATAGAGATGCCCGACCCGTCCATGCCGGCGGTTGAAATAGCCGGTATAGGTGATGTTGAAATGCCGCATGAACTCGGCGAGATTGCCCAGGGGCGTTTCGACAAGCAGATGGAAATGATCCGTCATCAGCACATAGGCATGCAGGGTGACGGAATAAATTTCGCGGGATCGGGCAAGATAACGCAAAAACATCAAGCGATCCGGGTCGTCGCGGAAGATCTCCCGCCGCTCGTTTCCCCGACACATGACGTGGTAAACAGCGCCGGGATACTGGATGCGCATCGGTCTGGCCATGAGCTTTTTTAGCCGCGCATGGCCGGGATGTCAACGTTAAAGATTTGACCCCAATTGGAATTTTGTAGTTTGTAAAAGTTTTTGACAATTTGCAAAAAATTGCTATCATCGCCCATTATGATTCCACGCACCGTCGAAAAATATGTCCGTGAGCTTCTCAAGGGGTTTCCAATCGTCACCATCACGGGGCCGCGCCAGTCAGGAAAAACCACCCTGGCAAGGGTGATTTTCGCCGACAAGCCCTATGCCTCCCTGGAAGATCCCGACGTGCGGCTCGCAGCCCTGGACGATCCGCGCTCCTTTCTCGCGCGGTTCCCCGACGGCGCGGTTCTCGACGAGGTTCAGCGCTGCCCGCAACTCCTTTCCTACCTACAAACCCTGGTCGACGGCGACGGTCGCATGGGCCTATTTATCCTGACCGGTTCCCAGCAATTCGGCCTGATTTCCGGGATCACCCAATCCTTGGCCGGCAGGACGGCGTTTGTCGAGCTTCTGCCTTTCTCCTTTTCCGAACTTCAGCAGTGTCAAAAACTCTCCGAGAACCTCAACCTCGCGCTCCTTCAAGGATGCTATCCCCCCATTCATGATCGCGAGGTTGCCCCGCGGGCCTGGGTCAGCGCCTATGTTACCGCCTATATTGAGCGGGACGTGCGACAAATCACAAACGTCCAGGATCTGGAAACCTTTCAGCGGTTCGTGCGCCTTTGCGCCGGCAGGACCGGTCAGCTGCTCAATCTTTCCTCCCTGGCGACGGAATGCGGCATCACCCACAACACGGCCAAGGCCTGGATTTCCGTTCTCGAAGCCAGCTACCTGGTTTTCCTGCTGCGCCCCCACCACGCCAACTTCAACAAGCGGTTGGTGAAATCCCCCAAGCTGTATTTTTTCGACACCGGCCTGGTGGCCTGGTTGCTGGGCATCCAGTCGCCCGAGCAATTGGAAACCCATCCCCTGCGCGGCAACATCTTTGAAACATTCATCCTCGCCGAGTTGATGAAGGCAAGCTTCAACCGCGGCGAAAAACCTGCCCTGTATTTCTGGCGCGACAGCACCGGCAACGAAGTGGATGTCATCGTCGAACAAGCCACCGGCCTCTTGCCCATCGAGATCAAATCCGGGCGCACCCTCACCCCGGACTCTTTTGCCGGACTGGAGAAATGGCTGGCCTTTGCAGCGGGGTCGGCAACTCGGCCGTCACTGATCTATGGGGGCGCGCAGCGGTATACGCAGAAGGGAATTGAGGTTTTTGGATGGAAGAATGCGGGGGAGGTTTTGGGATGAATGGTCCGCGAGGAAGGGACTTCAAATTCCTTTGCCGGGCCGAAATGTCAACATTAAAGATTTGACCCCAGACCTGCCTTTCGATTGCAAGATGCAGATTGCGCTCGGCCGTGCCGTGAATGAACGGGTCTTGAACAAACCGGCTCACGTCATACTGCTTCACCGACGAAAGAACGCCGAGATATTCGAGTAACCGTTCCAGGCGCGTCATCAGAACCGCTCGGTTGACCACCTCAATCCCCCTGCCTGAGTTGTCTTTTAAGATATTCACGCTGCGTGCGGCGCAGATGTTCCGTATCCAAATATTCGGCGAGAGTGCGCGCCTCAAAAGTAATGCGCCTTTTTCGATTCTCCTTGATCACCCGCCCCCCGCGAACCACCTCGAACCTTAACACCACCGGGGCATCATTGAGCGTCACCAGGTCTAAGCGCTCGGTGCCCAGTTCGCGCGCCAGGCTTTCCATCAGGCGCAGGCGATAGTTGAAAATGGACATCCTGCGGTCCAGAAAGACGGCGATGTCGATATCGCTGAGCGGACCGACATCGCCGCGGGCATGGGAACCGAAGGCATAGGCAAATTTGACCTGCGGAATGCGAATCAGAAAGTCCCGAAGGCGATCAAGGATGTCCGAGGGTGGTGATGGCATGAAAGCTCTCCACGTCGGGGCGGATGGGAGCACTGTAGAGGGCGGGTTGGGGGTTGTCAAGGCACGACAATTCTGTTTGTTGCTAACAGGTACGACAATCCAATACGAACCAGATGGCGAGCAAATAGTTCTATTGATTTACAAAATTACTGGTTGTTTTTATTTTCCCATCTTCGTCTAGAAAAAAAACGCCCCCGTATGGGTCAGATGGAATTTCTTGAATGATGCTATATTTGACGAGTTCATGCAATGCAGTAGGCTGGCGGTTATGCCGAGAAATAAATTCCGCTACCGCGCGCTCCAAATATAGAACTTTTTTAAGAGCGCTTAATCTCAAGAAAAATGTTTCCCTAACAGACTGTTCTTCAGTGGCATCGATCATCTCATGAAGAAACTCTATAGCATTTTCAGTTCTGTCGCCTTGATGAGCTAAACGCGCCGCAAGAGTCGCTAAAAGTGGCGAAGAATTAGTCTTTCTCGAGGCTTCCATCAAATATTCAGAAGCTTTTTCATTTTCCCCCAAAAAATAAAAGTAGTTAAATCCATTAAGAAAAAGAAGATACCAATCCCAAGTTCTGTAGCGAATACCTTTATCAACAAGATTAATGTTTTCGCGCAGAAGAAAATCCTGCATATAATAATACCCCTCGGAAGCCGGATGATATTTTCCTTGGGAATATTCATTCCAAACCAAGTGAGCGTTACCGAAATAGTATGGGTCATAAAAATAGGGATCTAGGTCGGTAATAGTTTTCAATAATCGTAGCAACCACAGGTATTCCCGATATTGCACCCGTGGCGATTCCGGTCGATCAAGAGTTTCACCGATAAAAACCATAGCTTTCAAAAAAAGAAAATTAGCAACTAATCCGTCAAATTCCAAAGAGGAAATTTTCATTAGGGGGCCGGGCAGAACCGCCGTACGTCCACCAGTTGTCAATAATTGCCGTTGGCTATTGGTAGCCTTATCTAAAAGAAAAAGATGGCCACCAACAAGAACAGCCAAAAGAAAAAAAACTGCAAACCTGCGGCTCATGGAAATTCTTTTTTCTCGAAAATCAATGCAGCAAAAAAAATTGATAGCACCGCATAGCCTATGCCATACACCAATACCCAAAACATATGCTCCAAAGGAATTGGCAGATTATGCGCAGCCTGAATCTTTAAATCAAAAAGAGATAAATTTGGAAATAAATAATAAGCAGCACTAATAAACTTAATGGTTAAGGATGAGATTTCAATACCCAGAGCCTGAGGTGACTCTACCAAAGCCTTGACGTCTCCTAAAGACTGACCAATTAGATAAGAAATAATTGTAAGAATTAAAGTTACAAAAGACGAAGAACAAAATGAAGAGAACAAAACACTTAAAGAAGTCAATAACAATAAACTAAAAATAGAAAAGAATATGGCAAAAAAAACAGGAGTCCAAGAAAATCTCGGAAAATACAAAGGATAGGCCATCTTAATAAAAAAAATAGAAGCTATTGCAAAAGCCCCTAAAATCATCATTGTGGCAACAACCAGAAGTCCCAAGCCAAAAAATTTTCCGAAAATATATTTTCCCCTTGAAATAGGTCGAGACAAAACAATGTAAATGGTCTTTCGGTCTAAATCCTTTGCCAATAGGTTGATTCCAACGAATAAAACCACAAGCAAACCAGCAAAGGAAACGGTCGACAATGCCATGTCCACAGCCACTTTGCCTACATCCTGCATAAACAGCCCAGAAATGAGAAAGTTTGCGATCAAAAACATCAGGGCAAACAAGGTAATGCCATATAAAGCACGGTTGCGTATGCCCTCCTTGAAAGTTATGATCGCCAATGGCCACACAGAGTTCATAACCCCTGACCTCCCCCTGCCTTTTCTACCTCGCGCAAGAAAACATCTTCAAGACTTCCCCCGGCGGAAAGCAGCTCCTTTAAAGCCCCGACAAGTCGCAAACGCCCATTAACGATAATAGCGGCCCTGTCACAAAAGCGCTCCACATCAGTTAGCACATGTGAAGAAAAGAGAACAGTTTTCCCTTGGGATTTTAATTCCATTATAAGATCCCCGACCATTTTTCGGCCCAGCGGATCAAGCCCACTCATAGGCTCGTCAAGAATTACCACCTGCGGATCGTGTATTAAAGCCAACGCCAGCCCAGCCCTCTGCACCATCCCTTTAGAATATGTGCGCAAATGTCGTTTAGCCGCAGCCAGAAGATTGACCCGTTCGAGGAGTTCAACGCCACGTTTATTGATAGCCGCTTCGTCCATTCCGGCGGTTCTACCGCCGAACTTTAGCAATTCCCAGGCACTTAAATAATCATAAAAATAAGGGTTTTCCGGCAAAAATCCGACCTGTCGGCGCAGCTCGGGGCGCCTTACATCAGTACCTAGGATAGTCGCCAAGCCGGCGTCCGGTCGAATGAGATTGAGCAAAATTTTGATGGTGGTGGATTTACCAGCTCCATTAGGGCCAAGAAAACCAAAAACCTCGCCAGAAGGCACCTCGAAGCTTACATCCTGAAGAGCAAGAACGCGGCCACGCCCCATGCTTTCACGATAAGTTTTCCCAAGACCTTCAACTTTAATCATTCAACTTTCCTCAAGTTACAGACCATCGTGCCGTCGATGCTTGCAATGAGCATAGAGCATAGTACCTGAAAACTCAAAAGGGGGGGAGGCCAAAGCCTCACCCCCTGTGCAAACTTGATCTAGATTAATAAAGATTAAAGCTGAGTCCAGTTTGCTGCAGGCGCAACACCGCCAGCGGCAGTACCGGTGAGATCGTCAGTATTGGCAGTACTTGCAGCAGGTATCGTCGCATTGACTGCTGCCGTACCCACAGCAGGTACACCCACCCACGCAGGATTGGTCGCGTAATACAGGATCGTCGAATCAGAGTCCATGGCAAAGGCACGATCTCCCTGACGATGTTCGGCAACTAAAATCGCCGAGGAAAAACCAGCATCAGTTCTGACCAAAAGCTGAACATTATTACTTACGGCAACCCCTACTGATTGACCGGCAACCGCAGTCGCCAAGGCATTGATATTGCCGGCAGTTACAGCCGCCGAACCGTCAATAACCGCACCAGCAGCAGTACCCACCGCAGCCGTGAGGGCAACGTTTGGCACGCTGGCACCGTAGCGCTGCCAATCCGAAAAAAGAGACTCGTTTGCGACACGAGCATTTTTCACGTCGCTCTGAGATGCAGAGTTAAACGCTCTCTGCCGATAGCTCGCAAACTGCGGAATCGCAATCGCCGCGAGGATACCGATGATCGCCACGACGATCAGCAGTTCGATGAGGGTAAAACCCTTTTGGTTCTTCTTGAACTTTTTCAACATGTTGTCCTGCTCCTTTCTGGGTTGGGGAACGCTGTTGCGCTGGTACATCCACATTGCGGTTGAGGCGTCCGGATCGCCTCGGGGATTGGTTACAATCTGGCTTCCC
>NZ_JAUVWH010000088.1 GCF_030604225.1 Geoalkalibacter sp.
CACCTTTTTTCGCGCCGCCCAGTCACCCAGGGCAACTCGCGCTGCCCCGCCAACCGTCCAGCGAGCGGTGGTTATAGCCAACCTCCCACGCTAAAGTCAACCTCTTTTTTTGTTAAAGATCAAACTTATTTCCGACAGCCTTTGCTGTCTGTGCCTCGCGGCAACGAGGGCGGATATTGCCAATTCCGGCGAAACAAGTCAATCACTTTTTTTCGGCCTATTTACTTTTTTTTCGGGGCCGAAAAAAACCGCCGCAAACTCAACCGGATGCCTCTGGTCTAGGCAAAAATCACGCGGGCGAAGCGGCGCTTGCCGGCCTGCAAGATGACTTCGCCGACGGGGGCCACCTCAAATTCGGGATTGTCCACCCGCTCGCCGTTGATACGGACGGCGCCCTGCTGCACCAGACGGCGCGCTTCGCCGTTGGAAGCCACGAGCCCGGCGTCGGCGAGCAGACGGCAAATCCATACCGGCTCGGCAAAGCTGAGCTGAAGAGTGAGGATATCGTCGGGAATCTCTTTTTGCTTGAACTGGCGGACAAAGTCCTCCTCGGCCTGGCGAGCGGCGGCGGCGCCGTGAAAGCGCTCCACCATCTCCCGGGCAAGAGCCTTTTTGCTCTCCATGGGATGAGCGCCGCCGGGTAGACCGGCAATCCCGTCGCGCACCTGCCGCAGGCGTTCCAGGCCGACGTCGGAGAGCAACTCGTAATAGCGAATCATCAACTCATCGGAAATGCTCATCACCTTGCCGAAGATCTCTTTGGGCGCCTCGGTGATGCCGATGTAGTTGCCCAGCGACTTGCTCATCTTGTTGACACCGTCGAGCCCTTCGAGCAGCGGCATGGTCAGTACGGACTGGGGACGCTGCCCGACTTGCTTTTGCAGTTCGCGACCGACGAGCAGGTTGAACTTCTGGTCGGTGCCGCCGAGCTCGACGTCGGATTCGAGCGCCACCGAGTCCCAGCCCTGCACCAGCGGATAGAGGAATTCATGGATGGCGATGGGCTGCTGGCCGGTGAAACGCTTGTGAAAATCGTCGCGTTCCAGCATGCGCGCCACGGTGTGGCGAGACGCCAACTGAATGAGGTCGGCGGCGGACATCTTGCCCATCCATTCGCTGTTGAACACCAGGCGGGTTTTGGCCGGATCGAGAATCTTGAACACCTGATCCTGGTAGGTGCGGGCGTTTTCCAGCACCTGCTCGCGGGTCAGGGGCTTGCGGGTCTCATTTTTCCCGGAAGGATCACCGATCATGCCGGTAAAATCGCCGATGAGAAAGCACACCTCGTGACCGAGATCCTGGAACTGCTTGAGTTTCTGCACCAGCACGGTGTGCCCCAGATGCAGATCGGGCGCGGTGGGGTCGAAACCGGCCTTGATGCGCAGGGATTTGCCGGTTTTGAGGGACTGAGCGATCTTTTCCTCGAGTTCCGCCTCGACCAGAATTTCCACCGCTCCACGGCGGATGACATCCATTTGTTCGTTTACCGAAAGCATCTCGTATCCAACCTCAATCCTTCAATAAGGGAGACAAAACTCTAGGCTAACGCCTGGATCCGCTCGATGCGGCGCGCCTGCCCGCTGCCCTCGTCGATGTCGAGGAGAACGGCGTTGAGCATGCAATCTTTTTTGGCGATTTCAAAGCGCATGGGAACCTGCTTGAGGAATTTCTCGATGGCAATCTCCTTGCGGATGCCGATGACCGAATCGCGACTGCCGGTCATGCCGACATCAGTGATAAAGGCGGTGCCGCCGGCCAGAAGGCGTTCGTCGGCCGTCTGCACGTGGGTGTGGGTGCCCAGCACCGCGGATACGCGACCGGCCAGGTAGTGCGCCAGGGCAATTTTTTCGCTGGTGGCCTCGGCGTGAAAGTCGACCAGGATGACGGAAGTCTCGCGGCGCAGGTCTTCCACCAGACGATCGGCGGTGCGAAACGGGCACTCAAGGTTGGCCATGAACACCCGCCCCTCCAGATTCAGGATGCCCACCCGGTGACCCGCGGGCGTGGTGAAGATCCCCGCCCCCCTGCCGGCGACGCCCTCGGGGTAGTTGCCGGGACGCAGCACCCGCTGATCGGTCAACACCTGCTCCAGGGCCTCCTTTTTGTCCCAGATGTGATTGCCGGACGTTATGGCATCCACGCCGAGATCTCTGAGTTCACGCACCACGTCGGCGGTCAGGCCGAAACCGCCGGCGGCGTTCTCGCCGTTAGCCACCACCAGATCGATCAGATGCGAGTCAACCAGGCGATTCAAGTGCTGCGCGAGCGCCTGGCGCCCGGGGCGACCGACAATATCGCCGACAAATAGAATATTCAACCTTGCCCCCTGCGCGAAATCAGCGCGCGAATTCGACCGCGCGGGTTTCGCGGATCACATTGACCTTGATCTGGCCGGGATAGGTCATCTCGTCCTCGATCTTCTTGGCGATGTCCTTGGCCAGCACGAAGGATTGGGCGTCGGTCACGGATTCACTGGAGACCAGGACGCGAATTTCGCGGCCGGCCTGAATCGCGAAGCAGTTGTTCACGCCGGTGAAGGAATTGCCGATGCGCTCCAGGTCATCGAGTCGCTTGACATAGGTTTCGAGGGTTTCCCGCCGTGCGCCGGGCCGCGCGCCGGAGAGCGCGTCGGCCGCCTGCACCAGGACGGCCAGGACGCTTTCGGGCTTTTCGTCCTCATGATGGGCGGCCAGGGCATGCACGATCTTGGGCGATTCGCCGTACTTGCGAGCGAGATCGGCGCCGATGACCGCATGACTTCCTTCGATTTCATGGTCGACGGCTTTACCGATATCGTGCAGCAAGCCGGCGCGCTTGGCCTGCTTGACGTTAATGCCGAGCTCGGCGGCCATGATGCCGCAGAGAAAAGCCACCTCGATGGAATGTTGCAGCACGTTCTGGCCGTAGGAGGTCCGATATTTCAGACGACCGATGAGTTTGATGATCTCGGGATGAATGCCATGAACGCCGACATCGAAGGTTGCTTGCTCGCCGGCTTCACGGATGCTGGTTTCCACATCCTGCTCGGCCTTCTGCACGACCTCCTCGATGCGCGCCGGATGAATGCGCCCGTCGGCGATGAGTCGCTCCAAGGACAAGCGGGCCACCTCGCGGCGCACCGGATTGAAGCCGGAGATAATGACCGCCTCGGGTGTGTCGTCGATGATCAGGTCGATGCCCGTGGCCGCCTCGATGGCGCGAATGTTGCGACCTTCGCGCCCGATGATGCGCCCCTTCATCTCGTCGGTGGGCAGGGGCACGACGCTCACGGTTTTCTCCGCGACATAGTCGCCGGCATAGCGCTGGATGGCCAGGGACAGGATTTCCTTGGCCTTCTTGTCGGCTTTCTCCCGAGCTTCTTCCTCGATTTGCTTGATCATCTTGGCGGCGTCGTGGCGGGCCTCGCTTTCCATGGCCTGCATGAGGGTCTGCTTGGCCTCCTCGGCGCTCATGGCGGAAATCCGCTCAAGGGTTTCGGTCTGCCGGCGCACCAACTCCTCGATGGATTTCTCCCGCTCGTCGAGGAATTCTTCCTGCTGGTCGAGTTTTTTCTCGCGCTTGCCCAGGTCCTCCTCGCGACCGTCGAGTTGGGTCATCTTGCGGTCAAGATGCTCCTCCTTCTGCAGCAACCGTTTTTCCTGGGCCTGAATGTCACGGCGCAGATCGCGGGCTTCCTGCTCGGATTCGGTCTTGGCCTGCAGGATGATGTCCTTGGCCTCGAGACTGGCTTCCTTGCGGATGGCGTCCGCGTCCTTCTGGGCTTCCTCAATCAGCTGAGAAGCGGCTTTTTGGGCGTCGGCGAGACGCCCCTCGGTGAACTTGCGGCGCAGCAGGTTGCCGGCGAACACGCCGGCCCCCAGGGCGGCCAGGATCAGGATGATGGCGATTTCTATTGTCAAAGCCCAAGTCCTCCTTGGTTCGTTGGATTAGCCCGGCGCGGCCGGGGTTGTTGGCTGGGATAGGTTCCCGTTTCGGTGACGACGAAATGCATGGGCACGTCATGAGCCTCGCAAGGCAAGGCCGCAACTCGCTGGAACTCAAAACAAAGACCGAACAGAAAACAGCCGGCGTCGGCGAGGTGCAGGGTACGGTCGTAGAAACCCTTTCCGTAACCCAAGCGGTGGCCGCTTTGATCAAAGGCCACCCCCGGCAGCACGAGCAGGTCGAGATCGGCCACCGGCAGGGTTGGGCCGGCTGGAGGCTCGAGAATGCCGAAGCGGCCATGCACGAGCTGAGAGCGATCGCCGACTTCGGCGAATTCAAGATGCTGTCCGACCACCCGGGGGTAGAACACGCGCTTGCGTAGCGCCCGCGCGGTGGAAAAAACCTCCTCGGTGAACACCTCGTTGTTGATGGGGCTGTACAGCGCCAGGGTTCGCGCCTGTTGAAAGGCGTCACCGGCGATCAGGTGCTGTTGCGCCAAGCGGCTCCAGAGCAGACAGGTATCCACCGAGAGATGGCGGCGGCGTTTGAGCAAAGTGTCACGAATGGAGGTTTTGGGCATGCGGCGACCCCCGGAATTCCCGGCGGTCCCTGGTTGCGGGGCAGGTCAAAGAAAGGCACGAAAGGTGTCGGTTTGAAATAGCAGGTTCTTCAGGAACGGGCCGGATCAGCTCCGCGGGCCGCCCGGCGAATCGCCGTGCCGGCGCCTCGGAAAGTGCTTTCATCGCACCGAGGCAGATTTGGCGGGTTGAAATCACCGAATGCCATCGATGCGCCTCGCTCCATGTATCTGACCTGATCTGTGAAACCGACAGGATGAACGCGGGATGGTTGAACCCGCGGTAAGCAAACCCTTGATGCCGAACTTCTCTGCAAAAAACACCGCCAGAGACCACGGCCCGGCGCAAGGCCGGGGAAAATCCTCAAAATAACCTTTGCGAACAATCTATCGCCAGCCGCTGGGCCAGGCTTCAGCGCGAAACCTCTGGCCCATCGGGAATGATCCGCCGCAGCTTTTCCAGCAGCTCGGCGAGACGCCGATCGCCAAGCGCGGCATTTTGCTTGAGGTGCAGGTAAGAACCGGCCACGTTGAGCAGGGCCAGGACCGCGACATCCAGGGTATCCACCGCTTTTTGGCGCGCGGACACTTCCGTCAGGGCGCGCTGAATGAAATCAACCACATCCTGAACCTGCTCGGGAGTGGCTTCGGTACGCAAGGAATACTGTTGCCCCAGAATGGTGACCTGATGGGTGCGCTTCAGGGGCTCCCCTGATCCGGCGGCCCCAGCTTGGCCAAAATCCTGTCCAGTTCCTGACAAAACCGTTCGCGCTCCTTGAGAAGACTCTCGTTTGACTCGCGCAACCTCCGGCATTCCTCGTCAAGGGACTGAACCCGCGCCAGAAGCTGGTCGATCTTTTGTTCCAAGTGCTGCAGGGTGTTGAGATTCATCGCAATCCTTGCCAGTTGCTAACTGTTAATGCTAGGCAAAAGCAACCATCAAAGTCAAGGTTCAAGATTGTTGCCGTCGTTTTTGAACAACGCGGCGGCAAAGAGTTCCGGGTCGAAGGGGCGCAGGTCCTCCACCCCCTCGCCGATGCCGACGTAGCGCACCGGCAAACCCAGCTCGTTGCCGATGGCCACCACGATGCCGCCCTTGGCGGTGCCGTCAAGCTTGGTCAGGGCAATGCCGCTCACCTCGACCGCCTCACTGAACAGGCGGGCCTGGGTCAGGGCGTTCTGGCCGGTGGTGGCATCGAGCACGAGCAGGGTTTCATGGGGCGAGCCCGCAATCTCGCGGCCCAGCACCCGGCGCACCTTCTTGAGTTCCTCCATGAGGTTGGCCTTGGTGTGCAGACGCCCGGCGGTGTCGAGAATCAGCACGTCGGCGGCGCGAGCCACGGCGGCCTTGGCCGCATCGAAGGCCACCGCGGCGGGATCGGCGCCTTCCTTGTGACGAATGACCTCGACGTCGCTGCGCTCTCCCCAGATGCCGAGCTGCTCAGCCGCCGCCGCGCGGAAGGTATCCCCCGCGCCGAGCACGACTTTCTTGCCCTGGTCCTTGAACTGACGCGCCAGCTTGCCGATGGTGGTGGTCTTGCCGACGCCGTTGACGCCGACCACCATGATCACGAAGGGCCGGGCGGCGTTCAGATCAAGGGGCGCGGCCTCAAGACGCATGCGTTGGGTCAGTTCCTCCTGCAGGGCGCGGCGCAGTGCCGCCATGTCGGTCAGTTCCTTGCGGTTCAAGCGCTCCTGCAGGGAGCGCATGAGATCCTGGGTGGTCTTCATCCCCAGATCGGCGGTGATGAGGATTTCCTCAAGTTCCTCAAGCAAATCGGCATCGATGGCCTTGCTGCCTCGCAGCAGGCTGTCGATGCGCCCGACCAGGGAGGCCTGGGTTTTCGCCAGCCCCTGGCGCATGCGGTCGAAAAGACTGAGACGAGCCACCGGCGCGGGCGTGGGAGCCGGTGGCGGCGGAGCGATGACGGGCACCTCTTGCGGTTCGACGGGCGCGGGCGCTTGAACCTCTTCGGCCGCCGGGGGCAAAACCTCAGCCGGTTCCAACTCCTCGCCGAGGGGTTCGGCAACCGGCGTCGGGGTCTCGGCTTCTTCGGCGGGCGCGGCTTCTTCCACGGGCTCCGCCAAGTCGGCGGCTTCCTCGTCGGGCGGGCTCTCGGGCGGCAGGCGCTTGCCCGCGCGAATGAGGCGCAGCAAGAGAAGCACAAACAGCAGCACCAACAACACGGCCAGCAGATAAACCAGGCCAAGCGCCCCCAAGTCCACATAAGCCTCGGGCACGCCCCATGCGGCAAGCGTCTGGGCTATTGCCGCCAGCAATTGTTCAAACCATTCCATAAAACTCCCGTAACTCCTTTTTCGTCGGCAATACGTGATTTCCGGCCAAGTCTCAGGAAACCTCGGCAAGCAGGCGCGCACCATGGGCGCGCACCACGGCGCGCGCCCGCGCCGCTGGAATATCCTCGCTCAGGGTGAGCACCAGAAAATAATCCTGGGTCAGCGGCACAACCAGAATACTCAGGGTCCGCGCGCGCACCACCAATTCCTTAACGTCGTCGCCACCGAGCCGCTGCGCGGCACGCCGCAGATTTTCGAGAATGATGCCGCAATGGGCACCCAACACCTTTAGATGAAAATCGTCCATGCGCGAAACCTGTTCGACAGCCTCGCCTTCCCAGTCGATGAGGATCGTCCCCAGGGCGCCGGGGATTTGCGTGAGAATATCGTTGAGGATGGTTTTCAACGGCATGGGAACTCCCAGGGACGTGCTGCCGGCGGACAGTGAGGGGGATAGTAGCAATCACCTTCCTTCGTGTAAAGATGACTTTCGCCCCGCAATAATGTTGGCTCGAACACAAGGCTTGTCCAGCCGCCGCGCAGGGGCTAGAATGCGCGCCATGCCCGAATGGACCCTGTTACCTCACCAAGAGGGGCTTAGCGCCCTGGAATTTCTTCGCTGCCGCCTGCCCGCCGCGCCCCTGGCCTACCTGCGTCAACTGCTGCGTTCGGAGAAGGTATGGGGCGAAAACGGGATCATCCGGGAAAATGATCTGCCGAGGGCGGGCGAGTCGCTGCGCCTGCCCGAAAGCGCGCGCCTGGCCGACCTTTTGCTGGAGAGCGCGGAACTTGGCGTTGCCATTTTGTGGGAAACGCCGCAACTGCTCGCGGTCGACAAGCCGGCGGGCCTTGCCGTTCATTCCAGCCAGGGCCATGAACAGGACAACTTGCTGCTGCGCATCAAGAATTTGCTGGCGCGACGCGGCGAACAATGCACGCCCGCGCCGATTCACCGCCTGGACCGGGACACCTCCGGCGCGATCCTGTTCGGGAAAAATCGCCAGGCGGCGGCAGCTCTGGGCAAGATCTTCATGGCCGGCGAGGTGGAAAAGACCTATCTCGCCCTGGTTTGCGGCGCCGGCGCGGGATCAGGGCGGCTGAGCGCGCCGGTGCCCGCCAAGGGCAAGATCAAGGATGCCGCGACGGCCTTTCACTTTCTGGGGATCGCCTCGCGGCATTCTCTGGTTGCCTTGCGTCTGGAAACCGGCCGCACCCACCAGATCCGCCGTCATCTGGCCGATCTTGGCCATCCCTTGGCAGGAGACAGGCGTTATGGCGGCCCGGCCCTCGCGGGGCAGACGCATTTTTTTCTGCATTGCCGCTCCCTGGCCTTTGCCGACCCGCCAAAAAGCCCGCAGCGTGCAATTCTCGCTCCCCTGCCGGATGAATTCGCCGCGCAACTCGACACGCTGGGAATTTCAAGGCCCCCTGAAAAGGGTATGATTTAACAAGACCATTTTTGGCGACCAGATCCCTGCCCGCTCGAGAAACCAACGCGAAAGGTTTGCATGTTTCGTCGCCATCCCATCCTCACTGTGCTCGGCATCCTGGCCCTGGCCCTGTTGGCCCTCGCCGTCACCTTTGTGGCCACCTTTGACCTCAACAGCCATCGCGACCGCCTGGCGCGGGAACTTAGCCGTTCCCTGCAAACCCCGGTGAGCATCGGCCAGGCGCGCCTTTCGCTGCACCAGGGCCTAGCCCTGGATTTCTCCGATGTGCGGATCGGCGACGAACAAACGCCGGGCCACGCGGCCATCGACCACCTTTATCTGCTTCTGGAACTTCGGCCCCTGCTGCGCCGCGAGGTTTCCGTATCGCACATTGAATTGCACCGACCAAGCGTCCGGCTGAGTGGACTGCCCGACCCTTCCGCGCCGCCGACGCCCCTGCGCCTGCCTGGCGACCTGCGCGTCGAGTCCCTAAGGATCCATGACGGGCAAGTGTCCTGGCAAGCTCTGGATCCGGGTCGTCCGCCGCTGGTGTGGCGGGGGGTGCAGGGCGAACTGCGTCGGCAGGATTCGTCCGACAGCCTGCACCTGAGCCTGGCCGCCCTCTGGGGACAGGACGATTCAGCGGCGCGCCTCAATCTCGCGGGAACCCTCGAGCCGCCCCAGGGAGAAGACTCCCTTCAGGCCTGGCAAATCGACCTCAAAATGCAAGCCCGCGGTCTGGCTTTGGAACAACTGGCCGCCTACTGGCCTGCCGATCAGCCCACCTGGTCCCTAGGCGGCCGCGCCACCCTGGATGCCCAGATCAGCGGGTCGCCGACCCGGGGCATCCACGCGAGCGGGCATGTGCAAGGCGAGAAACTGAGCATCCGGCACGCGGAAAAACCCTTGCCCTTGCACACCCTGTCCCTCGACGCCGATGGGCGATTGCACGAAGGCCGCTGGCACCTGCAAGTCCAACAAATCCAGGCGGATCAGGTCGCGGTGGCGGGTTCCCTGGAACTCACCGGCGGCGACCATCCCGCGCGAATGCGGGGACAGCTGTCGCTTCCGCCCTTGAGCATCGCCCAAGTGCTGCCCTGGACAAGTCTCGCCCCACCCGCGATCGCCGAAGGCCTGATCGCGCTCCAACCGCGCGGCGGCAGCATTCATCTGCGCGAACTGGTGCTGGAGGGGCCGGCCGCTCCGGACACGGAACCCTGGTTCGGCGCGCAGGGGGCTCTGCGCCAGGCGAGCCTGGTCGTGCAGGGTCTCGAGCTGTCCACCATCCAGGGGGATGTGCGCGACATCGCGGGACAGCTTCACTACACCCCAGGAAACCTTGAGATTCGTGAGGGACAATTGCGCTGGCACGACCAGCCCGTGCGCCTCGCCGGCACGGTTGTCGCGCCCTTCGCCGGCGATCCTCAGCTGGACCTGCGCGTGGAAAGTAGCGCCAATGCGGCCCAGCTGGCCGCGACACTCGCCCAACTCCCCCCGAACCTGAATCTCGATGGCGAGCTCTCCTTGGGCCTGCATCTCAGCGGCGCGTCAAGCGCGCCTCTCGCCTCCTTGGATGCCGACCTGACGGCGGTGCGCCTGGGCGTGGAGGATTGGCTGAAAAAAGCGGCGGGGACTCCGGCGCGCCTCAAGGCGCGCGGCCAATGGCGCGCGGGGCGCTTCATCATCGAGGACGCCCCGGGACGCTGCGGTCCCGCGTCCTTCAACCTGACGGGCACCCTGGCGCCCGCCGCCCGAACCCTGACCCTACGCCTGGATCTGCACGAAACGGACCTCGTCGCGCTGGCGGAATTGACTCCGTTTCTGACTCCGGCCGGGTTGACCGGGAAAATTAACGGGACGCTGGATTTTGCCTGGGAAGACGGGCAGCCCAAGCCACTGGAGGGAGATTTTTCTGTCCGCGACGGCGGCGCGGATTTTCGCGGCATCGTCGGCGACCTAAACCAAGCCCAGGGCCGGATTCTGCTCGCGGGCAACGAAGTGCGGCTGACTGGGGTGAGCGCGCGCCTGGGCGAATCCGCTCTGCGCATGCAGGGGCGAATCGCCGACCTGCGCGCGCCACGGCTGGAAATCGAACTGGAAGGGAGCGACTTGCGGCCCGAGGATCTGATTTTCCCCGGCACCGAAGGCCGCTTGAACTCGGTGGCCGGACGGCTGGTTATCGACCGCGAGGGCATCGCGTTTTCGCCAGTCGACGCCGAGACCGCCGGGGGCACCCGAGCGCGGGTCACGGGCGCGGTACGCGATTACCACCAGCCCCGGGTCGATCTCAAGATTGTCGCGGACTACGGCAATGTCGACGAGATCCTGGTGTTTTTCCGCTATCCGCGGGACCACCGCCCCCCCCCTCGCAAGACCGGCGGTTTGCAGGTCCGCATCGAGGTCGAGGCCGCCGGGGGCGTCTTCCACAAAATCCATTTTAAAAATGGCGAGGCGGTGATCCGCTACCAGAACCGCACCCTGGACATCTATCCCCTGCACGCCGATCTCGATCCCGGCTACTATGTCGGCCGCGTGCTCTGGGCCAATCGGGAGGACCAGCCGCCCCTGCTGGTGGTTTCCGGCACGGTGCGCGACGGCGACGCCGAGAAGCTCTATCTCGCCCAGGCCGAAACGCGCGGGTTGATCAGTGGCAAGCTGCGCGGCGCTTTTTACCTGGAGGGCGCGGGCAACAATTTCTGGCCCACGGCACGGGGCGGCCTGTCCCTGGAGGTCACGGATGGCGTGCTGCGACGCTTTCAGGTGCTCTCCAAGGTGTTTTCCCTGCTGAACGTTTCGCAGATCTTTGCCTTACGCCTGCCCGACATGTCCCTGGAAGGCATGCCATACAGCCATTTGAGCGCCAACGCCCTGGTGCGCGACGGCCGCCTGACGACCGAAGACCTGTTCATTGAAAGCCCCGCCATGAATCTGTCCCTGGTCGGCGAGGTTGATTTGGCGGGAAACACCATCGATGCGGTGCTCGGCGTCAAGCCTCTGCGCACCGTCGACAAGATCGTCACCAAAATCCCCATCGCCGGCTGGATTCTCACGGGCGAGGAAAAGGCCCTGATCACCGCGCATTTCAAGGTCACGGGCAACCGCGCCGACCCCAGCGTCTACCCGGTTCCCGTGACCTCCTTGTCGGAGAAGGTGTTCGGCATTTTCCGCAGGGTGCTGGGCCTGCCGGGCAAGGTGATCACCGATGTGGGCCAAGCCCTGCAAGGCGACGGGGCCGAAGGCGATTAGCGCAACCTCGCTCAGCGCGGCTTGTCGCCGACGTGGACGGTAACGATGCCGCCGGTGAGGTCATGGGATTTGAGATTGACGAAGCCGGCGGCGGCCATCATCTCCTGGAACTGCTGCTGATCGGGAAATTCGAGGACGGAATCGGGCAGGTACTGATAGGCGCTGCGGCGCGAGAGCAGGCCGCCGATGAGCGGCAGCAGGCGGCGGAAATAGAAGTAGTAGATTTCGCGGAACAAGCGGCTGCGGGGGTGGGAGAATTCGAGGATCACGGCGCGCCCGCCCGGCTTGAGCACGCGGCACATTTCGCGCAGGCCCGCGGGCCGGTCGACGACGTTGCGGATGCCGAAGGCGATGGTGATGCCGTCGAAACAGTCGGCGGGATGGGGGATGGCTTCGCAGGGCGCATTGACCAGATGGATGCGTTCGGCGTAGGGAGAGGCGGCGATTTTTTCCCGGCCGCGCACCAGCATGCCCTGGGTGAAATCCTCGCCGACGATCTGGACCGAGGCCGGGGTCTGGCGGGCGATTTCCAGGGCCACATCGCCGGTGCCCGTGGCGATGTCGAGCACCCGCCCCTGCTCCGGCACCTGTAGCTGGCGCACGGCAAAGACCCGCCAGCGACGGTCGATGCCCAGGGACAGCAGGCGGTTGAGCAGATCGTAGCGCGGCGCGATGCCGTCGAACATCTCGCGAATGCGACGTCCCTTGTCGGACAACTGGGCCATGAAAAACTCCTGCGCGGGGCTGAAAAAAGCCGCAAAAGGGCAACGGCGGCCCATTTTTTAGCACAGGACGCCAGGCGGCGCCAGAAAAATTCCCCGCGTGCGCCAGATCCACAGGGCCGCGCGCGGCGCACCCTATTTTTCATCCTAGCGGTTTTCTTGCAGGCAAAAGTGGGGTAACTTCTTTAGGCAGGTGCCATCAAACAGCGAGGGACTCCCATCCATGAGTGATAACCGTCTGCTCAAGGTCAATTTCTTTACCCCCTCAACCCCCAACATGAAGGCCGAAGTCTTCATCGCCGCCGTCATCCTCGGCTTCTGGGGGGTGCTCAGCTTCGGCCTGCCCCTGCTCATCTGGCTGGCCGGTCTGGGCGACCCCGAGGGCCTGGGGCGCTCTTTCATCACCGAGGCCCGCTTCCTCGGCTTTCCCCTGCATTACTGGCTCATCGCCCAGGGCTGCACCATCGGCTATGTTTTGCTGTGCAAGCTGTACTGCATTTTGTGGGACAAAAAAATTCCCCGTTTTTAATTTCCCCGGAGGTCCCTGGACATGACGACACACATCCTGCCAAGGTGCGGCGCGGCGCTGCTTCTGGTACTGAGCATGGCCGCCACGGGTTGGGCGGAACAAGCCGTCCGCGCCGGCGAGGAAATCTATCAGCTCCAACCGGGCTTCAAGGCGGCCCCGGCGCTGATCATGCTGGCGCTCATGGTGGTCTACGTCGGCGTGGGCTTTCTTTCGCGGGTTTCCACCACCTCGGGCTACTGGGTGGCCGGGCAAGGCATCGGCAAGTACGGCAACGGCGCGGCCATCGCTTCCGACTGGATGTCGGCAGCATCCTTCATGGGCGTGGCGGGCCTGCTCTATCTGCAAGGCTGGTTCGGGCTGGGCTACATCATCGGCTGGACGGGCGGCTACGTGCTGCTGCTGGTGCTGCTCGCCGCGCAACTGCGCCGCTTCGGCAAATACACCATCCCCGAGTTTCTCGGCGACCGCTTCGATTCCCACGGCGTGCGCCTGTTTGCCGCCACGGTGACGGTGATCATCGCCATCACCTACGCCACCGCCCAGTTCAAGGGCATCGGCCTGGTGTGCGGCTGGATCTTCGGCATGAGCTATGCCTCCAGCGTGTTCTTCGCCGCCGGGGTGGTGCTGGCCTACATGCTGATCTCGGGCATGTCCGGGGTGACCCGCAACCAGCAGATTCAATACGTGGTGCTGATTTCGGCCTTTCTCATTCCCCTGTGGAGCCTGATGCAGAAGGCCGGCGCCAGCGGCATCCTGCCGCAGCTCGAATACGGCAGGCTGCTCTCCGACCTGATGGACGGCAAAACCGCCGTGGGGATTCTGGAAGGCGAGGAACTGGCCAAGGCGACGCGCGCCTATCTGCCCTGGGGCACGGGCGGCAGCATCTATCATTTCATCGCCCTGGTGTTCACCCTGATGGTCGGCACCGCCGGCCTGCCGCACATCATGATCCGCTTCTACACCGTCAAGAACGAGGACATCGCGCGGCGCAGCGTGCTCTGGGGCCTGTTCTTCATCGGCCTGCTCTACTGGTCCTCGCCGGTCTACGCCGCCCTGGGCAAGTACTGGAATCCCCTGGGCGGCCGCGCCGTCGCCGACGTCATCATCCTCTCGGCCCCCGAACGCGCGGAACTGGGCATCGCCTTCATCGGCTATCTCGCCGCCGGAGCCATGGCGGCGGGCATTTCCACCGTGGCCGGGCTGCTGGTGGCGGGCGCCTCGGCGGTGGC
>NZ_JAUVWH010000184.1 GCF_030604225.1 Geoalkalibacter sp.
CTGATCGACAAGCTGCCCGCGCCGCGCCGTCACCTGGCCGAGCTCGACCGGGTGGCGACCCTGACCGGGAGCACGCTGCTGCTGGCCGATCCCTACTCCTGGTCGCGGGCCTGCGCGCCCCCGGAGGCCTGGCTGGGCGGAACGGAGCGCGGGCCTTACGCCGGACGCGGCAGCGACAACCTGCGGCGCCTTCTCGCCCGCGAGTGCCTGCCGCCCTGGCAGCTGGTCGCGGAGGAGACGGTGCCCTGGATCATTCGCAATCACGCCCGGCATTTCGAATTGATACGCAGTCATACCCTGCTGGCGGAGCGCTGATGACGGACACTTGCCTGGCCGACGGCCATGTCGACCTGCTCTACGATCTGGAGCGACGTGGCGCGCCAACCTCGTTCACGGAACTGGCGGATGGGCCGGTGACGCCGGGAACCCTGGCGGCGGGCCCTGTCGGCCTGCTGGTCTGCGCCCTCTACAGCGAGGACTGCTTCAACGGCCCCGGCAGTGCTCGGATGCGCCTGGAGGTTCTGCGCCGGCAGGCCGATGAGCAGCTGGCAGGTTTTCTCCGGATCAGGCATGGAGCGGACCTGACAGGGGTGGCACCTGAGACGGCCTGTCTGTTGCTGCTGGAAAACGGCGATGCGCTCCTCGATGCCGATCTCGATGAATTGCAAGACTGGGGATTGCGGGTGGTGGGATTGACGCACGCGGGGTGCAACCGCCTGGCGGACGGCAACGGCAGTGCCGCGCCGCAGGGGCTGAGCGCGGCCGGACGGGGTTTGCTGCGCGAACTGGCGCTGCGCCGTTGGGTCATCGACGCGGCGCATCTTTCCGAACCGGCCCTGGCGAAGGTGCTGCGCGATTATGCGGGGTCGGTGATCAGTTCCCACACCGGCCTGCGCCCGTTCTGCGACCGGCGGCGCAACCTCGGCGAGGCCCAGGCGGCGGCCATCATCGCACGCGGCGGCGTGATCGGGTTGACCCTCGCCCCGGAAATGCTCAACGGCACGGACCGGGCCGAGCGCGCCGACCTGGTGCGACAGCTTGACTGGCTGGTGCAGCGCTTCGGTCCGCAAGGAGTTGCCCTCGGCTCGGATTATGGGGGCTTTGACGGGGTCTGCGCGGGGCTGGAAAGCTACGCCCACTGGCCGCTGCTGGCCGCGGATCTGCGGGCCTTGGGCTATCCCGAGGAAGCCGTTGCCGGCATCCTCGGCGAAAACTGGCGCCGCTTCTATCAACGGGCCTTGCCCTAGGTCCTATGGCGGTCCCTCACAAGCAGTCATCCAGCGCCGCGAAAAAACCAGCCACATCCGCCTGGTTGTTGTAAAAATGCGGCGAGAGCCGCAGGCGCCCGTTGCGCAAGGAAAGCATCACGCCCTTGGCCGGCAGGGCGTGAAACAGCGCCTCGGCCTTGCCCGGCGGCTCGAAAAACAGCAGCCCGGCGCGCTCTTCCGGTGACAGGGGCGAGGTGACCCGCAGGTCCCGCTGCCGCAATCCCGCGGCCAGCTCATCGCAGAGGCGCAAAACCCGGGCGCGGATTGTGTCGCGGCCCACTTCGGCGAGCAGATCCAGCGCCGCTTCCAGCCCGAATATTCCCGCCAGATTGAGGGTGCCCGGCTCAAATACCGCGGCGTCCCCGCGCAACTGAAAATGCAGCTCGAAGTTCTCCGGATCGACCACCGCCTTCCAGCCCGCCAGGGCCGGTTGCAACACCTCGCGCAGATCCGGCGCGACGTAGAGCAGGCCGATGCCCAGGGGTCCGAGCAGCCATTTGTGGGCGCCGGCGGCCAGGGCGTGAATCCCCAGGCGCGGCGCATCGACGGGCAGCACGCCGAGGCTCTGGATGGCGTCGACCACGAAAAACAGACCCTTTTCCCGGCACCAGGCGCCGATCTCCTCCAGATCGGCGGCAAAGCCGCTGGCATAATCGACGCTGCTCAGGGTGAGCATGCGGGTGCGCGCCGTCACCACCCGCTCAAAGTCGGCGGGGCCGATGCGCCCGTCGCGGCGCGGCACCTCGATGATCTCGACGCCGCGGCGTTCAAGGTTTTGCCAAGGATAGACGTTGCTGGGGAAATCAGGCACCGGCACCAGCACCGCGTCGCCCGCTTGCCAGGGAAAGGACTGAGCGACCAGGGACAGGCCGAAGGAGGTGTTGCCGACGAAGGCCAGGTCTTGCGCCTGACCACCCACCAGAGCGGCGGCCTTGCCCCGCGTCGCCATGACCCGGCGGCCCCAGGCGGCGTAATTGCGGCTTGATTGGTGCGCGCATTCGCTCATGAAGGCGTGCATGGCCTCCACCACGCGCAGGGAGGGGGGGGCCATGGCGGCATTGTTGAGAAAAATCTGGCTGCGGGTGACGGGGAACAGCTCGCGCCAGGCGTCAGTCGTCATGGGTCCGATCCTCGGCGGCATCGCCCTTGTCCTTGCGCAGGGCGAAATAGACGGCGGCAATGGCGGCGGCCGCGACGATGAGCAGAAAAAACGGCCAGACGCGGTCGAGAACGGAATGTTGCGCCTCGTGAGCGAGTTCGGAGAGCAGAATGCCGACGCCGAACATGGTCCGACCTCCTCCTGGCTTGCGGTGTCACGTGATTCTGTGATACCACAGCCTCGGCCGGTAAGTCATCAACCGCTTGAGGAGATTGGGCATGAGCTATGGTTCCCCGCAAAAATTCGACAATGTGAGCGTCGCCTGCAAGGCCAACATCTACTTCGACGGCAAGGTCGTCAGCCACGGCCTGACCTTCGCCGACGGCAGCCGCAAGACCCTGGGACTGATCCATCCCGGCGAGTTCAAGTTCAACACCGAGGCGCCCGAGCGCATGGAAATCATCGCCGGCACCTGCCGGGTGCGTCTCGCTGGAGATAGGGATTGGCGCAGTTTCGCGGCGGGCACCTTTTTCGACGTGTCCGGCAAATCCTCCTTCGAGATCGCCGTGGACCAAGGCATCGCCGAGTACGTCTGCTCCTTCCTGTAATTCCCAAGACAAAAGGGCGGCCCCCCGGGACCGCCCTTTTGTCTTGGCGTTCAAGAAAAAATCCTTCAGTTCTTTTCCACCAGCTCGATTTCGAAATTGAGGTTCTTGCCGGCCAGGGGATGATTGGCGTCCAGGGTCACCTTGTCGCCGTCGATGGCGGTGATGGTGACGATCAAGGGATGGCCATGATTGTCCTCGGTCTGAAGCTGCTGGCCGATTTCCGGGTTGATGTTCTGGGGAAACTGCCGCCGGTCCACGTCGATGACCAGTTCCTCGCGGTGCGGGCCGTAGGCTTTTTCGGCGGGGATGTTGATGGTGCGGGTTTCGCCGAGGGTCATGCCGACCACCGCTTCGTCGAAGCCGGCGATCAGCTGGCCGGCGCCGACCTGGAATTCCAACGGCTCGCGCTCGCGGGACGAATCGAAAACCGTGCCGTCATCCAGGGTGCCGGTGTAATGAACCTTGGCGTTGTCGCCGCTTTTCACAGGTGCCATGATCTCTCCTTTGTCGGGCTGAAAATTGCTCCTACCTTAGCAGACCCGCCGTGCGAAAGGCAAAGTTTCGCCGGAAATTTTCCCTTTTCGCGCCGCGCGCCTACTCGAACTGGGCGCGAAAATCGCTCATGCTCTGGCGCAGCTCCGCGATCTCCAGGCGCAGGGCGGCCACCTCCTCCTCCAGTTGGGCGATGCGCTGGTCCACGGCCGTGACCTGAACCCGCGCGGCCTCGGGCGGAACGCCACGCGGCGCGGTGTCCACGGCCGGCGATCCGGCAAGCAGGTGCGCATAGCGGTTTTCCTTCTGCCCCGGCTGGCGCGGCAGTTGGGTGGCCAGGGCGGGGCTGTGCTCGGCCAACTCGCCGAGGATTTCCTCGACCACGGCCAGATCGGCGAGGGGCTGCATGCGCTCGGCGCGGGTGCGCAATTCGCCGAGGGTCTGCGGCCCGCGCAGCAGCAGTTCGGCGAGCACAGCCAGTTGCGGCGGCTCCAGGTGCAGTTTTTCCGCCAGGGTGTGGCGATAGCGTGGCACGCGCACCCCTTCCGCCGACTGCATGGCCAGGCCGCGGGTGCGCAGGGCGTCGAGGGCGCGAATCACGTCGGCGTCCTCCAGGCTCATGACCGGATCGCGGTTGGATTTTTGATTGCAGGCGTTGGTCAGGGCGTTGAGGGTCAGGGGATAGTATTCGGGGGTGGCCATCTCTTTTTCGAGGAGACAGCCCAGTACGCGAATTTCCACATCGTTGAGAAGCAGGTCCATGCTCACCTCGCTGGTTCGGTCACATCAGGAAGGCGCTATTATAAGCACAATCGCGCCTTCCTGATGAACAAATTATCGCTTGCCTGGCCGCGCTGCTGAAAAGATTACCAGGCTTGCCGTGCCTGCTTATTGCGGTTGCACTGTGGGGCAATCTCTGCAATATTGTTGCGTCAAAATTAAGCACAGAAGCAGTTTTCCAGGAGATAGCCATGCCGCGACGCGACGACGTGAAAAAGGTACTCATCATCGGCTCGGGCCCGATCATCATCGGCCAGGCCTGCGAATTCGACTATTCCGGCACCCAGGCCTGCAAGGCGCTGCGCAAGCTCGGTTACCAGATCGTTCTGGTCAACTCCAATCCCGCCACCATCATGACCGACCCGGGCATGGCCGATGCCACCTATATCGAACCCCTCAACGTGGC
>NZ_JAUVWH010000186.1 GCF_030604225.1 Geoalkalibacter sp.
GACGCGGCCCCTTGGCGTGCCGGTGATCCTCGGCGTGCTGCTGCTCAAGAGCGCCCGCATGGCGCGCTACCTCAATACCCATATCCCCGGCGTGCGTGTCCCCGACGCGATTCTTGCCCGGCTGGAGGCCGCGACGGACCCTCTGGCCGTGGGCATCGAGCTGGCGCGCGAACTCGTGGGCGTGGCGCGGCGTCATTGCCAGGGTGTGCACCTGATGACCCTGGGCTGCGAGGATAGGATTCCCGAGATTCTCTGCTAAGCTTGTGACTGCCGCCGCAGGTGAAAAATCACGGCGCGCGCGGCAAGGAGGCCTATGCTCAAGCGGACCGCTCTATATCCGGCGCATCGCGAAATGGGTGCGCGCATGGTGGAATTCGGCGGCTGGGAGATGCCGGTGCAGTATCGCGGCGTCATCGAGGAACATCTCGCCGTGCGTCATGCGGCGGGGCTGTTCGATGTCTCCCACATGGGCGAAATCGAGGTCAAGGGCCCTCAGGCCGAAGCTTTTTTGCAGGAACTGTGCGTCAATGACGTCAGCCGCCTGAGCAATGGACAGGCCCAGTACACCGCCATGTGCTATCCCACGGGCGGCGTGGTGGACGACCTGCTCATCTACCGCTTCGACGGCGAGCACTTCTTGTTGTGCGTCAACGCCGCCAACACGGACAAGGATTTTGCCTGGATCGAGCAGGTGCTCGAGGACAGCGATTTTTCGGCGGTCAAGTGTCGTAATGTCAGTGCTGATTTCGCCCAGCTTGCCCTGCAGGGGCCGGCCGCCGTGACCATTCTCGCGCGCCTCACCGATACGGCGCTGGAGCGCATCGCAAGCTACCATTTCTACGAAGGGCTGGTGGCCCAGGTGCCCTGCATCCTTTCGCGCACCGGCTACACCGGCGAGGATGGGTTCGAGCTCTACTGCCATCCCGAGGCCGCCCTGACCCTGTGGCGCGCCCTGCTTGAGGTCGGCGGCGACGAAGGTTTGCTGCCGGCCGGCTTGGGGGCGCGCGACACCCTGCGCCTGGAAATGAAATATCCCCTTTACGGCCATGAGCTGAGTCCGGAGATTACCCCCCTCGAAGCCGGTCTCGGCTGGATCACGCGCCTGGACAAGCCCAGCTTCATCGGCCGCGAGGCGCTGCTGCGTCAACAGGAGGCGGGAATCCCCCGGCGCCTGGTCGGCCTGCTCCTGACCGAAGCAGGCGTGCCGCGGGCCGGCTACCCGGTTTTCCACGGAGGCGAGCCGGTGGGGGTAGTCACCAGCGGCACCCTGTCGCCCAGCCTGCGCCAGGGCATTGCCATCGCCCTGGTGCGCGACGGTCTGCAGCGCCCGGGCACGCTTCTGGACATCGGCATCCGCCAGCGGCGGGTGACGGCGGAAGTGGTCAAAACCCCTTTCTTGCGTAAATAGGCCAAGTGTGTTTATCCGGGGCGCCGGCTTTCGGGGGCGTCCTTTTTCTATCGTTCAGGAGGCGCAGACATGGAGTTTCCCGAGGAGCTCAAGTACACGGAAGAGCATGAATGGGTACTGGTGGAGGATGACCTGGTGACGGTCGGCATTACCGATTTTGCCCAGGACTCACTGGGCGACGTGGTGTTTGTCGAGCTGCCCGAGGTGGGCGTCAAGGTCGAGGCGGGCAAGCCCTTCGGCGTGGTCGAGTCGGTCAAGGCGGTCTCCGATATCTATGCCCCGGTGTCGGGCGAGGTCGTCGAGGTCAATGAGGAGTTGCCCGAGACGCCCGAAGTGCTCAATACCTCGCCCTATGAGGACGGCTGGATGATCAAGATCCGCATCAGCGATCCGGGTGAACTCGACGAACTGCTCGACGCCGACGCTTACCGCGAATTCATCGAAGAGGAATAGGCTGTCCCGACCTCGCCCGGGAGGATTCCATCATGCGTTATATTCCCCACACTCCGGATGACGTGCGGCAGATGCTGGCCGTGATTGGCGCCGGGGACGTCGAGGAGCTGTTCCGCGAGATTCCCGCCGCCCTGCGCCTCGGCCGTCCCCTGGATCTGCCCGAGGCGCGCAGCGAGGCCGAGCTGCTTGCCGAATTGAACTGCCTGGCGCGGCGCAACGCCACCGGCGAAACCCACCGCATGTTTCTCGGCGGCGGCGCCTATCGGCATTTCATCCCCGCCGTGGTCGACCATCTCATCTCGCGCAGCGAGTTCTACACCGCCTACACGCCCTATCAGCCCGAAATCAGCCAGGGCACCTTGCAGGCGATTTTCGAGTTCCAGACCCTGATCTGCCAGCTCACCGGCATGGATGTGGCCAACGCCTCCATGTACGACGGCGCTTCGGCCTGCGCCGAGGCGGTGCTTATGGCCAGCCGCGCGACGCGACGCGGGCGGGTGTTGCTTGCCGCTTCCCTGCATCCCGATTATCGCGCCACGGTGGCGACCTACTGCCGCTACCTCGACCTGGAGCTGATCGAGGTGCCCTGCGATGATACGGGCCGCACCGATCTGGCCGCCCTGGAGGGGCAACTGGACGAGCGCTGCGCCGGCCTGGTGCTGGGCTATCCCAACTTTTTCGGCGTCATCGAGGATCTGGCGGCGACCGCGCGGCTGACCGCAGCCCATGGAGCGCGGCTCATCGCGGCGGTGCAGGAACCCCTGGCCTTGGGCCTGTTGAAATCGCCGGGCGAACTGGGTGCCGACATCGTGGTGGGCGAGGGGCAGAGCTTCGGCCTGCCGCTGGCCTTCGGCGGGCCCTATCTGGGTTTTTTCGCCGCCCGCCGGCAGGATTTGCGCAACCTTCCCGGGCGCCTGGTGGGCGAAACCCTCGACAGTCGCGGACAGCGTGGTTTCGTCCTGACCCTGGCGACCCGCGAACAACACATCCGCCGTGAGAAGGCCACCTCCAACATCTGCTCCAATCAGGGCCTCTGCGCCTTGGCGGCCACCATTTACCTGGCGCTGCTGGGGCGGCGCGGCCTGCGCGAGTTGGCCGAGCACAATCTGGCCAAGGCTGCCTATGCCCGCGGGAAAATCGCCGCGCTGCCGGGTTTTCGCCTACCGTTCAGCGGCCCGGTGTTCAACGAGTTCGTCGTCGAGGCACCGCATTCGGCCGTCGAGGTACTGCGGCATGTTCAGTCGCGCGACATTCTCGGCGGTATTCCCCTGGCGCGCTGGTATCCGCACATGCCTAATCGTTTTCTGGTGTGCGTGACCGAGCAGAACCGGCGCGAGGACATTGACGCCCTATGCGCGGCCTTGAGCGGAGGTGCCCCATGAGCCAGGTGGGAACGCGCGGTCTGCAACTCAACGAAAAACTGCTGTTCGAGCATTCCGACAAGGGGCGCAAGGGCTATAGCCTGCCGGCCCTCGACGTGCCGGCGGCGCACCTGCCAAGCGAACTGGTGCGCGCGGACATCCCCGGTTTTCCGGAGCTGTCGGAGTTGGACGTGGTGCGCCATTTTACACGCCTTTCGACCTGGAATTACGGCGTCGATACGGGTTTCTACCCCCTGGGCAGCTGCACCATGAAATACAACCCCAAGGTCAATGAGGTGGCCTGCCGGCTGCCCGGCTTCGCCGGGGTCCATCCCTATGCGCCACAGGAGTTGGCCCAGGGCGCGCTGGAGCTCATGTACCAGTTGCAGCAGGATCTGGCCGAAATCTCCGGGCTGCCCGCCGTGACCCTGCAACCCGGCGCCGGGGCTCATGGCGAGTTGGCGGGGATGCTCATGATTCGTGCCTGGCACGAGGCGCGCGGCGAGAATCGGCAAAAGGTGCTGATCCCCGATACCGCCCACGGCACCAACCCTGCCACCGCCGCTCTGTGCGGCTATCAGGTGGTGCCCTTGGTCAGCGACGGCGTGTTGCGCGCCGCGACGGTCGCGGCGGCCATGGATGAGGACGTGGCGGCCCTCATGATCACCAATCCCAACACCCTGGGGCTGTTCGAGAGCGAAATCGGCGCGATCTGCGCCATCGTCCACGCGCGCGGCGGACTGGTCTACTGCGACGGCGCCAATCTCAACGCCCTGTTGGGGATCGCGCGCCCCGGCGACATGGGCATCGACGTCATGCATTTCAATCTGCACAAGACCTTCGCCACGCCCCATGGCGGCGGCGGACCCGGCGCTGGGCCGGTCGGAGTGACGGCGGAACTGGCGCCCTTTCTGCCGGTGCCGGTGGTGATCCGCGACGGCGCGGATTTTCGTCTCGATGACGACCGCCCGCTCAGCGTCGGCACCCTCAAGGGCTTCCATGGTCATTTCGGCGTGCTGGTGCGCGCCCTGGCCTACATTCGCAGCCTGGGGCCGCA
>NZ_JAUVWH010000139.1 GCF_030604225.1 Geoalkalibacter sp.
AGCCATTTCGTCGTCATCCGCGGGGTCAAGGGGGGCCAGGTTTACCTGGCCGATCCGGCGCGTGGGCACTGGTTCCGGACCCAGGAAGAATTCGGAGAGTTGTGGAACGGCATCCTGCTGGCCTTCATGCGCGCGGACGGCGAACGGGTCGCCGCCCACGACCTGGAGATCAAGCCGTTCTGGTCGCGCGACCTGAACGAATTGATGCCGGCCGAGTTGCTCAGCCTGCAGTTTGTGCGCGCCGCCAACGAATTCTGAGTGTTTGGTTTTTCAAGGGAGAAAGCCATGACCAAGGGGCGGGGTATCGGGTGGTGGTTGCTTGCGGCAATGCTGCTGTGGATTCCTGGGCCGGCCTGGGCCGCGGATGTCCTGAACATGAGCGGCGAGTACCTGAGCGAGGATGAAATGGCGGCCACCCACGGCGGCTTCAGCCTGCCCAACGGCGATTTTCTGTATTTTTCCATGGATTTCATGCGGGTCAACCTGGTGTCCCATCAGCAGCCCGGCGGCGGCGAGACCACGGGCTTCGTGAACGCCCTGCGCCAGGAGGCGGTCATCGCCAAGGACGGCAGCATCCAGCTCAACCTCGACATACTGCAGGCCGGGCAAGGAGGCGACCCCTTGACATCCCAAACAGGCAGGGTGCCACAGCAGATCAACAATGTGCTGCTCAACAACGCCTTCACCGACTTTCAGGGCATCGCCAACGCCAACATCATCTCCGGCAACTATAACGTCGGCTCCATCGTCAACATCATCAACCTGAAGTTGGGCTTTTTCAGCGCGGAGAATTTCGGCGGGGCGCAGTTGAGGGAGTTCTTCCTCTATTAGACCGGAACTGTCCCAGCCTCCTGGTGGCCACGGTCGGCGGTCGTGGCCTTTTTTGCGCGCGAGCGGAAACAGGGTAAATAAATCCCGTCCCTCACTTTAAATCAGCTTTGGATCGACTATACTTGGGCGGGATTTTGGGGTGAAGGGCGGATTCGCGGCATCGGTATCTTTTGTATTCAGGAGGGCGTATGCGTGGCCTGGTCGGCTTGATCGGGGTGGTCGTCTGTCTGCAACTGGCTCTGATGCCCGCCTGGGCGCAAACCGAGGGCGGCGTTTCGGAAACCAGCCTGATCGCCGATACGGGGGGCTCCTGGGCGGGGCGCAGAAGCCTGATCGTCGAACCGGGCCTGCAATATACCCACAATTCCTCCAACCGCATCGACCTGACCGGCCTCACCCTGCCGGGTCTGGTGATCGGCCTGATTCAGGTGGAAAAAGTCCGGCGCGACATCCTCACCCCGTCCATCGCCATGCGCTTCGGCGTCAGCGATTTCTTCCAGGTCAATCTCAAGGTGCCCTACCTGTTCCGCAGCGATAAATTCTCCCTCTCCCCCGCGGATCAGGGCATTCCCACCCGGCAAGAAACCGTGGAAGACCACGCCTTGGGCGATATTGAAGGAGGCATCCTGTTTCACCTGCTCAAGGCGAATGCCACCAGGCCTCAGATTATCGGCGGGGTCAAGGTCAAATCCCGCACCGGGCGCGATCCCTACGGCCTGCCGTCCAAACTGGCGACGCCCGGCAAGCGGGTTCCCACCGAGCTACCCACCGGCACCGGCCACTGGGGCATCGAGCCTTACCTGACCCTGATCAAGGTCACCGACCCCGCGGTGCTGTTCGCCAATCTCGGCTATTTCTACCACATGGAACGCGACATCGACGGCCTCGGCGAGCTCGATCCGAGCGACAGCTTCAACCTGAGTTTCGGCGTCGGCTTCGCCCTCAACGACAAACTCGCCCTGAGCACCGCCTACGAGCAGAAAATCTACACCCGCGCTCAACTCGACGGCACCAAGCTGCCCGACACCGACCCGGTGGTGGGCACCCTGATGCTGGGGGCCACCTATGCCGTTTCCGCGCGCACGGCGATCAACGTCACCGTCGGCGTCGGCGTCACCGAGGATTCCCCCGACGTCCAGGTGAGCATCAACCTGCCCATCCGCTTCAGCTTCTAAGGGTCGAGGCCATCCCAAAGTCATCGCCATTTTGCGCGCGGTCGTGGTAAAGTCACGCCCATTGACTTTCAAGGGATGACCTCGCCATGACCACCGTCCCACGTCCCCACGAAATCGCTTGCCAGCAGGTCCTCCTGGAGGATTCCTCGGTGTTTTCCGTTCAATGGCTGGACCTGCCCCGCCATCTCGCCGCTGGAATCACCCCCGAATATCTTCTGGAGCGCTACCTCGGGCACCTGCGCCGCTTCACCCTGGGACTGGTGCGCCCGCGCCGGGAAGGGGGCAAGGTCAGGTTCTGCCTGATTGATACCCCCTGGGCGTTGCTGGAATTCAGTCCGCCCCGCTATGATGAAGAAGCCACCAGACGCAGCCTGACCCTGGAGATTTGCGGCGGGTTTCTCGTGCAGCCGGCCCTGTGCGACCGGGGGCGGCTGGAACTGGCGACGGAGGACCTGGGCGAAGTCCTGCGCCTGCGCCTGCAGCTTTCGGACTTCTGCCCCCTGCTGCTGGGCAGCGCGCAACCGTCCCTGGCGCGCCGCTGGCTCTACCGCCTGACCCAGGCGGCGATTCACAAGGTGGTGACGGTACGTTTTCTGCTACGTCTGTATCGGGAGCTGGAGGGGCCCGGGGCCTGTGTGCGGGTGGTACCGGTCAGGGTGCGCGAGGGGCGGCCCACCTGAAAAGCTATCCGCGACGAGGATGTGAACGGGGACGATGACGGCGCGACTCATCAAACGCGGCCGCCTTTTGGCGGTGGGAGACATTCACGGCTGCCTGGAGCAGTTGCGCGCCCTCATGGCGCGCGTTGCGCCGACGGACCAGGACCAAGTGGTCTTTCTCGGCGACTACGTCGATCGGGGCCCCGACTCGCGGGGCGTGCTGGACTTTCTCTGCGATTTCGCCCGGCGCTTTCCGCGCAGCGTGTTTCTCAAGGGCAACCACGAGGCGATGTTCCTGGATTTTCTCTGCGGCCGCGACCGCCTGAGCTTTCTCGCCAACGGCGGCAAGGAGACCCTGGAGAGCTACCACGGTGCCGAGATTCCGAATGACCACCTCCACTTTCTCGACAACCTGCGCCTCTATTTCGAAACCCCGGAAGTCATCTTCGTCCATGCCGGGATGCGCCCGGGCCTGCCGCCCTCCCAGCAGAGCGAGGAAGACCTGCTGTGGATTCGCAACGAATTCCTTAACAGCGGCTACAACTGGGGCAAGACCGTCGTCTTCGGCCACACCCCCCAGAGCGGCGGGCCGCTGCTGCAACCCGGTCGCATGGGCCTGGATACCGGCGCCGTCTACGGCCGCGCCCTGACCTGCTGCGATGTCGAAACCGGCCGCTGCTGGTCGGTTCCCGCCGCCGAGGCCAAACGCAAAAGGTTTCTGTTGTTTTGAGAAAAGCAAAACCTGGGGACACGGATCAAATCTGATCAGGGCGGATTTTTTCTCTCAAGCTTGATCCGTTTTGATCCCGCCTTTTCAGATTTGATCCGTGTCCCCCAAGGATTTGACCGGCCGCCGCAGTAGATCGCCTGCCTGCGTCCCCTCCGGCAAAGTCAGTCGCACCAGGCGGTTGGGCTGACCTGCCGGCAAAGAGTCTCCCTCCAAGGAGCGAATCTCGTTCACGCAAAAAGCCGCCGTGCGCATGGCCGGGCCGATGATCTCCAGAGTTTCCCCCGGCAAAAAGCGGTTGCGCCCCTGCACCACCAGGCTTTCTCCCTCCTCGCGCACCACCCCGACGAAATCACAGGCGCGCACATAGGCCGAATCGGCGGCATGCACCCCCGCACCCTCGCCGCCGAACAGAAAACCCGTGCCGTAGGGGCGATGGCTGACCTTGTCGAGTTCCGCGCGCCACTCGGGGTCGAGGGCAAAACCGCGCGGATCGGCCAGGCAGCGATCCAGGGCGGCGCGGTAGACGCGGGTCACGGCCGCCACGTAGTAGACGCTCTTCATGCGCCCCTCGATCTTGAGACTGTCCACCCCCGCCGCGACCAGCTCGGGCAGATGCTCCACCAGGCACAGATCGCGGCTGTTGAACACATAGGTGCCGCGCTCATCCTCCTCAACCGGAAAATATTCGCCGGGCCGGGTTTCTTCCATCAGGGCATAACGCCAGCGGCAGGGGTGAGCGCACAATCCGCGATTGGCCTCGCGCCCGGTGAGCGCCGCCGACAGCAGGCAGCGCCCGGAATAGGCCACGCACAAAGCACCGTGCACGAACACTTCGAGCTCGCAGGCCGTCGCGGCGCGAATCGCGCGAATCTCCTCCAAGCGCAACTCGCGCGCCAGATTGACCCGCGCAACACCGGCCGCCGCCCAGAAATTGACGCCCTGGGCGTTGGTGGTGTTGGCCTGGGTCGAGAGATGCAGGGGGCGCGCGGCATCGACCTGACGCACCGTCGCCAGCACGCCGGGATCACCGACGATGTAGGCATCGAAGTCCAGGGGACGCAGTTCCTCCAGCAGCGCGGCCAGGTCGGGAAATTCCTGGGGACGCAGCCAGGCATTGAGGGTCAGATAGAGCTTCTTGCCCTGCGCCCGACACAGGTCGCGCGCCTGCCGCAACTGCCCGAGATCGAAATTTCCGGCCAGGGCGCGCAAGCCGAAACGCTCGGTGCCCAGGTAGACAGCATCGGCGCCGAAACGCAGAGCGGTTTCGAGTTTTTCCAGATCCCCCGCGGGCGCCAGCAATTCAACCTTCTTCATTCTTGAAATTCTCCCATCGCCCAGCCGGGCATCCACCCAATCTCCGCCCTCATCCCTTGACAAGGCAGCAAAAAGCCTATAATTTTTAGAGAAATTTTCATTTTAGAAATCTTTTACTTCCCTCTCATTTTCCCTGGAGGACGGCGTGCCCCTCGCTCTCATCGCCAGCCTGTCCCTCGTGCTGCTCGCCCTGCTCGGCGGCTGCGCCCTACCCCCCTCCCAAACCGTCTCCCCGGCTTCATCGCCGGATCTGGCGCGCATCGAAAAACGCCAGAAGGAACTCGACGCCCAGATCGCGGCCCTGCGCGGCGATCTCTCCCAACTGCAAACCGAGGTTCGTCGCCAGCAGGCCCAACTGGAGGGGTTGCAGCGATCCACGGTAGCAGAAAAGGACACCGCGCGCGGTGAAATCACCGCGCGCGTCGCGCCTCCCGAGCCCGTCGCGCCGCCGGCGCCGAGTGCTCCCGCGCCGGGTTCCGCCACGGAAACCTACCTGCGCGCCTTTTCCGATTATGCCTCAGGCCGCTATCCGCAAGCGATCGCGGGCTTCGAGGAATTCTTGCGGGCCTTTCCCGACAACGAATATGCGAGCAACGCGCAATTTTGGATCGGAGAATGCTACTATGCCCAGCAGAATTATGAACAGGCCGCCGTCGAGTTCATGAAAATGGCGACGCGCTACCCACAGTCGACGCGCACGCCCGACGCGCTGCTCAAGACCGCCTCGGCCTACCAGAAACTGGGTCGCGGCGACGAAGCCCGGCAATTGATGAATTTATTGCGCGAGCGTTACCCGCAAAGCGCCGCCGCGCAGAAAAATCTCGAACCCTGAACCTTTTTCTCCGAGGAATCACCATGTCTCTCAAGAAAATCCTGGTTCTGGCCCTGGTGCTTCTCGGCGCCGGCCTGACCTCAGCCGCCGAGGAACCGCGCATCTACACCATCAAGAAAGGCGATACCCTGTGGGGCATTTCCGAGCGCTTCATCAAGGATCCCCTCTACTGGCCCAACCTCTGGGCCAACAATCCCGACATCCGCAATCCCCATTTCATCTATCCCGGCCAGAAGCTGCGGATTTTTTCCGACCGTATTGAAATCGTCGGAGCCGAGGAGAACATCGAGGAAGTTCACATGGACGGCCAGAAAGTCGTCCCCGCGGTGAGCGACAGCATCCGCATCAAGGCCATGGGCGGCGGCGAGGGCTTTCTGGAAAAAACCATCGGCAGCGTCGGCAGCCTGGTCGATGCCACCGACAACCGCATCATGATGGGCCCCGGCGACCGGGTGTTCGTGGAACTCACCGATCCGGGCCGCGTCGCTCCCGGCGACCGCTTCACCATTTTTCGCCTGAGCGACCGGGTCACGCATCCGGCAACGGGCGAGTTCCTCGGCTACTTTGTTCAGGATCTCGGCACCTTGCAGATCACCGAACTCCATCCCCAGGTCGCCGCCGCGCAGATCATCGACGCCAACAGTGAAGTCACGCGGGGCGCCCTGCTGCGTCCCTATCAGCCCGCCCCGCGGGAAGTCGCCCTCAAGGAAGCCGTCGCGCCCCTCAGCGGCACCCTCATCGGTGGGCGTCAGGAAAACCTGGCCCTGGCCCAGAACATGATCGCCTACGTCGATCTCGGCAGCGACGACGGCCTGCAGGCGGGTAATCTGATGATCATCTCGCGGCCGCGCAAGGCCTCGGAAATCGCCATGGAAACCCGCACCACACCCCTCCAGCTTCCGGAAACCGTGCTCGGGGCCGGCGTGATTCTCGAAACCCAACCCCATTCCGCCGCGATGCTCATCATCAAAAGCGTGGACGCCATCCAACGCGGCGATCGGGTTCACGCCGAAATGCGCTGAGTCCCCACATCGCAAACGCACATCCCCCTTGGATCAAGGGGGATGTGTCTTACAGCAGCAGATAGAGCAGCGGCAAGGTGGCAAAGGCGAGGATGATGCCGAGCCCCACCAGCGCCACGGCCAGTTCCGGCGCCAAGCCCGCCGCCACCGCCAAGGCACCCGCCGTGACCATGGGCGGCATGCCCGCCTCCAGCACGCTCACCTCCACCGCCAGCCCTTCCATGCCCGTTAGGCGAAACACCAGCAGCGCCGCCAAGGGCGCCAGCAGCAGCTTGACGCCCAAGCCAAACCCCAGGGGTGCCAAAACCCGGCGCGGCAATCGCCAGCGCAGTTGATAGCCGACGGCCGTCATCACCAGGGGAATGAGGGGCGCCGAAATGCTCTGCAGGGCGCTCACCAGCGCTTCGGGATACGTCCACCAGGGGCGCAGGGCAAACCCCGCCAGCAGCGCCAGGGTCGGCGGGAAAAGCAGCACCTTGCGGGCCACGGAAACCAGTTTCAGGGAACCCTCCTGCCCGAACATGGCCAGGATCAGCGAGCCGTGGATGGCAAAAATCAACAGCGTGCCGAACTGATCGTAGATGATCAGATAGGGCAAGCCCGCCTCGCCGAAAAACGCCTGGATCATGGGCACCCCCATGAAGGAGGTGTTGCCGAGGGGCACCACCAGCAGCAGCACGCCCACCACCGGCCGCGGCCAGCCGCCAATCCGAGCCGCCGCCAGGACCAACACCACCGAGAACACCAGCAGCGCCCAAGGCGTCGCCGCCGCCACCAGCAGATCCCGGGAAAAACTCAGGTGCGGCACCTTGAGAAGAATCAGGGCGGGCAGGGACACATAGAGTGCAAACATGTTGAGCACCTGGGGGGTATCCGGCGGAAAGGCCTTCAGGCGCCGGAACACCCTGCCCAAAAAGACAAAAACTCCAATCAAAACAAAACTTTCCACACCGCTCCCTAACGATGATGACGAGCCCCGTCTTGCCCGAAACAGCCATCCTAGCCCAACAGGCCCTCGCCACCGACTATTTTTTTTAAAGAAAAACGTTTATTTTCTTGCTCCGCGCAAGCCCTTGTGCTAGTGTTGCCCATCTTAAGCACGTTTGTGTAGGTTTTCAGGCTGACCGATTCGCCGTCAGGACAAAGCACACAGACCTCTCTTGGGTCGTGTGTTTTTTTGTTTTCGGTGGACTGAATTCTCTCCGCAAACCAAAGTTTCCACAAGGAAAAAAAGGAGCAACAGAAAATGGCTGAAGGTACTGTGAAGTGGTTCAACGACGCTAAAGGTTTTGGTTTCATCGAGCAGGACAACGGACCGGATGTGTTCGTCCACTTCTCTGAGATTCAGGGCTCGGGCTTCAAATCCCTGGCCGAAGGCGACCGCGTGGCTTTCGAAGTCGTCCAGGGCC
>NZ_JAUVWH010000006.1 GCF_030604225.1 Geoalkalibacter sp.
CCGACCCTGGGCGCCCTGGTGACCGAGCTCATGCGCGCCGGCGGCCATGCCGGGCACGAGGTTTTTTTCATCCTGACCCGCCCGCAATCTGCTTATTCCTTTCAGGCACTCAATTTCGAACCCCTGGTCCACCATCCGCAAACCACTCTGCTGGAATTCGGCGGCGGCTTGCGCCGCTATCTCACCGGGTACGCCGCCTGGGTCGCGCCCGGCAACAACGGCGCCCTGGTGATGAACTGCAATCCCTTCACCCGCGGTCATCAGTACCTCATCGAGCAGGCCGCGCGGCAGGTGGACATTCTCTACATTTTCGTGGTGCGCGAGGACCGCTCGGTGTTTCCCTTCGCGGTGCGCAAGCGCCTAGTCGAGGAGGGCACGGCCCATCTGCCCAACGTGCGGGTGCTCGACAGCTCGCACTACGCGGTGAGCAGCCTCACCTTCCCGGCCTATTTCTTAAAGGATGCCGAAGAGGCCGCGCAGGTGCAGATGGAGGTCGACGCTCTGCTCTTCGCCGGCAAAATCGCCCCCTTCTTCCACATCCGCCGGCGCTTTGTCGGCAGCGAGCCCTATTGCCGCACCACGCGCCTCTACAATGAGACGCTCAAGCGCCGGTTGCCGCCCTTGGGCATCGCGGTGGAGGAAATCGAGAGGGTCACGGCGGCGGCGGATGCCATCAGCGCCTACCGGGTGCGTGAGGCGCTGCGCCTTGAGGCCCATGAAGCGGTGCGGCTGCTGGTTCCCGACGCCACCTTTCGGTTTCTGATGTCCGATGAGGCCCAGCCCCTACGCGACAAGCTCAAAACCTACCAGAGGAGACACTGATGGAGATCCGCAAGAAGGTTCAGGCCGGCACCCTGCAGTCGAGCGATCTCATGGTTTTCGTGGAACCGGCCGAGACCCTGAGCATCGAGATCGAATCGACGGTGAAAAAGCAGTTCGAGCATTTGATTCACGCGCGTATCGAGGTGGTGCTTGAGCGCTTGCAGGTCACCCGCGGCCATATTCGCCTGAGTGATCGCGGCGCCCTGGATTATGCCATCGAGGCGCGCGTGGAGGCGGCCCTGCGACGGGCGGCCCTGGAGGGTTAGATGAAAGGCTACTGGTATAAGGAATGGGAGCAGGGTCGGCGCTTCATCCTCAAGATCAAGCCGGGGCGGCGCCTCAAGGAAAGTCTCAGCCAGTTCGTGGCCGAGCGCGGCATCACATACG
Source organism: Geoalkalibacter sp. (assembly GCF_030604225.1). Classification (GTDB taxonomy): domain Bacteria; phylum Desulfobacterota; class Desulfuromonadia; order Desulfuromonadales; family Geoalkalibacteraceae; genus Geoalkalibacter. The sequence goes on from NZ_JAUVWH010000006.1 coordinate 1,210, forward strand.
CGGTCATCACCTCGGCGGTGGGCTCGGTCAGCCAGGTGCACCTGCGCGGCATCAAGGCCGGTGCGCGGCTGCCCATCACCGAGGCGCGCATGAACCAGCACCGCATCGAAGGCCCCCTGGAATTGGTCGGTCTCGAAGGCAACCTGGTGCCCGACGAAAGCGGCCAAATCGACTGCCACCTGCACATTCTGGTGGCCAAGTCCTCGGGCGAGGTCCTCGGCGGCCACCTGTTCGACGCCGAGGTGTTCGCCAGCTGTGAAATCATCCTCAGTGAAGCCCTGGTCGCGGGCATCGAGCGTCACCCCTCGAAAAGCGGCGGGGTACCGACCATCTTCATTCAGGAAGGGGAAGATCGACCATGAGCGCTCTGCAACTGCGCCGCACGCTGCTCTACGTGCCGGGCAACATGCCGTCCATGCTGCAAAACATCCCCATCTTCCAGAGTGACGGGGTGATCATCGATCTCGAGGATGCCGTGCCGCTTTCGGAAAAGGACGCCGGCCGCATTCTGGTGCGCCGCTTTCTCGACGCCTATGCGCAGCGCAACAAGGAAATCCTGATCCGTATCAACCCCCTCGACAGCAAGTGGGGCATCGAGGATCTGCGCGCCGTGCTGCCCGCTCTGCCCGACGGCATCCGCCTGCCCAAGGCCGACACCCCGGAGATCGTGGAACGGCTGGATACCCTGCTCACCGAATTCGAGGAGGAGCTGGGCATTGAGATCGGCCGCTTCAAGATTCTGCCCTCCATCGAAAGCGCCGCCGGAGTCATCAACTCCATCAAGATCGCGCGCTGCTCCCAGCGGGTCTTCGCCCTGGCCTTCGGTGCCGAGGACTACACGGCCAGCCTGGAGATCGAGCGCACCAAGACCGGCGAGGAACTGTTCCACGCCCGCACCCGCGTCATCTGGGCGGCGCGCGCTGCCGGCATTCAGGCCATCGACAGTATCTTCGCCGATGTCGGGGACATGGAGGGGCTGCGCCGCGAAACCGAGTTGATCAAGCGCCTCGGCTTTACCGGTAAATCCCTGGTGAATCCGCGCCAGATCGAGGTTGTACACGAAGTCTTCGCCCCCAAGCGCGAGGAAATCGACTACGCCCTGCAGGTGGTGGAGGCCATCCAGAAAGCGCGCGCCATGGGCACCGGGGTCATTTCCCTGGGCGGCAAGATGGTCGATGCGCCGGTGGTCAAACGCGCCCTGCGGGTGCTCAAGACGGCGCGCGCCCATCATCTGATCGACATGGATATCGACGATGAGGTGATTTATGGTCAGGAATAGCCTCGGCCGCTGGATCCCTGAAACGTTCAACGGAAAAGCGCTCATCCCCTACCGAGATCCCTTTGCCCTGCAACCCCAGGGAATGCGCGCCAGCCGTCCTCTGACCCGCGTCAATCCCGGCGCCTCCAAGGTGTTGGGCAGCCTGCGCGAGGCCATCGAGGCCAGCGGACTGCGCGACGGCATGTGCATCAGCACCCACCACAGCCTACGCAACGGCGATGTGCTCCTCGGCCAGCTGGTGCGCGAGATTGATGCCTTGGGTATCCGCGGCATCACCATCGCTTCGAGCTCCATCCATCCGGTGCATGCTGAACTCATCCCCTACATCGAAAAAGGCGTGATCGCCGGCCTTGAATGCGGCGTCAACGGCCTCATCGGTGAACAAATCTCCCGCGGCCTGCTCAAATGCCCGGTGGTGGTGCGCACCCACGGCGGCCGCGCCCGTGCCCTGGTGTCCGGCCAGGTGCCCGTGGACGTGGCCTTTATCGCCGCGCCGGCCTGCGACGAATACGGCAACCTGAGCGGCAGCAGCGGCCCCGCGGCCTGCGGCAGTCTTGGCTACGCCCAGGTGGATGCCGAGCACGCGCGGGTGGTTGTGGCGGTCACCGACAACCTGCGCCCCTACCCTGTCGCGCCCCTGTCCGTTCCCCAAACGCTGGTGGATTATGTGGTGTGCGTGCCCACCCTGGGCGACCCGAAAAAAATCGTTTCCACCACCACCCGCATCACCACCGACCCCGTGGGTCTGCAGATCGCTCAGTACGCGGCGCGGGTCATCGAGGTCTCGGGCCTGTTGCGCGCGGGATTTTCCTTTCAGACCGGCTCGGGCGGCATTTCCCTGGCCGTGGCCAACCATGTGCGCACCCTGATGCGCGCCAACCGGATTCAGGGCAGCTTCGGCTGCGGCGGCATCACCGGCTATTTCGTCGACATGCTTGAAGAAGGCCTGTTCCAGACGCTCTTCGACGTGCAGTGCTTTGATCTCAAGGCGGTGGAATCCATCGGCCGCAATCTGAATCACGTGGAAATCAGCGCCGACATGTACGCCAACCCCTTCAATGCCGGTGCCGTGGTCAACCGTCTCGACGCGGTGATTCTCGGCGCCACGGAAATCGACACGCGCTTCAACGTCAACGTCAACACCGAATCCAACGGCTACCTGCTGCACAACACCGGCGGCCACAGCGACACCGCCGCCGGGGCCAAGCTGGCAATCATCGTCGCTCCCTCCATGCGCGGGCGCCTGCCCATCATCCGCGACGAACTGACCACCATCACCACCCCCGGCGACACCGTGGACGTGGTGGTCACCGAGCGCGGCATCGCCGTCAACGAGCGCCACGCCGATCTCAAGCGCGAACTGCTGCGCTGCAACCTGCCGGTCAAGGACATCGGCCAGATTCAGGCGGAGATCACCCGGATCACCGGGCGACCCCGACCCTTGGAATTTTCCGACGATGTGGTGGGGCTCATCGAATACCGGGACGGGAGCATCATCGATGTCGTGCGCCGCATTGCGGACTAGCCTGCTGGAGGCACGCGAGACGCGCCAAGGCAGCATCGATCAGGCCCTGGCCGCTGGTCGGCCCTGGGTCGCCTGCCTGAGCCTGGCGCTGCCCGGGGCGGATAAAAACCCGCCCGGCGCTGACGCGCTGTTTTCCTGGGGGCGCGCCCGCTTGCAGGGAGAAATCCCCGGTTTTACCCTCCTGGCGGCCTGGGACGATGCCCTGGGTCCCTGGTTGGTTCTGGACGGCTCCGAGGATCCGGTGAGCGCCAAACGCGCCGGCGTTGCCGTGGAAAACCTTCATCCCGCCGCGCGCCTGCTGGATGTGGATGTCTATCTCGCTGCCGGCGAGCCCCTCGGCCGCGCCTCCCTGGGCTTGGAAGAGCGGCCTTGCCTGCTGTGCCGGCGGCCGGCGCGCACCTGCATTCGCTTGAAACGCCATGAACCTGAAACCATCATGCGAGCCGCCCATGCACTCATCGCTTGCTTTAGCCCTGCATCGCCTGGCTGACTGCCTGACCGAAGGCCTGCGCCGAGAACTCTTCCTCACGCCCAAGCCCGGCCTGGTGGATCTTCTCGATTCCGGCGCCCATCCCGATCTGTCCCTGCCCCTGATGATGGACTCCATCGGCCTGGTCGGGCAAGGCTACCGCACCTTTGCCGAGGTCCTTGCCCAGGGCGGCAGCGCCGCGGATCTGGTTCCCATCGGCCGCCGATATGAAGCTCTTATGTTCGAGCGGTTCGCCACCAACACCCACAAGGGCGCGATTTTCCTGGGTGGCTTGCTGCTCTGTGCCCTGTCGGGCTGCGCGGGCCGGTGTGAGGATCTGCGACCAGCCGTCATGGCCGTCGCGGCGCAAATGCTGCCCGCTCATGACACCGGCGAGACGCACGGCGCGCGTCTGCGTCTGGCGCGGAAGTCCGGTGGAATCCTTGACGAAGCCCGCCGCGGCCTGCCGGCACTTTTTGAAGCGGCTTTGCCGGCCATCGCCGCGACACGCACCGCCGGCGGGAATGAAACCCGAGAGGGTCTTGCCGCCTTGGCGGCCCTGATGCAGCACGTCGAGGACACCACGGCCCTGCATCGTTGCGGGCCGATGGGGCTGGAGCGCCTGCGCCGCGATGGCGCCCAGCTTGAATGGCTGCTGACACAAGGTGTCGATCCTTGGCCGTTTCTGCTTGCCGCCAACCGCGAGTATATCGCCATGCGTCTGACCATGGGCGGCGTTGCCGATCTGCTGGCGATGGCTTTTGGGCTGAGCGAATTTGCCCCGTCCTTGACCTTCGCCACCCTGAATGTTGTACCCCTGCACGCCTGATTTTCTTTTTTGGCCCCCCTGTGATATTTTTTCCCCTCGCCTGAAAAATCGCCCCCAGGGAGGTTACCTAAGCATGCAAGCCAAGCCTCATGCAAAAATTCTCGGAACCGGCCGTGCCGTTCCCGAAAAAATCCTGAGCAACGCCGATCTGGAGAAAATGGTCGACACCTCGGACCAGTGGATCATCGAGCGCACGGGCATCCGTACCCGTCACATCGCCGAACCCGGCACCGGCGTGGCGCAGTTGGCCGCGGCGGCCGCCCGCAACGCCCTGGACGACGCCGGGCTCGGGCCCCAGGACATCGATCTGATCATCGTCGGCACGGTGAGCGGCGATTATAAATTTCCCGCCACCGCCTGCCTGGTGCAGCAGCAGCTCGGCATCGAGCAGGCCGCGGCATTTGATGTCTCGGCCGCCTGCTCGGGTTTTCTCTACAGCCTGCGCCTCGGCGAAAGCCTCTTGCGCTCCGGCGATTTCCGGCGCGCACTGATTATCGGCGGCGAGGTGTTGAGCTCCCAGGTCGACTGGAGCGACCGCAACACCTGCACCCTGTTCGGCGACGGCGCCGGCGCGGCGATCATCGGTCCCAGCCAGGACGAGAGCGGCATCCTCGCCCTGCATCTGCAAAGCGACGGCCGCCACGCCGGCTTACTCATCAATCCCGGCTGCGGCAGCGCCAATCCGCCGCGTCCCGACAACCTGCATCTGCACGCCATCCGCATGGAGGGGCGCGAAGTGTTTCGCCATGCGGTGGCCGCCATGAGCGATGGTCTGGACCGGGTTCTTGGGAAAACGGGACTGCGACTGGAGGATATCGACCTGCTTATTCCTCACCAGGCCAATCTGCGCATCATTCAGGCAGTGGGCAAAAAGGTGGGGATGCCCGAGGACCGGGTCTACGTCAACGTGGATCGTTTCGGCAACACCTCCGCCGCCTCGATTCCCATGGCCATCGACGAGGCGCGCCGCTCGGGCCGCATCGCGCCGGGCCATCTGGTGGCGGCGGTCACCTTCGGCGCCGGCTTCACCTGGGCCGCGGGGCTGATACGCTTCTGAAAAGGATAAATTTTCGCGGGCCGCGCGCCGATAAGAAACAAAATTCAAGATCCCCAGGAGCCTGGCTTATGCGTCTTCACCGCTGGTTGCTGATCCTTGCGACTCTCGTTCTTCTCTCGGCCTGCAGCCCTTCCCTCGAATCGGGCGCGCGCAACCTCAATGCCACCACCCTCGGCGACAATCTGGTCCACGGTCAAACCACCCGCCAGGAGGCCTACAACCTGCTCGGCCCCCCTCAGTCCATCATCCGGCCCGGCGAGAGCTCGCGCTCGTTTTTGCTGCCCGACGCCGGCCGCCACCCGCTATTCCCCGATGCCGAAGTCTGGACCTACAGCAGCCGCCGCATCGCCAACGCCTATGCCCTCGACCCACGCCCCGTCTCTCACCAACACACCACCCTGCGCCTGTTTTTCGACCAGAACGGCATCCTGCAGGACTATTCCCTGCTTGAGATGAACAACTGACCTCTGTGCGAGACGCAAAAAAAAGGCCCGCGAAGCGGGCCAATACCAGGAAGAGAGGAACGTTGTTTCTTTTTTTTGCCGCCGACCTCAGCCCAGGAAGTGGACCAGGGCAGCGCCAAAAACTGCGCAACTTAGGGCAACGAGGACAATCTGAACAAGAAAATAACCCGAATGTTTTTGATTTTCCATGAGCCTACCTCCCTCTGTTTTATAACGATGTTATATATAAGCTCGCTCCCTGTCAAGGCCTAAAATTTTTCCAAGATTTTTTTGCTGTTTGCACTCCGGGAGAGAATTGGTTAAATTGTTGGGATTTTTCAACTCCGGGAGGTTGACCCATGGGAAAAGTACTGATTATCGGCGCCGGCGGCGTCAGCCAGGTGACGACCTGGAAGTGTGCCATGCTGCCTGAGGTTTTCGAGGAAATCTGCCTTGCCAGCCGCACCAAGTCCAAATGCGACAAGATTGCCGCCATGCTGCCGCGCCCCATCCGAACCGCGCAGCTCGACGCTGACAACCCTGAAGAAACCATCGCCCTGATCAAGGACTTCCAACCCGATCTGGTGGTCAACCTGGCGCTGCCCTACCAGGATCTCGCCATCATGGATGCCTGCCTGGCGACGGGCGTCGACTACCTCGACACCGCCAATTACGAACCGCCGGACACGGCCAAGTTCGAGTATAGCTGGCAGTGGGCCTACCATGACCGTTTCAAGGACAAGGGCATCATGGCGCTGCTCGGCAGCGGTTTTGATCCCGGCGTGACCAGCGTCATGACCATGCACGCCCTCAAGCACCATTTCGACGAGATCCATACCCTCGACATCATCGACTGCAACGCCGGCAGCCACGGCATGCCCTTCGCCACCAACTTCAATCCGGAAATCAACATCCGCGAGGTCACGGCCAAGGGGCGCTTTTATGAAAACGGCCAATGGATCGAAACCGATCCGCTTTCGGTCAAGCGGCCCTTCGAAATGCCAGAGGGACTGGGCACCCTCAACATCTATCTGATGTACCACGAGGAGCTTGAATCCCTCGCCAAGTTCGTTCCTGGGCTCAAGCGTGCCCGCTTCTGGATGAGCTTTTCCGACAACTACCTCAAGCACCTGGAAGTTCTGCAGAATGTCGGAATGACGGGCATCGAGCCCGTCGAATTCCAGGGCCAGCAGATCATCCCCCTGCAATTTCTCAAGGCGCTATTGCCCGACCCGGCCTCCCTCGGCCCCCTGACCAAGGGCTACACCTGCATCGGCGTGATGGTCGACGGCATCAAGGACGGCAAGCGGCGCAAGTATTACATCTACAATATCTGCGACCACCAGGCCTGCTACGCCGAGGTCAAGTCCCAGGCCATCTCCTACACCACGGGCGTACCGGCCATGATCGGCGCCAAGCTCATGCTCACCGGCGCCTGGCGCGGCCAGGGCGTGTTCAATATCGAGCAGTTCGATCCCGATCCCTTCATGGCCGACCTCAATCGCTTCGGCCTGCCCTGGAAGGAAGTCTTCGACCGGGGCCTGGAAGACTGATTCGCCACTGCACGGCACAGCCCGGAAGCGACCGATCCGGGCTGTGCCGCCTTCATTCGCCAGGAAAATAAGTTGATGATGGACCAGATCTGTGCCCGGAAAACCGACCTGAGCGGGATCAAGACCCCGGCCTTTGTCGTCTTCGAGGAAGCCCTGGAGCATAACCTGGCGATCCTGCAACGGGTCATGGACCAGAGCGGCGTGCGTATCCTGCTCGCCCTCAAGGGCTTCGCCATGCACCACTGTTTTCCCCTGCTGCGCCGCACCCTCAAGGGCACCTGCGCCAGCGGCCCGCACGAAGCGCGCCTCGGCCGCGAACTGTTCGGCGGCGAGGTGCACGGCTTCGCCGCAGCCTTCAGCGAGGCCGACATCCGCGAGATCGCCCCACTGTGCGACCATCTGGTGTTTAATTCCATCGCCCAGTGGCGCCGTTTCGGCAAGTTGGCGCGGGAACTCAACCCCAACCTCGAGTTCGGTCTGCGCTGCAATCCCGAGCACATTGAAACGGAAGTGGCCATCTACGACCCCTGCGGTCCCGGTTCACGGCTGGGCATCATCCGCGCGGAGTTCGACGCGAGCGCCCTGGAGGGGATCAGCGGCCTGCATTTCCATACCCTGTGCCAGATGGGCGCCGACGCCCTGGAGCGCACCCTGGCCGCCTTCGAGGCGAAGTTCGGCGAATTTTTCCCGCGGATCCGCTGGGTCAATTTCGGCGGCGGGCACCACATAAGCCGCGCCGACTACAATGTCGATCACCTCATCGGCCTTCTCAAGGATTTCAAAGCGCGCCATCCCCACCTCGAGGTCTATCTCGAACCCGGCGAAGCCGTGGCTCTCAATGCCGGCATCCTGGTGGCCTCGGTCCTCGACCTCACCCGCAATCACGAGGTCGCCAACGCCATTCTCGACACCTCGGCCACCTGCCACATGCCCGACGTGCTGGAGATGCCCTACCGCCCGCACATCATCGGCGCCGGCCTGCCGGGCGAAAAGGCCCATACCTATCGGTTGGGCGGGCTGTCCTGCCTGGCCGGCGACGTCATCGGCGACTATTCCTTCGATCAACCCCTCAACGTCGGCGATCGCCTGATGTTCCTCGACATGGCCATCTACTCCATGGTCAAGACCAACACCTTCAACGGCATGAAGCTGCCGTCCATTTATTACGGGCGCTGGGATGGGACGGTGGAACTGGTGCGGGAATTCGGCTACGAGGATTTCAAGAATCGCTTGTCCTGAGTTCTTTTTTTTTCGCCACGCGCGCTTGCCGGATACAAATGGGCGGGTAAGATTTTGCCTTGGACCCGTTTTCAGCCGCTCAGGGAGGCGCTCATGCTCAAGTCTCGGATGCTGGTGGATTACCGCAGGTTTCGCACGGCTCGCGTCCTCATCTTCGTGGATGTGAGCGACGGCAAGAAAGCGGCCCGCCTGCTGCGCGAACATGGCGAAGCCATCGAGCGGCTGACGGCGCGTTTTTCCGCGCAGCTGCTGATGGCCGAATCGGCCCTGATCGACCCCGAGCGCATTGTCGAGCAGGATGTGGCCGACGCCTGGCTGCTGTTGCGTCTCGAAGGCCCCAACCGCGCCCTCGCCACGCGCAAATATCCCCAGTATCTCAATCTGGATGCCCGCCCCGACTGGGAGAATTACGCCTTTCAGGAGTTGGTGCGCCAGATCCGCGAAACCCGCGACATCAACGATCAGGTCGCGGGCCATTACAACCGCTACAGCTTCACAGCCCCGGCCGGCCTGGCCGAGGAATCGCGACCCGGCATTTCCTGATTCCATTTTCGCGCCAGCCGACATGCTTTCTTGAGGAGTTCCAACGTGGTTCATGAAATCAGCCACCCGCTGGTCCAGCACAAGCTTGGCCTGATGCGCCGCCAGGACATCAGCACCAAAGCCTTTCGCGAACTGGCCGCCGAGGTTGCCATGCTGCTCACCTACGAAGCGACCAAGGGCCTGGAAATGGAGACCGTCGTCGAGGAGGGCTGGGCCGGCCCCGTGGAGGTGCGGCGCATCAAGGGCAAGAAGATCACCGTGGTGCCGATCCTGCGCGCCGGTCTGGGGATGATGGAGGGCGTGCTGAGCCTGATTCCCAGCGCGAAGGTCAGCGTCGTCGGCCTTTATCGCGATGAGCACACCCTGGAGCCGGTGCGCTACTTTGAAAAAATGACCAGTTGCGTCGAGGAACGCATGGCCCTGATTCTTGATCCCATGCTCGCCACCGGGGGCACCCTGGTGGCCACCGTTGACCTGCTCAAGGCCGCCGGCTGCCGCAGAATCATGGGATTGTTCCTGGTCGCCGCGCCCGAGGGCATCGCCCGCATCACCAGCGCTCACCCCGACGTGGATATCTACATCGCCGCCGTCGATGAGCGGCTCAACGAGCAGGGCTATATTTTGCCCGGCCTCGGCGACGCCGGCGACAAGATCTTCGGCACCAAGTAAACCGATATCCGCGAGAAACCCGCCATGCTTCAAGACCCCTCGCCCAGCGATTACCAGTTCCGCCTGCGCGATAGCCTGATCGGCGCGCAGATGCTCTTCGTCGCCTTCGGCGCCCTGGTGCTCGTGCCCCTGCTCACCGGACTCGACGCCAACGTCGCGCTGTTCACCGCCGGCGCCGGCACCCTGGTTTTTCAGGTTCTGACCCGGCGCATGGTGCCGGTATTTCTCGCTTCATCCTTCGCCTTCATCGCGCCCATTCTCTACGGCGTACAGACTTGGGGCGTTCCCGCCACCCTGTGCGGACTGGTCGCGGCGGGATTTTTCTATGTAATTCTCAGCTTGTTCATTCGCTGGCGCGGCGTCGGCACCTTGCAGCGCCTGCTGCCGCCGGTGGTGACCGGCCCGGTGATCATGGTCATCGGCCTGGTGTTGGCGCCGGTGGCCGTCAATCTGGCCTTGGGCCGCAGCGGCGACGGTGCCGTTGAACTGGTCGCGCGCGGCCCGGCCCTGCTGGTCTCCATGGGCGCGCTGACAACCGTGGTACTGGCCTCGCTGCTGGGACGCGGATTCGTGCGGCTGGTGCCGATTTTGCTGGGGATCGGGGTGGGGTATGTGCTGGCCCTGCCCTTTGGCCTGGTGGATTTTTCCGGGGTACGGGACGCGGCCTGGTTGGCCCTGCCGGCCTTCGTTTTGCCGGAGTGGAACTGGCGCGCGGTGCTGTTCATCGTTCCCGTCGCCATCGCCCCGGCCATCGAGCATTTCGGCGACATCCTCGCCATCAGTTCCGTGACCGAGCGCAACTACCTGAAGAACCCCGGTGTCCACCGCACCCTCATGGGCGACGGCCTGGCCACGATCCTTGCCTCATCCCTGGGCGGGCCGCCCAACACCACCTACTCGGAGGTCACCGGCGCCGTGGCCCTCACGCGGCTGACCAATCCGGCCATCATGACCTGGGCGGCGCTCTCGGCCATCTGCCTCTCGTTCGTCGACAAGCTGGGCGCCCTGCTGCGCACCATCCCCACCCCGGTCATGGGCGGCATCATGCTGCTGCTCTTCGGTGCAATCCTGGTGGTGGGGCTCAGCTCCCTGGCGCGCTGCGGCGAGGATCTGATGGAGCCGCGCAACCTGGCCATCATTTCCCTGATCGTGGTGTTCGGGGTGGGCGGCATGACCTTCTCCGCCGGTCAGTTCGTCATCGAGGGCATCGGCCTGGCCGGCTTGCTCGGCGTGCTGCTCAACCTGCTGCTGCCGCGCCCTTCCCGCTCAGCCCGAGAAGCTCGTTGACCCTCTCGCCGTCAAGGGTTTCTTCCTCGAGCAGGGCCTTGGCCAGCTTGTTCAGCAGATCGGCTTTCTCCGCGATGATCCCTTCGGCGGCCGTCTCGCCGGCCTTGAGAAAATTCTCGATTTCCTGATCGATCCGCCACGCCATCTCTTCGCTGAAGGTCTTTTCCGTCGCCAGTTTTCGCCCGAGGAAGGGGTGCTCCTCACCGCGACTCAAGGCCACCGGCCCGATTCGCTCACTCATGCCCCATTGGCAAACCATCTTCTCCGCCAGTTCCGTCGCCTGCTTGAGATCGTTCTGCGCGCCGGTGGACACTTCGCCGAACTCAGCCTTCTCCGCCGCCCTGCCGCCCAGGCAAACCGCGATGCGCGCTTCCAGATAGGAGCGCGGATAGTGGTAGCGATCATCCTGCGGCAATTGCTGGGTCACACCCAGGGCCTGCCCGCGCGGGATGATGGACACCTTGTGCACGGGGTCCGCGCCGGAGGTGAATTTGGCCACCAGGGCATGTCCCGCTTCATGATAGGCGGTGATGCGCTTTTCCTTCTCGGTCAACATCAGCTTGCGCTCGGCACCCATGAGGATGCGGTCCTTGGCCTTTTCCAGGTGGCGCATGCTCACTTCCGAAGCATTCTCGCGAGCGGCGATCAGCGCCGCCTCGTTGATCAGGCTTTCCAGGTCGGCGCCGCACATGCCCGGCGTGCCGCGCGCCAGCACCCGCAGATCCACATCCGCCGCCAGGGGCACATGGCGGCTGTGGACCTTGAGGATTTCCTCGCGCGCCCGCCAGTCGGGCCGATCCACCACCACCTGACGATCGAAACGCCCCGGACGCAGGAGGGCTGTATCAAGAACATCGGGGCGGTTGGTGGCGGCCATGACGATCACCTCGGAATGGGGCTCGAAGCCGTCGAGTTCCGAGAGCAACTGATTGAGGGTCTGTTCGCGTTCGTCGCTGCCCCCGCCCAGGCCGGTGCCGCGGGAACGGCCGACGGCATCGAGTTCGTCGATGAAGATGATGCTCGGCGCGTTTTTCTTGGCGCTGGTGAACAGGTCGCGCACCCGGCTGGCGCCCACCCCGACGAACATTTCGATGAATTGCGAGGCGGAAATGGAAAAAAACGGCACCCCCGCCTCGCCGGCCACGGCCCGGGCCAGCAGCGTTTTTCCGGTGCCGGGCGGTCCCACCAGCAACACCCCGCGCGGCACCTTGCCGCCGATGCGCTTGAATTTTGCGGGCTCGCGCAGAAAATCCACCACTTCCTTGAGTTCCTGCTTGGCTTCGACCAGGCCGGCCACGTTGTCGAAGGTCACCTTGGAGGTTTCCTGGGTGTAGAGTTTGGCTCCCGACTTGGAGAAACTGCTCATGAATCCGCCCGGCCCGCCCTTGCCGCGCATGCTGCGCAGGACGAACCACCAAACCCCGAAAATCAGCAGCCAGGGCAGCAGGTAAAGAAAGGCCGTGGACCAGGGCGACGGACTGGCCTCGGGCTTGACGTGCACCACCACGCCGCCCTCTTCCAGTTCCTCCATCAGTCGCGGATCCTGGAAAGGCGGCAAGGTGGTGCGAAACTCCTCGGAGAGCACCGGTTTAGCGTCCGGGCCCGGGGACGCGGCATCGGTGGTGGTCAGGGCGGCGCGGAAGCGACCACTGACCGCCGCGCCCTGCATCCACACCTCCGCCACATTACCCGCGCGCAGTTCCTGCTTGAACTGGCTGTAGCTGATTTCCAAGGGTGCCGACGGGGGAGGAACGGTTGCGACGTAAAGCAGATTGAAGGCGATCAGCAGCAGAAAAAGAATAGTGAGCTGTTTCCAGGGCCCTTTGTTCATCACGTCTTCCTGAAGGGACAGCGAAGTTGATGGATGATTTACCTAAAGGATGGAAGCGGCGGGGCGGATTGTCAAATTCGGCGGGGCATTTTCAGCGGGCGCGCTCGCGCCGGTCGAGGTGATAATTGCTGCCCGGGCGGGTCTTGACGAAGTCCTTGATTTCCGCGGCGACCCGCGCGATCTCGGCGGGTGAATGGATATCGCGGCGCGCGTCGCTGACCACGGCGATGGAGATGGTCATCAGAGGAAACTGGCGCGTCTGGCCATAACGATCGATGCCGGTAATAAAACCCTGCCGGCGGTCCTCCTCGCTGTAAAACTCCGGGATCATTGCGTCGAAGCGCTGGATGACATGCCGGCAGATGGCTTCGGCCCGCTCGTCTTCGGTGATGAACACAAAATCGTCACCGCCGATGTGGCCGATGAAATCGTTTTCTCCACCGACCTCGCCCCGCACGGCGGCCAGCAGATCGGCCACCGCCTTGATCACCTCGCTGCCGCGGGCATAGCCATAGTGATCGTTGAAGGCCTTGAAATCATCCAGGTCGATGTAGCACAGGGCAAAACGCACATCGCGTTTGATGCGGTCGGTGAGCGCCCGTTCGATGGCGATATTGCCCGGCAGATAAGTCAGGGGACTGGCGTCGAGGCAGAGCTGCTCGGACATTTTGAGTTTCTGCGCCATGGCTTCAAAGCTTTTGGCCAGATCTTCCAGGGCGTCGCCGGTGCGCAGCCCGAGATTGAGATCGAAATTGCCCTTGCCGACCATGAAGGTGGCTTCCTTGAGTTTGCGGATGCCCCCGTTGAGTTGCAGCGCGGTGAGAATCACCGCCACCAGACCGCAGAGCACGCCGAAGAGTGAGGTGAAGAACACCGCCGTCGATACTCCTGAGGAAAAACCGCGCAGGGAAATGAGCTCGGCGTCCAGGGTGCGCTGCGCCGCCAGGTGCAAGGTATCGAGCAGCCCATGAAGGTGTCCGGCCTGGGGCCCCAGCACCGTCGCGGCGCGCTTTTTCGCCTCCCCGGCCCGGCCGCCGGCGACCAGTTCGATCTGCTGCTCGAACTGGTCGAGGTAGAGAGCGTAGCCGGACCGCAGTTCGTCCAAGCGCGTGGAACCCGGCAGATGCACGGAGGCACGCAGCAACCCCTGGTCGAACTGACGCCGATAGTACTGAAACAGGTTGAGAACCCCCGGCGAGGGCGATTCAGGATAGATCTCGGCGCATTGCTCCAGGGAACTCATGGCGGTCTGCAGGCCGCGGATGGCGGTGGTTGCCTGGACGGACTGGTTGAGGATGAGCTGCGACGTTTCGGATACCCGGTGCAGGTAGAGCAGGGCGTGCCAGGATGCCCCCACCAGAAAGACGGCGAGAATTAGGTAGCCGGAGAGGATTTTCAGCGAGATGGACAAACGCACCGACGACGATTCCTTGCCTGAGGAGAATCCAAAGCCCCTGCCGGGCGACGGGAGGCCCGCAGGGGCTCGGACAGCGCCGGGAACAAGCTGGAAGTGGCCCTAACCGGCCTTGCGATCTTCCTCCGCCTGGAACCAGCGCTGGAACCAGGTCCGATGATCCTTTTCGGCAAGGATCTGCAAATCTTTAGGACCAAGCCACACGCCGCCGCAATCCGGGCACTTGTCGAGAGGCACCTCGCGAAACACCATCTTTTCCAGGGGTTCGCCACACTTGGGACAGCGGTCCTGGCAGCATTCCCGGATCAGTCGTTCCTTGGAGTCCTCGCGCAAGCGGGCGATTTTTTCCGCTTCCAGCTTGCGGAAATATTGATTTTCCAGCGCTTTTTTTCTTTCTTCCCAGAGATCGGTCATAAGCATCACCCAAGGCAAGGGGTTGATTTTATTTCTAATTATAGCGGATCCGGAAACTCTGGCAAGGCCGCCGCGCTCCTGGTGCGAGGGTCAGGCATCCACCCGGTAGCAACCGGCGCCGAAGGAAGCGCCCTTGCCCAATTGCAACAGGGATCCCAGATGCAACAACCAGCCCAGGCAGGGCAGGGACTCGCCCTCCACCCTCAGGCGCCCGACAAGGCCGCCGAGTTCCTGGGGGCCGGCCTGGCCGTCGAGGGTGCGCCAGTCCTGCCAGTGCAACTCATTGCCCAGGATCAGCACCTCACCAGCGGCCCTCTGCCAGGGGCGAGGATCGGCAATGATCTCCAGGCCGCAGTGCGCATGGATCATGGAGGTGACCCGGCGCAGGATGAAGGGAAAGAGGCTCGCGAAGGTCGGACGAAACAGGGGACGGCCTTGGGACAGAAGCCGCGCCGGGGTGACGAATTCCAGGCAGGCCTGCTCGCCGAGGACGGGCAGGGACTCAAGCCACCAGGCGGCGGAGAGGATGGGCGGCACCAGGGGACCGGCGGAGCGGCCGCGTTTCCAGAGCCATTGTTGATCCCCACCGGGTTTGCGCGCGGCCATGGCCGTCAACTCGAAGCGCCCCTCGCCGCGATTGAGGCCGCTGCCGCCCAGGGCCCTGAGGGTTTCGGCAAAAGCACCGAGAAACTGAATGCCCCGCCCCCAGAACAGGACACTCAGGGACATCTGGTCGCCTTCCTCATAAGCATCGCACAAGGCAAGATCGGGATGGATGACGAAGGACGGGCCGGGCCGCTGAAAACGCTTTACCGCAGCGGGGTCGGTGCTCAGGGGCGGATCGAAGAGCGCCGCGAAGGCCTCGCCGTCTCCCAGGGTGAGAAGCCCCGCCGCACGCAGATCGCGCCGCACGCGCAACAGGCGCGGCAGGTCGAAATCGAAGGCCTCCTGGAATTCCAGGGTGAAATCGACCAGCACGAAATCCACATCGGCCAGGGCGCGGGGCGCCGCAAGGGTCATGTCCAAGTGAAATTGCCTTTAACGCGGCTTTCTGTTATGGTACCGGGCCGTAAGAAACCCCCGTGGCCGTCCGGCCTAGCCCGAGGACGCCCAGCCCTGCTCGGAGTTGAACCGACCCATGTTTCCCTTTGAACTACTAGCCGTCGATCCCGCCAGCAAGGCCCGGCGCGGCCGCCTGACCACCCCGCACGGGGTCATCGAAACACCGATTTTCATGCCGGTAGGCACCCACGGCGCCCTGAAGGCCATGACCACCGCCCAGGTCGAGGAGACCGGCGCGCAGATCATTCTCAGCAACACCTACCATCTGCACCTGCGGCCCGGCGAGGGGCTGGTGGAGAAAGCCGGCGGCCTGCACCGCTTCATGAACTGGAACAAGCCCATCCTCACGGACAGCGGCGGTTTTCAGGTCTTTTCCCTGCCCAAGAAAAAAATCACCGACGACGGCGTGTTTTTCCGCCACGAGGTCACGGGCAGCGAAATCTTCCTTGGCCCGCGGGAAGCCACCCTCATCCAGAACGCCCTGGGCGCCGACATCATCATGGCCTTCGACGAGTGCATCCCCTACCCGTCGACCCATGCCTATGCCGCCCAATCGGTAAAAAAAACCCTGCGTTGGGCCGAACTCTGCCAAAAAGCCCACGCGCGCCCCGATCAGGCCCTATTCGCCATCGTCCAGGGCAGCACCTATGAGGATCTGCGCCGCGACTGCGCCAAGGCGCTGGTGGCGATGGATTTTCCCGGCTATGCAGTGGGAGGGGTGAGTGTCGGCGAGGGTCTGGAGCTGCTCAAGAAGGTGGTGGAATATACGGCGCCCTTTCTTCCGGAACACAAGCCGCGCTATCTCATGGGGGTGGGGTTGCCCGAGGACATCCTGGAGAGCATCGAGCGGGGCATGGACATGTTCGACTGCGTGATCCCGACCCGCTACGCCCGCAGCGCCACCCTGTTCACCAGCCACGGCCGCCTGCGCCTCACCCACCGCCGCTATCGCCGCGATTTCTTTCCCGTCGATCCGGCCTGCGACTGCTATTGCTGCAAGAACTTCAGCCGCGCCTATCTGCACCATCTATACAACGCCAACGAGATTCTCTCGGCCACCCTGGCGGCGATTCACAACGTGCAGTTCTATCTGAATCTCACCGCCGCCGCCCGTCAGGCCATCGAGCAGGGCGATTTTATCGCCTTCAAAAAGGATTTTCTCGGCCGCTACCAGAGCCAGGGCAAGGGCGACGAGTAAGGCGCCCGACCTCCCCGATCCCAAAGATCAATCCATCGCCACCACGAAGCTGCCGCCAAAGCCCTGGGACTCAAATCTCAGGGTGGCGGCATCGGCCGCGGCGAGGCTGGAAAACTTGCCGGCGCGCACCCGATAAAAGAGCTGCCCTCCCACGTAGCCCTGCTGAATCACCGAATAGCCTTCCTGGCGGCGCATCTGGTCGGCCAGCCGCTGGGCATTTTCCAGCACGGTAAAGGCGCCGATCTGCACCGAGTAGTTTTCGACTTCCCAGGTGCGCGGCGCCTGATAGCTGACCCGTCCCGCCGCATCGGTCTGCCGATAGCCCAAGGCCTCGACCCGCACCGGCGCCGTGCCCGGCCCCACGACTTCGAGTTCCCTGGCCGCCGCGTAGGACAAATCGATGATACGCCCCTTGGCGAAGGGTCCGCGGTCATTGAGGCGCAAAACGACTTCGCGGCCGTTGCGCAGGTTGGTGACCTTGACGTGGATTCCCAGGGGCAGGATCCGGTGCGCCGCGGTCATGGCATGCATGTCATAAATCTCGCCGTTGCTGGTCTTCTTGCCGTGAAAATCCGGGCCGTACCAGCTTGCCACGCCCTCCTCGACGAAACCCTCATGGTCCTGCAAGGGATGATAGCGCTCGCCGAACACCTCGTAGGGCCGCTCCCAACCCCGCAGTTTCGGCTGGGGCGCGGGTGCGGCGGGAACGCCCGGTTGCGGCGCGGCCGGCGTCGACACGGATGGCGGCGCCGGCGGGGGCGCCGGACGAGACGGCGGCGGAGCGGGTGCGGCGCAGGCGGTCAGCAACGCGATGAGCAGCATCCCGCCCAGACGAGCCAGGGCAACGACAGCCGGTTGGGACATCGCGGCTACTCGGCCACCATGGTCATGGCGCGGAATTTTTGGTAACGCTGCTCCACCAGTTCCTCGCCGGAGAGTTCCTGCAATTCGGCCAGATGCTTCTTCAGAACCTTTTTGACCTGGGCCGCGGCGGCGGCGGGATCATTGTGCGCGCCGCCGAGGGGTTCGGGAATTACCTCGTCGATGACGCAGCCCAGCGCGTCGATGTCCGCGGCGGTCAGCTTGAGGGCCTCAGCGGCGATGGGCCCCTTGGTGCCGTCGCTCCACAAGATGGCGGCGCAGCCCTCGGGAGAGATGACCGCGTAGACCGAATACTCCATCATCAGCACCCGATTGCCCACGGCAATCGCCAGGGCGCCACCGGAACCGCCCTCGCCGGTCACGGTGACGATCACCGGCACGCTCAGGGCCGCCATCTCGCGCAGGTTGCGGGCAATGGCCTCGGCCTGGCCGCGCTCCTCGGCGCCGATGCCGGGGAAGGCGCCGGGGGTATCGACGAAGCAGAAAATCGGCAGACCGAACTGCTCAGCCATCTGCATGACGCGCAGCGCCTTGCGGTAGCCTTCGGGATTGGGCATGCCGAAGTTGCGGTATACCTTTTCCTTGGTGTCGCGCCCTTTTTGGTGACCGATCACCGCGCAGGGCTCGCCGTCAAGGCGGGCAAAGCCGCACACCAGGGCCGGATCATCGCGGAAATTGCGGTCGCCGTGCACCTCGAACCAGTCGGTGAAGATGTGGTTGACATAGTCCAGGGTGTAGGGACGGTTCATGTGGCGCGCCAGTTGGGTGCGCTGCCAGCGGTTCAGATTGGAGAAAATGTCCTCGCGCAGCTTGGCGGCCTTTTTCTCCAGCTTTTTGATGTCGCTGGTGAAATCCACGTTCTCGGTGGAAAAATCACGCAGTTCGCGAATCTTGCGTTCCAGATCGATGATCGGTTTTTCAAAATCGAGGTGAAATTGCATGGTCTATCTCCATGAGGAAGAAATCGTTTGCCTTACTCGAAGGTCACGACCTGGTAACCGAAGAGTTTCTCCGTCGCGTCCATCAGCTCATCGCTGGCCGCCACGCTGAGCGTATCGGGCAGGCCGACCACCGCTTCGCACTGGCTGGGTATCACCACATGAATCAAGGACTCGCAGCGCCCGGGATACTGGCGCATGATGTTTTTCAGGCCGCGCAGGTGCTCCTCGTCGAGTCCGGGTGAGCTCAGGCGGAAATGCACCTTTTTCGTCTGGCGCTCCTGCATGTCGCGCAGGGCGGTAACCTCGCTCACCATCAGCTTGCAGGTTTCCTCGCCGACGTCAAGCGTGCCGCTCACCAGAATCGGCTCCTCGCCCTTGATCAACTCGGCGCCGGCCTGATAGACCTCGGGAAAGAGCACCATCTCCACCAGTCCGCTCAAGTCCTCGAGGGTGGCGAAGGCCATGCGGTCGCCTTTTTTGGTGGTAAGTTCCTTGACCGCCGAAACGATGCCGCACACCCGCACCTCTTCCTTGTCGGCGCGCTCGCTGAGCGTTGCGGCGTCGCAGGTGGCGAAGCGCTTGATCGTGTCTCGGTAGCGCGCCAGAGGATGCCCGGTGATGAAAAAACCCAAGGCTTCCTTTTCATAACTGAGCAGCAGCTTCTCCGGCCACTCCTCCACCTCGGGCAGCTTGCCGTGACCGTTGCCCGCGACGCTGACCACCTCGTCCATGCCGAACAGGGATTCCTGCCCCATGGCGCGCTCGCGCTGCAGGCGCTGGCCCGCCTCCATCGCCTCTTCCAATACCGCCAGGTACTGAGCCCGCCGTCCGCCCAGGGAATCGAAGGCCCCGCATTTGACGAGCGCCTCGATGACCTTCTTGTTGACTTTCTGCAGATTGAGGCGCTCGCAGAAGTCGTGCAGGGAGGTAAAAGACGCCTCGCGGCGCACCTCGATGATCACCTCAAGAGCAGCGGCCCCCACGCCCTTGACGGCCCCCAGGCCGAAGCGGATGGCGTTGGCGTGCACCGTGAAGCTGCGATCCGAGGCGTTGATGTCGGGCGGCAGCACCTCGATGCCCATGGAGCGCACCTCGGCGATGTTCTTCACCACCTTGTCGGTATTCTCCATGTCCTCGGTGAGCAGCGCCGCCATGAATTCCACCGGATAGTGGGCCTTGAGGTAGGCGGTGTGGTAAGCCACCAGGGCGTAGGCCGCCGAGTGCGACTTGTTGAAGCCGTAGGCGGCGAACTTTTCCATGAGGTCGAAAACCGCCCCGGCCTTTTTCGCGTCGAGCTGGTTTTGCGCCGCCCCCTTGAGAAATTTCTCGCGTTCCTTGGCCATCTCCTCGGGCTTTTTCTTGCCCATGGCGCGGCGCAGCAGGTCGGCGCCGCCCAGGCTGTAGTTGGCCAGCACCTGGGCGATGAGCATCACCTGCTCTTGGTAGACGATGACGCCGTAGGTGTCCTTGAGGATGGGCTCGAGCTGGGGAAAATCGTAGGTGATTTTCTTCTTGCCGTGCTTGCGCTGGATGAAGTCGTCGACCATCCCGGAGCCCAGGGGGCCGGGACGATAGAGGGCGCACACCGCGATGATGTCCTCGAAGCAGGAGGGCTTGAGTTTGACCAGCAACTCCTTCATGCCCGAGGATTCGAGCTGGAACACGCCGGTGGTCTCGCCGCGGCTCAGCAGCTCGTAGGTGGCCTGGTCGTCGTCGCCGATCAGCCGCAGGTCGAAGTCGGCCTTTTGCCCCTCGCGCACCAGGCGCACGGCATTGTCGATGACGGTGAGGGTTTTCAACCCCAGGAAATCGAATTTCACCAGGCCGATCTTTTCCACGTAGCTCATGGAAAACTGCGTGACCTGGCCGCCGGATTTGGGATCAACGTAGAGGGGCAGGTATTCGGTCAGATCCCGGGGCGTCACCACCACCCCGGCGGCATGGGTGGAGGCGTGGCGAGTCAGCCCTTCCAGGGCCAGGGCGGTGTTGAACAGCTGCTTGACCTTGGCGTCCTTGTCGAGCAGCTCGCGCAGCTTGGGTTCCTGCTTGAGGGCCTCGTCGAGGGTGATGTTGAGCACCCCCGGCACCAGCTTGGCGATCTTGTCCACCTCGCCGTAGGGCAGGCCCATGGCCCGGCCCACATCGCGGATCACCCCCTTGGCCGCCATGGTGCCGAAGGTGATGATCTGCGCCACGTTGGCGGCGCCGTATTTTTGCCGCACATAATCAATCACCGCCTCGCGCCCGTTGATGCAGAAATCCACATCGATATCGGGCATGGACACGCGCTCGGGATTGAGGAAGCGCTCGAACAGCAGATGGTAGGGAATGGGATCGATGTCGGTGATGCGGATGGCGTAGGCGACCAGCGACCCGGCGGCCGAGCCGCGCCCGGGTCCCACGGGAATATGGTGATCCTTGGCCCAGTTGATGAAGTCGGCGACGATGAGAAAATAGCCGGGAAAGCCCATGGAGTTGATGCAGTCGAGCTCGCGCTCGAGGCGCACCCGGTACTGCTGCTCCTCCTCGGGGGGCAGGCTGCGCACCTTGCGGATATCCGCCAGGCGCTCCTCAAGGCCCGCGCGGGCATCTTCCCGCAGCACTTCCTCCAGGGATTTTTCGGCGGGCTTTTCGTACTGGGGAAAGTGGTAGGTCTTGAGATCGAGGTCCACCTGACAGCGTTCGGCGATGCGCACCGTGTTTCCGATGGCCTCGGGGACATCCTGAAACAGCGCCGCCATTTCCTCGGGCGTCTTGACGTAGAACTCGTCGTTGGGAAAACGCATGCGCGACGGATCATCGAGGTTCTTGCCGGTCTGAATGCACAGCAGCACCTCGTGGGCCTGTGCCTGCTCGCGAGTCAGGTAATGGCAGTCATTGGTCGCCACCAGGGGCAGGCCCAGATCCCGGGCGATCTCCTTGAGGCCGCGATTGACGCGGGTCTGCTCGGGAATGAAATTTTCCTGGAGTTCGAGATAGAAGCGCTCGTTGTCGAAAATTTGCGCCATCTCGCGGCTACGGCGCCGGGCCTCGTCCATCTTGCCCAGTTCGATGAGGGTGGGGATTTCCCCGCCCAGGCAGGCGGTCAAGGCGATCAGCCCCTGGTTGCACTGGCGGAGCAGCTCCCAGTCGACCCGCGGCTTGTAGTAAAAACCCTCGCGGTAGGCCGCGGACACCAGGCGACACAGGTTGCGGTAACCCTCGAGGTTTTCCGCCAGCAGCACCAGATGGTGGGACGCGTCGGAAGAAGAGCGCGCGTTGCCTTTGTCGAAGCGCGAACCGGTGGCGACGTACACCTCGCAGCCCAGAATCGGCTTGATGCCCGCGCCCTTGGCCGCCAGATAGAATTCGAGGGCGCCGAACATGTTGCCGTGGTCGGTGATGGCCAGGGCCGGCATGCCTTGGGCGGCGGCATGCTTGACCAGATCGCCGATCTTGATGGCGCCATCGAGCAGGGAATATTGGGAATGCAGATGCAAATGGACGAAGGGACTTGCGCTCATGTCCTTGCGGCCTGGTGAGATAGAGACAGTCGAAACCGGAAAAGGCGCCTGTTATTGCCTGCTTGGACTCAGCAATCGGGGCGAAACGGTTTTTCAGTTGGAGAAAAAATCAACAGTTTGGGTAAAAATCCAAGGGGGCATTATGGCACAGGCGCTTCGGGGGGGTCAACGCACTTTTGCCCCGACTCAAAGGATCCGCACCCCGAAATGCTCGAGCATGGCGGTCAAGCGGATAAGGGGCAGGCCGATGAGGGCGGTGTAGTCCTCGCCCTCCATTTTTTCCATGAGGGCGATGCCCAGCCCCTCGATCTTGAAGGAGCCGGCGCAGTCCACCGGATTCTCGCGTCGCACGTAGCGATGAATCTGCTCGCGGCTCAGGGTGCGCAGGGTGACGCGAAAAGTGGTGTAATCCGTGAGCAGCTGACCGCCGGCGCTGTCATAGACACACAGCCCCGTATAGAAAACATGCGACTTGCCGACCATCAGCCGCAACTGTTCCTCGGCCCGCTCGAAATTACCCGGCTTGCCGAGAATGCGGCCGCGCGCGTCGACAAACACCTGGTCGGCGCCGATGATGAGCGCGTCGGGATACTTGGCGCCGAGGCTCAGGGCTTTTTGCGAGGCAAGATACTTGACCTGCAGTTCCGGCGCCACCTGCTGGTCGATGGTTTCGTTGACCTGGGGCGCCGCCACGTGAAAGGCCAGGCCGAGCTGCCGCAGCAGCTGCAGCCGGTAGGGGCTGGTGGAGGCGAGCACGAGGTCGCGGGTCGTGGTGGGAGTGGGGTCGCTCGACATGGTGTAATTTGTACTCCATAAGTGGCCAAGGGGCAAGTGGGCGCTTGTCCTTTGTCCTTTGTCCCTAGTCGCTGGTCTTGCCTGAAAGGTTCCTGGATGGTGGTCGCGCTCAGGCGTTGACGGCCTGGCGACGGGAGCCTGTCCTTGGCGCGACCCTGCGAGGGCGAATGGCTCCGGGCAAGGAAAGTACGCGGGTGCCGTGGCGGTAGGCAAGCACTTTTTGCCGGGTTCCCGGCCGGCCGACGGAAAAGATCAGGGTGCCGACGGCGTCAAGAATCGCCGCCTCCAACCGGTCGCGGTCGACGCGCGCGAAAAACGCCGCGATACGCCGTTCGGCGAGATACTGATCGGCAAAGGTCACGCCGATCCTGGAGCCCAGTTCCACCGCGATCTCCCCCTCGTAGCAGCCATCGCCGAGGATTGCGGAAATCACCAGATGGCCCGTGCCGCAGCTCGGGGCGAAGTGCACGTGATGGATGTCGAGATAGAGACTCTGCGCGCTGCCGCTGTCGATGCGAAGGGGTACCATGGGTCATCTCCTTGTCCTGGGGTGGGTTGCCGATATCCCAAGACTGAACGACTCATGCGACAGAATATGTCAAAGAGTTGATTCGTGCTGCTCCAGGGTTTGTCGCAGTCCGTCCAGGAATTCGTCGCGCAGGCTGGCGGGGCCCAGAACCTCGACATGGGGAAGAAAGGAATACAGCCAGGCGAGGATCTCGGCCCGCCCGGCGGCGGTGAAACGCAGGCGCAGGGAACCATCGCTCTCCTCGTCGAGGCATTGCCGAGGATGCCACGACCGTTCACGGATCAAATGGGCCACCGCCGGTCCGAAACGCAGATCCAGATCCAGGGGCGCGTCGTCGATGAGTCCAAAGGCCTGGCCGGTGAGCGCCTCGGCGCGAAAATCCTCCGGCACCTCGAAGCGATCCTCCAGCACCTCGACCTTTTGCACGCGATCCATGAGAAACAGGCGCAGGCTCTTGCGATTGTGGGCGTAGCCGCCGAGATACAGGGAGTCCTGGTAGAACAGCAGCAGGTAGGGATCGAACTCGTAACTTTCCGCCGCGCGGCGCGCCGGCGCATAGCGCAGACGGCAGCGGTACTGATAGAGCAGCGCGCGGCGCAGGGCGGCAAGGATTTCCTTTTTGTCGCGGTAGTCGCGCACCCCTTGAAAGCGCGGCGCCGCCGCCGAGGCAATGCGTTCCAGATGCGCGACGCTGCGCGGCGGCAAGGACGAGCGGATGCGTCCGAAAATGGCGTCGAGATCGTCCTGAAACGGCGTGCCCTGCAAAAAGCCGAGTTGCCCCCGGCACAGATAGAGGGTCATCAGCTCTTCGAGGGAAAAGGTGATGGGCGGCAGGTTCTTGAAGCCGGTGAGGAAACGGTAGAGAGTGCCCTCGGCGGTCTCCTCGCGGGTCAGCGGGTAACCGGCATCGGCGATGGCGCGCAGGTCGCGGTAAATGGTGCGGCGGTTCACCTGGCATTCCTCGGCCAGTTCGTCCACCGTCGCCCCGTAGCGCGCTTCCAGAATGCGGATCACGTCATGCAATCGCGCCGCCTGACTGTATTTCTTCGCCGGCTTGCCCACCCTCAGCTTTCTTCCTTGCCTTCATACCAGGTGTACTTGTGCGACTTGCCCTTGACCTTCTCGGCGGGGTACTTGCGGATGTTCTTGGCCATTTTCGCCTGGACCGTTTGCGCGAGATCCAGGTTGAGCGTGTTGGCGAGGGACAGGGAATAAATAACGATATCCGCCAGTTCCTCGCCGATTTGCGCCAGCGCCTCGGGGGCGAGGTTGCGCGAGGCCTCGACGGTCAGCCACTGGAAATGCTCCATGAGTTCCGCCGCCTCGATGGCGATGGACATGCTCAGGTTCTTGGGCGTGTGGAACTGCTGCCAGTCGCGCTCGGCGACAAAGGCGGCGACGCGCCCCTTGAGCTCCTGCAGGGTGGTGTGCCGGTCGTCGGGCGGCTGACTCATGATTCGTTCCTCGTGGGCTAGAGTTTGCGGCCGCGACCGATGCCGAAATACTCGAAACCTTCGGCGGCCATGCGCGCCGGGTCGTACTGATTGCGCCCGTCGAACACCACCGGAGCGTTCATCAGACGCTTCATGGCGCCGAAATCGGGATGGCGGAAGGGCTTCCATTCGGTGACCAAGGCCAGGGCGTCGGCCCCCTTGAGGGCATCGTACTGATGCTCGGCCAGGGTCAGGCTGCCGTTGTCGAACCAGGCCTTGGGCAGCACCTGGCGCGCCGCGTCCATGGCGACGGGATCATAGGCCTGCACGCGGGCGCCGCAACTGATGAGCTGTTGCAGCAGGATGATGGAGGGCGCCTCGCGCATATCGTCGGTACCGGGCTTGAAGGCCAGGCCCCAGAGGGCCAGGACCTTGCCGGAAAGATCCTGGCCGAAGCGCGCCACGATCTTCTCGCCGAGGATCATCTTCTGGAACATGTTGCGCTGATGCACCGATTGCAGCACCAGGGGAAAAAGATAGTTCTGCTCGGCCATGTGGATCAGGGCGCTGACGTCCTTGGGGAAGCAGGAGCCGCCGTAGCCGCAGCCCGGATAGATGAAGGAATAGCCGATGCGCGCGTCGGAACCGATGCCGAGGCGCACCTTTTCCACATCCACACCGAGTTTGTCGCACAGATTGGCGACCTCGTTCATGAAGGAGATCTTGGTGGCGAGCATGGCGTTGGCGGCGTATTTGGTCATCTCCGCGTCGCGTTCGCCCATGACCATGATCTTGTCGTGGTTGCGCGAGAAATCGGTGTAGAGCAGGCGCAGGATTTCACTGGCGCGCTCGCTGGACGAGCCGATGATGATGCGGTCGGGGCGCATGAAATCATCCACCGCCGCCCCTTCCTTGAGAAATTCCGGATTGCTCACCACATCGAAGGAGACCTCCGCGCCGCGCTTGGCCAATTCCTCGGCAATCGCCGCGCGAACCCGATCGGCGGTGCCGACGGGGACTGTCGACTTGTTGACCACCACCGCGTAGTCCTTGAGGTTCTGGCCGATGTCCCGCGCGACTCCCAGCACATGCTGCAAATCAGCGGAGCCGTCCTCGCCGGGCGGAGTGCCGACGGCAATGAAATACACGCTGCTGTCGGCCATGGCCTCCGGCAGGGAGGTGGTGAAGCGCAGCCGCCCCTCCTTGGCATTGCTCTGCACGATGCGCTCCAGATCGGGCTCATGGATGGGGATGACGCCTTCCTTGAGGCGGGCAATTTTGTTGGCGTCGATATCGACGCAATAGACGGTATTGCCCATCTCGGCGAAACAGGCGCCGGTGACGAGACCCACGTAGCCGGTGCCGATCACGGTCAGATTCATGATTCACAACCTCCTGGCGGGGGAAATACCCCTCGATATTGAATTGCCATTCTTTCGTAGGGGCGAGGCGCTGCCTCGCCCAGGGCGACCCAGCGGGTCGCATCTACCCCAACCGTTTTTCCCACTCCCAGGCGGTGCGCACGATGAAGTCCAGGTCATCGTGGCGCGGCTGCCAGCCGGTGGCCTGGCGCAGGCGTCGGCTGTCGGCCACCAGGGCCGGCGGATCGCCGGCGCGGCGCGGCGCTTCCTCGACGCGAAAGTCGATGCCGGTGACCTGGCGCGCCACGGCCACCACCTCCTTGACCGAATAACCGTGGCCATAGCCGCAATTGAAGACGCCGCTGCCATGACCGGCCGCCAGATGATCGAGGGCGGCCAGGTGGGCGGCGGCCAGATCATCCACATGAATGTAGTCACGGATGCAGGTGCCGTCGGGGGTGGGATAATCGGTGCCGAACACCTGCAATCCGTCGTATTCGCCCTTGGCGGTCTTGAGAGCACGAGTGATGAGGTGCGTGGCGTTGCGGTATTTCTGCCCGATGCGTCCTTGGGGATCGGCACCGGCGACGTTGAAGTAGCGCAGGGCCACGTATTTGAAGTCCCGGGTGGCGGCGGCCAGGTCGGCCAGCACCCGCTCGCTCATCATCTTCGAGGCGCCATAGGGGTTGATGGGCGCCGGCGGCGTCTCCTCGGTGACGGGATTGTGCTCGGGAATGCCGTAGACCGCCGCCGTCGAGGAAAAAATCACGTTGGAGAGATTCAGTTCCCGCAGGATCTCCCAGAGGTTCAGCGCATTGAGGGTGTTGTTGCGGTAGTACTTGAGGGGATTGTCAACGCTTTCCGCCACCTCGATGTGCGCGGCGAAATGAATCACCCCATCGGGACGATAGTGGTTCAGGGTGCGGCGCAGCAATTCGCTATCGGACAGATCGCCGACCACCAGTTGCCCATGGAGCACCGCCTCGGCGTGGCCCGTCGAAAGGTTGTCGTAGGTCAGCACGTCAAAACCGCGCTCACCCAAAGCCTTGACCACGTGGCTGCCGATATAGCCGGCGCCGCCGGTGACGAAGATTTTTTTCAACGCCCACCCTCCCTAATTTGAATATTTTACCAGCGCCAGCTGAACTGAACGCCGGTACCGCCATCGCCCATGGCGCCAATCCCCAGGAAATATTCGGGATGGCGCTCGTGAAAGCGCAGCACCAGACGCGCGGCGATCTCGCCCGCCAATGCGCCAACCAGCACATCGGACGCCCAATGATCATCGGCTTGGAGCCGGGCCGCGCCCACCAGCCCGGCGAACCCGTAGCAGACCCAGGGGAGCCAGGGCTGCTCACCGCGGCGGCTCAGCACCCCGGCAAGGGCAAAGGCATTGGCAGTGTGGCCCGAGGGCAGGGCGTCGTAATCCTTATCCAAGGAAAAGGGGCGAAAAGACCAGGCATCTTCCCGTTCATCAGGGCGCTTGCGTCCTGCTCCAACTTTAAGCGCCGCCGTCGCCAGTTGCCCAAGAAAGACCGCTTCGAAGGCCAGCTGCCCGGTCTCGGCAAGGGGACGATCCTCGCGCCAGACGCCCGCTCCCCAGAGAATCGCGGACAGACCCAAGCCCATGGCGGGATGTCCCAGCAGATTCAAGCCGTCAGCCGCTTCGTCCAGGGTGTTGCGCTCGCGGCGCTGAACCTCGCGCCGGATGTCCTCGTCAAACAACGACACCACCCCGGCCCCGCCTAGCAGCCCCAAGGCAAGCGCCGTTTCAGCGCGCGTCCATAGCCGCTTTTCGGCATCAGGAGCCTGGTCGCCCAAAACCAGGGCCGGCACCAGGAGCACCAGCACCAGCCCAGCAATTCCCCTCCAAAAAATCTTCATCACAGCCCCGAATTAAATTATTCCCATTCAATGGTCGCCGGGGGTTTCGACGAGATGTCGTACACCACGCGATTGACGCCCTTGACCTCGTTGATGATGCGGTTGCTGATGCGTGCCAGATCGGCGTAGGGCATGGGATACCAGCCGGCGGTCATGAAATCGCGGGTCTCCACGGCGCGCAGGGCGATGACATACTCGTAGGTGCGGCCGTCGCCCATGACGCCGACGCTCTTCACCGGCAGGAACACGGCGAAGGCCTGGCTGATCTTGTGGTAGTGGCCGCTGCTGTAGAGTTCTTCCATGTAGATGGCGTCGGCGCGGCGCAGGATGTCGGCGTACTCCTTGTTGACCGCGCCGAGGATGCGCACCCCCAGGCCCGGACCGGGGAAGGGATGACGCCACACCATGGCGTGGGGCAAGCCGAGTTCCTCGCCGATGGCGCGCACCTCGTCCTTGAACAGCTCGCGCAGGGGTTCGAGCAGCTTGAGCTTCATGTGCTCGGGCAGCCCGCCCACATTGTGATGGCTCTTGATGTTGTGCGCCTTGCCGGTCTTGGCGCCCGCCGATTCGATGACATCGGGATAGATGGTGCCCTGGGCGAGCCACTGGGCATCTTTCACCTTGGCGGCCTCTTCCTCGAAAATCTCGACGAAGAGATTGCCGATGATCTTGCGCTTGCGCTCGGGATCGCTCACCCCGGCCAGGGCGTCGAGAAACCGCGCCTCGGCATCGACGCGGATCACCCGCACCCCCATGTTCTCGGCGAAGGTGGCCATCACCTGATCGCCCTCGTTGAGGCGCAGCAGGCCGTTGTCGACGAACACGCAGGTGAGCTGTTCGCCGATGGCGCGATGGATGAGAGCCGCGGCCACCGAGGAATCGACCCCGCCGGAAAGCCCCAGAATGACCCGCTCGGCACCGACCTGGGCGCGGATGCGTGCCACCGCGTCCTCGATGATCTGCCCCGGCGTCCAGCGCCCGTGGCAGCCGCAGATCTGGCGCACGAAGGTGTTGAGCAGCGTCTCGCCACGCGGCGTGTGGTTGACCTCCGGGTGAAACTGCACGCCATAGAGGTTTCTCGCCACATCCTGGATGGCGCACACCGGCGCGTTGTCCGTCCCCGCCACCACCTCGAAGCCTTGGGGGATTTTCTCCACGTGGTCACCGTGGCTCATCCACACGGGACTTCTGCCCTCGGCGAAGAACCCGTCGAACAGCGGACCCGGCCGCCCCTGGGCGAGAAGTTCGGCGTGGCCGTATTCGCGCTTGCCGGCCGGCACCACCGCGCCGCCGAAATGCCTGCTCATGAGCTGCATGCCGTAGCAGATGCCGAGCACCGGCACGCCCAGCTCGAAGAGCTCTTCGGCCACCGCCGGCGCGCCCTCGTCGTACACCGACTTGGGGCCGCCGGAGAGAATGATGCCCTTGGGCGCGAAGGCGCGGATCTCCGCCAGGGGCATGTCGTAGGGATGGAGTTCGCAGTAGACGTGGGCCTCGCGCACCCGGCGCGCGATGAGTTGGGTGTACTGGGAACCGAAATCGAGGATGAGGATTTTTTCCTGATGAATGTCTTGGGTCATGAAAATGCTCCGTGGGCCAAACAACAAGGGGCGGATGCCAGAATCCCGCCCCTCGCGTGCCTTATATCCGAGAAATGTTAGCGTTTAATTGAAGCGTTCGAGCCGATAATTGGGCGCTTCCTGACTGATGGTGACGTCGTGCACGTGGGATTCGCGCAGCCCGGCGTTGGTGATGCGCATGAACTCGCCGCGCTCCTGCAGCTCCTTGATGGTGCGACAGCCCGTGTAGCCCATCCCCGAGCGCAGCCCGCCCATCAACTGATGGATGTTGGCCGAGAGGCTGCCGCGATAGGGCACGCGCCCCTCGATACCCTCGGGCACCAGCTTGATGTCGCTTTCCACGTCGCTCTGGAAGTAGCGGTCCTTGCTGCCCTGTTTCATGGCGCCAAGGCTGCCCATGCCGCGATAGGACTTGTAGGTGCGACCCTGGTAGAGGATGGTTTCGCCGGGCGCTTCGTCGGTGCCGGCGAACAACGAACCGATCATGATGATGTCGGCGCCGGCGGCGACGGCCTTGGGCAGATCGCCGGAAAACTTGATGCCGCCGTCGGCGATGAGCGGAATGCCCGCCTTGCGCGTCATCTGGGCAACATCGGCGATGGCGGTGATCTGCGGCACGCCGACCCCGGCCACGACGCGCGTGGTGCAGATGGAGCCGGGGCCGATGCCGACCTTGACGGCATCCACCCCGGCCTTGATCAGCGCCTCGGCGGCGGCGGCGGTGGCGATATTGCCCGCCACCAGTTGCAGGTCGGGATACTGGCGACGCGTGTCGATGACCGCGTCGAGCACGCCCTGGGAATGGCCGTGGGCGGTATCGATGATCACCACATCGACGCCGGCGCGCACCAGCAACTCCAGGCGCTCCTCGCGGTCGGCGCCCACGCCGATGGCGGCGCCGGTGCGCAGGCGGCCCAGGTCATCCTTGCAGGCGTTGGGATATTTGCGCACCTTCTCGATGTCCTTGATGGTGATCAGGCCCTTGAGGGCGCCCCTGTCGTCCACCACCAGGAGCTTTTCGATGCGGTGCTGGTGCAGATGGTGCTTGGCCTCTTCCAGGGTGGTGCCCGGCGGCACGGTGACGAGCTTGTCCTTGGTCATGACGTTGCGGATCGGCTGATCCAGCTTGGTCTCGAAGCGCAGGTCGCGGTTGGTGAGAATCCCCACCAGCTTGCCTTCCTTGGTGATGGGCACCCCCGAGATGCGGTAGCGTTCCATCAATTCCAGCGCCTCGTAGATTTTCTGGTCGGGATCCATGGTGATGGGATCGACGATCATGCCGCTTTCCGACTTCTTGACCTGATCGACCTCCGTGGCCTGGGCGACGGGACTCATGTTCTTGTGGATGATCCCCAATCCGCCCTCGCGCGCCATGCAGATGGCGGTGCGCGATTCGGTCACCGTGTCCATTGCGGCCGACAGCAGCGGGATGTTGAGGCGAACACGCGCGGTGAGCTGGGTGGTGAGGTCGACTTCCTTGGGCAGAACGGTGGAGTGGGCGGGAACCAGCAGCACATCGTCGAACGTTAGACCTTCGCGAAGACGGTCGCGATCCAGCATGAGAAACTCCTCGAAGCAAAAGCGGGACGAGAAAAAAAGAGGGCGGCGAAAAAAAATAATTGGTAAATTTATCCCGGGATCTTCGCCAGGGTCAAGATTTAAAGCTGCGACTGTTTACGGCGTATGGCGTTTTCATCAATTGGGGATGAACATCTCGCGGTTGCCGATGCGGTAGATCAGGCTGGAGAGCAGGCGCACCGTATTCTCCAGATCCTCCAGGGACAACAGCTCCACCGGGGTGTGCATGTAGCGCAGAGGCACGCTGACCAAAGCGGTGGCCACGCCGCCGCGTGACAACTGCATGACGTTGGCGTCGGTGCCGGTGGCGCGCGGCTGGCCGATGATCTGGCAGGGGATGTTCTCGTCGCGGGCGGTGGCGATGAGCAGCTCGAACAGCGCCGGATTGATGTTGGGCCCACGAGAAATGATCGGCCCGCCGCCGACCTTGGTCTCGCCGTTTTCCTTTTTGTCGATTTCCGGCACGTCCGTGGCGAAACCCACCTCGACGGCAATGCCCACATCGGGATTGATGCCGTAGACGCTGGTGGCGCCGCCGCGCAGGCCGATCTCCTCCTGCACCGTGGAAACGCCGAACAGATCCACCGGTGCCAGGCCCCGGGCGCGCACCTCCTGCAAGACCCGCGCGACGATGAAGGCACCCATCTTGTCGTCGAAGGCGCGCGAGATCACCCGATCGTTTTCCAGCCGCTCCAGACCCACGGCGAAGGTTACCGGATCGCCCACCGCCACCAGCGCCTGCACTTCCTCGCGACCGCGGCAGCCGATGTCGATGAACTGGCTCTTGAGCTTGACCACCGTCTCGCGGTCCTTCTGCTCCATGAGATGGATGGGTTTCTTGCCCACCACGCCCAGCACCGGACGCTGCCGGCCATGGATATAAACCCGCTGGCCGGGCACCAGGTGGGCATCGACCCCGCCGATGGCGGCGAAGTAGATGAAGCCCTGCTCGTCGATGTACTTGACCATGAAACCGATTTCGTCGCAGTGCCCGGCAAGCATGACCCGGGGCAGGTTCTCGCCCCGCCCCTTCACCAGGCCAATGACATTGCCCATGACATCGGTCTTGAGTTCATCCACCACCCCGTCGAGCCGGCGCCGGATCACCCGCTGCGCCGGTTGCTCGAAGCCCGAGGGGCTGGGTGCTTCGACGAGTTCCTTGAGAAAGGAAAAATTGGATTCAATCATTTAAAGGCTATCCTTTGTCCTGTGTCCTTTGTCATTTGATCCAGAGCTTTTGCTTTCCAACAAAGGACAAATGACCAATGACGATTTACTTCAATGCCTTTTCCACCAGCGCCGCGCTATTGCGCAGGCACTGATCGTAATCCTCGTCGGTCAGCCCCGCGCCCTTGGCCACCTTGCGCGCCAGGTCCGGGGAGACCAGGTCGCCGGGGCCATGGGCGTCGTTGTTGACCACCAGCTTGGCGCCGTGCTTACGCGCCAACTGCGCGACATGGCCGTTGGCCAGGCTATGGCCGCGGCGGGTGGTGATCTCCAGGCAGATGCCGCGTGCGGCCGCAAGGCGCACTTCGTCCTCGCCGATGAGGCCGGGGTGGGAGAGAATATCGATGTCGGCGGCCAGGGCGGCGGCGTTGGTCCCGGGAGCCACCGGTTCGACCAGGGTTTCGCCGTGGCACACCAGAATCCGCGCGCCGAGTTGCCGCGCGCGCTGCGCTGCCGCGGCAATCTGCACCGGGGGAATGTGGGTCAGTTCGACCCCCGGCACCACCTGGATGCCCCAGGCGGCGCCGTAGACCCGGGCACTCTCGATGATGCGCGGCACGATGAAATCCAGGTTGGACAGATCCACATGGTCCGTAATCGCCAAGGCCGTGTAACCGGCCACCGCGGCGCGACGGATGAGTTCGGCGGGCAACAACTCCCCGTCACTGAACAGGGTATGGGTATGCAGGTCGATCATGAGGCTTCCTTTTGCGAGAGGCGGGTCAACAGAAAGACGAGCAGCTGCCGCAAGCCTGCGCGGTCCCCCTTTTCCAGAAAGAAAACGTGCTCCGTGCCGACGGCGAAACTCACCCGTGCCAGGGGCACGTCGCCACGATCGGCAAAATAGCTTTCAGCCGCGGAAGGAGGTTCGCCGTCCGTCAAGGCCAAGACCCCGTAGAGGCGCCGGCAGAAGGGCGACCACAAGGGCGCGGCCTCGGCCAGGGTGGGCAGGGACAGAAGGCGCAGGGCGAAAGTTTCCCCCAGGCGCAGCAGCCCGAGGTCGCGAATCCCCACCCCCTGGAAGCCGCCCGCCAATCTGGAGTCGGGCTCAAATTCGGCAAAGCTGCGCAGATACGGCAGCAGCTGATGCATCGCCTCGGCCCGCGCCGCCAGCACGATAAGCTTAACGGTCGCCTCTTCCAGCAGGGCATCGCGCTCGCCCAGTTGATCGCGGATCTGGATGATCTCATCGGAATGCAGCAGCGGCTCGCGCTCCTCGGCCACCAGCGCTTCCTCGCGCCGCTCCTCAACCACGCCCTTGTCCAACAGGATGCGCAGGATTTGCAGGATGTCGTAATCGCTGCGCGGACAGTGATCGAGGATGTCCTCCACCCGCTGATAATATTCCAGCAGCACCAGGATTTCCTGGGTGGTCGGTCGCAGACCGCGCGGCAACCGATCCAGGGGCACCTTGAGAAACAGCAGGGAATCGGAGCGCGGCAGCTTGTCGGCCAGGGCATTGAGCTCGTCGCTCTGGCGCAGTCCCTCCATGATCAGGTGCTCCAGGGGCTGAGTAATGCGCACCTCTTCCTCGGGCAGGCCGGGGGTAAAGGAAAAACGGCCGCGCTCCCAGCCCAGCAACCGAAAAAACGCCTTTTCCCCCTCGGCTCGCCCGCAGCGGGCATTGATCACGCTGCCCTCGAGGAGAAAAATCTCTCCCTGCTGCTGGTCGCGCTCCAGGACCAGGGTGCCGTCCTTGCGGCTGTGACCGAAGATCTGCAGCATGTCGATGAGCGAGACCTGCTCCAGATTGCCCTCCACCTGCTTGCCCTGGCGCGTCACCTGGGCGGTGCGCTCCTGGCGCAGCAGATGACCGAGCACCACGGCGAGCATCTGCTCGGCGTTGAAGGGCCGCACCAGGTAGTGATCGCGATGGCGGCGGAACCCCTCGACTTCCTCGCCCTCCCCGCCGACGAAGATGAAGGCCAGCTTGTCGGTGCGCGGGTTGGCGCGAAGAATCTGCGCCAGACGCGCCGCCTCGATAAGCGGCAGATCCGTATCCACCACCATCAGGTCGGGCACCAGGGCCAGGGAGCGCTCCAGGGCCTTGCTGCCGTCGGCGCAGGACTGCACCTCGAAACCGCGCCGCTTGAGGGAAGCGGCCACCTCGGCGAAATCGCCGCGGGCACTGGCCAGAATGATTTTGCGGGTATTGGCGTCGCTCATGGGCTTAGATCTGCACCTGAAGCTGATACTGCTCCTGCAACTTGGCGATCATGTTCTCGACGAAATAAAAATCCGAGGTATGAAAACCCACCAGTTCCTCGCCCCGTCGGCGGGCAAACAGGGCATAGGCCGAATCCTCGTTGAGATAGAGCAGAAAGGGCACCTTGTGAAACGCATCGCCCTCGATGAAAATCGGCACGGTGCGCTGATAATCCCACTGCACCCGCTCGTTGCCGCCCACCAGGAACAGGGAGGTCGCTGATTTTTCCAGCGCCTCGAGATCGGGCATTTCGCCGCGCAGCTCCTCGAAATTGCCGCAGCCGCGAAAGATCACGCCGCGCACCCGGCTCGACTCGACGACCTCACGAAAAAAAGCGCCTTGGATCAAGGGCAGCTGGGCGCCGGGCAGGCGCAGATAGCGACTTTTGCTGTCATCCTGATAACGCTGCAAGCGCTCGGATAGCACCAGGTCGTTGGCGGTGAATCGATAGTCCTCGGGTTTGCCGAGGAGTTGTCCGACAACCCCCCAAAAGGAGGTCCGCTCCCAGTCCTCCTTGAGAAACAAACTGCTCCTGAGCCGCGTCAGGCGCCCCTCGGCGGTGGCGCTGAGCTGTTCAAAGCTGGTTCCGTCAAGAGGAAAAGCGGCCGAGCGCATACGCGCCTGCAAGGGAAAGCTTTTCTTCATGTCGCAGAGCGTGAGCTTGCCGCGCAGGGCCTTGCGGATGCGCTTCTGGGTAATGAGCGACCCCCAGTAGTCGGTTTCGGGCAACAGGATGTAAAAATCGTCCCCGGCGGCCATGGCCATGATGTCGGCATCGCGCAAAATCGAGTTAATCGCCTCGATGACCCGGGTCATGGCCGCCTCTAGCTCGCGGCTGCGGAAATGGTGATGAAGCTCGGCGTAGTTCTCCACGCGCAGCCGGATCAGGGACAACTGACGGCCGTAGCGCCGCACCTTGCTCAGCTCTTTCTCCATGTGATCGCGGAAAAAGGCCATGTTATAGGCCTCGGCGCGGGGCATGCGCAGACTGCGTTGCTCAAGGGCGCGCTGGAGCATGACATTGTGCAGGGCGCTCCCGGCGAATTCCGCCGCCGCCGCCGCCACCTTGAGGTCGCGACGATTGAATTGCCCGCGGCCCACCGGCGCCTCGACGCGAATCAACGCCAGGGTTTCACGGTTAT
Source organism: Geoalkalibacter sp. (assembly GCF_030604225.1). GTDB lineage: Bacteria > Desulfobacterota > Desulfuromonadia > Desulfuromonadales > Geoalkalibacteraceae > Geoalkalibacter. The sequence goes on from NZ_JAUVWH010000006.1 coordinate 37,083, forward strand.
GGGCCAGCGGCACCCACAACCGGACGCCGCCGGGCACCAGCAACGGCTCTTCGCCCTGGGGCAGGCCGCGCTCCTCGTCACCCGGCTGCAGGGTTTCCTCGTCGGGCAAGACCTGCGCCAGACCGCGGCGACAGCGACGGCGGAAGTAGCTGCCGTCGAAACCGGCCAGCCACAGTACCGCGCCCTCGGCACGCAGCAGCTCCATGAGGGTGTCGAGAATCAGGTCGCCGAGGCGGTCGAGTTCATGAACGTGAAGAAATTCGCGGCATTTCTGGTAGGTGGAAACGATGGAGACGTATTCGAGGTTTTCGTCGAGAAGCTTGCGGTGTTCGAGGTGCAGGGCGCGGCGGAACAGGGTCTTGTTGACCAGCAGCAGGAATTCCTCGGGGTTGATGGGCTTGCACACGTAATCGGCCACCCCCGCCTTCATGGCGGCCACCGCCGTGGGCACATCGGTCATGGCGCTGACGACGAGGATTTCCTGCTCGGGATTGAAACGCTTGATGGCACGGCTGGTTTCGACGCCGTCCATCCCCGTCAGGCCGAGATCGGAGATGACCAGGTCGAAATCCTCGCGGCGCAGGATGTCGAGGGCCTCCTCGCCGCTTTCCGCGGTGCGCACCACATAACCCTCGGCGGCAAGGATGTCGCGGTAGAGCTCGCGGAAGAATTTTTCATCGTCGATGGCGAGAATGCGCCCTTTGGCCATGAGGATTCCGGTTCGAGAATCGGGGGTTTGACCGATTCCCCCTTTAGCAAAGGGGGGAAAGTTGCTCAGCTTGCCGCGCGCACCTCGTCCATCTCCAACTCGCCGATCTGGCTGTTCTTCAGCGCGGTGGTGATGCGCACCGACACGACCCGGCCGATCAGCTCGGCGGGTCCGGCGAAATTGACGATGCGGTTCCAGGTGGTGCGGCCGAAAAGTTGCGCGCCGCCTTGGCGGCTGGCGCCCTCGACCAGCACCGGCAGCACGCGGCCGACATCGCCCTGCCAGATTTCGCCGCTGATGCGCTGCTGCACCTCCAGCAGGCGATCGAAACGCGCCTGCTTGTCCTTGGGGTCGAGGGTCTCGGCCAGCTCCGCCGCCGCCGTGCCCTGGCGCGGCGAATAGAGAAAGGAATAGATGTCGGCGTAGCGCACCGCCTCGACCAATGCAAGAGTCTCGCCGAAATCCGCCTCCGTCTCGCCGGGAAAACCGACGATGACATCCGAGGTCAGGCGAATCTCGGGGCACACCTCCTTAAGTTGTGCCACCTTCTCCAGATACTGGGCGCGGGTGTAGCCGCGATTCATGGCCGCCAACACCGGGTCGGCGCCGCACTGCACGGGTAGATGCAGGTGTTTCGCCAGCTTGGGCAGGCCGCCGAAGCACGCGATCAATTCAGCGGAGAGATCCTTGGGATGGGAGGTGGTGAAGCGGATGCGCTCGATGCCGTCGATCTCGTGCACCGCGTGAAGCAGTTGCGCGAAGGACATCTCCCCCGCCTCGCGCAGGCCGTAGGAATTGACGTTTTGCCCGAGCAGGGTCACTTCCTTTACCCCGCGCGCCGTCAAATCGCGGATCTCGGCGAGGATTTCACCGCTCGCCCGGCTGATCTCGCGGCCGCGCACATGGGGCACGATGCAATACGAGCAGAAATTGTCGCAGCCCTGCATGATGGTCACGAAACGCGTCACCGCGTCGCTGACGCTGCGCTCGGGAAACAGCGCGCGGCGCGTGTCGGCATCGAGAAACTCGGTTTCGAGGCGGCGCCGGCCTTCCTGCTCGACGCCGGCCAGCATCTCGGGCAGGCGGTGGATGTTGTGCGTGCCGAACACCAGATCGACATAGCGCAGCTTCTCCAGCAGCTTCTCGCCCTCCTGCTGGGCCACGCAGCCGCCCACGCCGATGATCAGCTCGGGACGCTGGTCCTTGAGGGGCTTGAAGCGGCCGAGATGGCCGTAGACCTTGCGCTCGGCCTTGTCGCGCACCGAGCAGGTGTTGAGCAGGATGAGGCCGGCTTCCTCGGGGGTGTCGACCTGCTGGTAGCCGACCCGACCGAGCAGATCGACGATCTGCTCCGAATCGACCACGTTCATCTGGCAACCAAAGGTTTCAAGATAAAAAAACTTTGCCATCTCGCGTGATTGTCACCTTTTCTGGAATTCAGTCCGCCATGGTAATCAATCGTCCGCGAGGATGTCAAACGAATTGGCGGGCATTCCGAGTCGCCGCCGGATGTTTACACTGGACTTTCCCCAAGGCTTGCGCTAAAGCAGTCCCCATGAATCTGCTGCACAATCCCATCTTCCTGCTCCTGTTGGTCATCGTCCTCGGCGAACTGCTGGGCAAGGCGCGCCTGTGGAACCTGTCCCTGGGCTCCTCGTCCATCATCTTCGTCGCCCTGGCCTTCGGCCATTTCGGCCACACCCTGCCCGGCGAGGTGCAGACCATCGGCCTGGCCATGTTCATCTACGCCGTGGGCCTGCAGGCCGGCCCCGGCTTTCTCAGTTCCTTTCGCAATCACGGCCTGGTCATGGCCCTGCTGGTGTGCGTCATGACCGCCGTGGGCATCGCCGTGACCTATGCCTGCTGCCGCCTGTTCGGCTTCGACGCGGGCATCGGCGCGGGCCTGCTCGCCGGCGCCATGACCAGCACGCCGTCGCTGGCGGCGGCGGTGGAGCTCCTCGGCCACGACCAGGCGCCCGCCGCCTATGGCGTCACCTACGGCTTCGGCATCATCGGCGTGGCCCTGGCCATCCGACTGCTACCCGCCATCCTGCGCCGCGACATCGCCCGCGAAGAAGAAAAACTGGCCCGTGAACTGGCCGAGATCAATCCGCCCATCACCTTCCAGCACATCGAAGTGAGCAATCCCAACCTCTTCGGCAAGCGCGTGGTGGATATCTTTCTCAAGAGCATCGCCCCGGTGACCATCACCCGCCTGCTGCGCAAGGATGCCTCCGAGCCCGTGCTGGTCGGCGCCGAAACGGTGCTTGAGGAAGGCGACCGGCTGCGCGTGGTGGGGCGCCCCGCCGACCTGGAAAAGGTGCAGCTCTACATCGGCCGTCCCGTGGAAGGGGAAATCGCCTTCGACCGGGTCCTGGTCAAGAAGGACATCGTCGTCTCCAAGCGCGAGTTCGCCGGGGCAACCCTGGGCTTCTTCAACTTTCGCGAGGTGTTCAACGTGCAGGTGGCGCGCATCACCCGCAACGGCGTGGACCTGCCCGCCGACGCCAACACCCGCATGCATCTGGGCGACGTGCTGCACGCGGTGGGCGACGAGCGCTCCCTGCGCAACATCGCGCGCATCGTCGGCAACGACCTCAAGGCCACCTACGACATCAGCCTGCTGCCCATCCTGCTCGGGCTGCTGCTCGGCATCCTGCTCGGTCAGATCACCCTGCCCCTGCCGGTGATCGGTTCCTTCAGCCTCGGCACCACCGGCGGCGCCCTGCTCGCCGGCCTGCTCCTCGGCGCGCGCTACCAGACCGGGCGGCTCATCTGGGAAATCCCCACCACCGGCAACCGCCTGATCCGCGACCTGGGCCTGGCCCTGTTCATGGCGGCGGTGGGTACCTCGGCCGGCACCACCTTCGTCGCCACCTTGCAAAGCTACGGCCTGCCCCTGCTCTTTTCCGGCGTCCTCGTCACCCTGCTGCCCGTGGCCGTCGGCGCCGCCGTCGGCCTGTGGCTGCTGCGCATCCGCCTGCTGCGCCTGCTCGGCGTGCTGGTCGGCGGCATGACCAGCGCCTCGGGCCTCGAAGCCGCCGGTTCCCTCTCCGCCACGCCCTACGCCCAGTCCGCCTACGCCACCGTCTATCCCGTGGCGCTCATCAGCAAGATCATCGCGGTGAAAGTGCTGTTTTTGCTTTTATGAAAGGCGCGGCAGGCTTATCTCCGGCATGGAGCCTTCGAGGCCCCGCCCCTTGCCCTAATCGGCCCAGATCTCGTTGAGTTCCACGAATTCGTCGATATGGTTCAGGAAGATGTCCGTCAGGTGGGGATCGAACTGGGTGCCCCTGCCTTCCCTCAGGATGGCGATGACTTCCGGAAGAGGGAGGGCGGCGCGGTAGACCCGTTCATTGATCAGGGCGTCAAAGACATCGGCCAGGGCGATGATGCGCCCGTAAATGTGAATATCCTCCCCCGCCAATCCCAAGGGATATCCGTTGCCGTCCCAGCGCTCATGATGCTGCTGCGCGACGATGGCCGCGGTTTGCAGAATGTCCCGCTTGGAGTTCTTGAGGATCGCATGCCCGAGGGAAGTGTGGTTTTTCACCTGGGCATATTCTTCGTCGTCGAGTTTGCCCGGTTTGTTGAGCACCCCGTCGGGAACGCCGATCTTGCCCACGTCGTGCATGAACGCGGCCTGCTTGAGCAAATTCACCTGCCGTTCGCCGATGCCTGCCTTTTGCGCCAGCAAGCTAGAAAACTCCGCCACGCGCCGTACATGATTGGCGGTTTCGTTGGAGCGTGATTCCACGATGCTACCCAGGGTTTCGATCACCTCGCGCTGGGTGTCGTAAATCTCCTGGGTGAGGAAGACTTTGTCGAAGGCGATGGCGATATTGGACGAAAAGGTGCGGATCAGATCCTTTTCCAGAGAGTCAAGCTCACGGCAGCCGTGGAGATAAAGCAGGTTGACGGAGCGATTTTCCGTAAGAAAATAGCCGATATAGGCATTCTCGGTAAATATGCTCCGCTGAAGCCGCAGGGCCTCGTCGATGCTGCGACGAATGTCCGGGGACACCACCTGTTCCAGAGGCCGGCCGACATAGGCCTGAAAATCACCCGTGCCCGCCAGAACCTGGAGCCCGCCGCGCTCACTGGTGGCGGCGAATCCGGAGATCTGCGCAAGCAGCGATCCTTCTTCCAGATTGAGCACCGACTGGAGTTGGGTGAGCACCCCGGCGGTGAAATTGCGCAGGCGCTGATCGGCGAATAGTTGGCCCGTCGAAGCGATGATCAGCTCCAGCCCCTTGCGATTCTTCTCGATGCGCAGCAGATTGCGGTGCGCCCGCAGGGCGGTGGTGATGGTGGTGAACAGGCGCAACTCGGTGAGTTCGGTTTTTTCCCGGTAGTCGTTGATGTCGTACTGGGCGATGACCTGCTTTTCCGGCGCGGCGCCCGGTTGCCCGGTCCGCAGGACGATCTGCATCAGCTGATTGTCGAGGGTTTCGCGGATGTAGCGCGCCAGCTTGAGCCCGGCGTCATCGGACTCCATCACCACATCGAGCAGCACGATGGCGATGTCGGGATGGGCGGCGAGCAGGTCGCGCGCTTCCCGTCCGTTATAGGCACTGAGCAGCAGCAGGCCGCGGTCCTCGAAACGGTAGCCCTCCAAGGCGATGCGGGTGGCATTGTGAATCAGCTCTTCGTCGTCGACGACCAGCAGCTTCCAAGTGCCGCGCTCCGGCGTGCTCGCCCCCTCGGGGTCCTCGTCGGCAAAGAAAATTTCATCGTCGTCAAATTCCGGTGTCATGCTCGCCTGCCTGCTCAATTCAAGGGGACGCAAAGGGTGAAGACCGCGCCCTGTCCAGGAGAGCTGTCACACGCAATGGTTCCTCCCAGGGTCTGGGAGACCAGGTTGTAGGTGATGTGCATGCCGAGCCCCGAGCCGCCTTGCCCGCGCCGGGTGGTAAAAAAAGGCTCGAAGATGCGCTGCAAGGTTTCCGCACTCATGCCCACGCCGTCGTCCTCATAGCGGATCCGCAGCAGGCTGTCCGTGGTTTGCACGTCAAATCGAATGCGCCCCTGGTCCCTTTGCGCGAAGCCGTGAGTCAAGGAATTCATCACCAAATTGGTGAAAATCTGGGTCATCACCCCGGGATACTGGTTGATTTCGAGGTCCTCGGGACAAATGACCTCCACCTGGTGCGCTCCTTGTCGAAATTTCGGTTTCAGGCTGAGCAGCACATCCTCGATACACTCGCGTATCCTGAAGGTCCGCTTTTCCTGGCAGGACTGATCCACCGCAACCTGTTTGAAGCTTTTGATCAGCTCGGCGGCCTGCCTCAGGCTGCTGAGAATGACGGCGGCCGAACTGGTCGCGGTCTCAAAATATTTCTGCAAGTCGGAACGCTTGATCTGGTTGTTCAGCAGAAGTTCCCGGCACTGCCGGGTGCGCTCATCCAGGGAGGAGGCAACGGTCACGGCGGCGCCGACGGGGGTGTTGATTTCATGGGCGACACCGGCGACCAGCCCACCGAGGGACGCCATTTTCTCCGATTCGACCAGGTGTTTCTGATATTCGATGAGTTTCTGCTCGGCGATTTGCCGTTCGACGATGCTTTTTCCGGTGCGCTCCAGGATGAAAATCAGCGCGCCGAAAAACAGCACCGCAATGGCGGCCGAGACCAGGGTCGACTTGCGCAGGTTCTGGTCCTGGCGAGCCTTGCGCTGGGTGATGTCATAGTAGATTTCAAAGGCGCCGAGAAATGTCCCTTCCTTGAGGATGGGCACGTAGGTTTCGGTGATATCGAGAGGCACGACCTGCCCCTCGGTGGACTTGCCGTCCTTTCTGACCACCTTGGAAAGAATATGCCCAGCGGGCAGTTCATTGGTAAAAATCAGGCTGCTGTTGACCGTACCGATATCCGCGGCTTCCGTCGAATAAACAATCTCGCCGGTGGCCGAGAAGATTTTTATTTTCCATAGCCGAAACTGATCGCGGGCATCCTGAATTCTGTCGGCGATTCCGGAAACATCGTGCAGGTCGTCGGCTTCGCCGAGAACCTCGGTCATCAGATAGCTGGCCACCCGCACGGCCTCTTCCTCGGTATTCAGGGTCAGCATGCGCGTGAAGGAGGGATAGACCACCAGGCTGTTGTAGGTCAGCATGGCGCCGAGAAGCAGGCAGGAAACCAATAAAATTGCCCGAAGATAGCCTATTTTCCACGTGTATGTCATTCGTCTTCCACGGTTTTAAGTAATTTTGGCCGGCAATCCCTTCCTGAAAAATTCACCGTCGTCGGCTCCTTCCCAGAACAAAAAAAGCACAGCACGCGCATGGATTATGTACAATGAATTTTCGCTAATGTCAAATCCTGGTTTTTTTCCCAAGCACCACACCTGTCCCACCCCGGCTTGACCAAGAAGAACGGGGTTGCCAAGAAACCGGCAAACCGCGAGGGCCAATAACAAGAGGGCGCCTCCCTCGCGGAAAGCGCCCTCGTAATATTCGGTACGACAACGGAAACTTACTTGTAGTAGCCGACGCAGCAGACCTGGTCGTCGACCTTGGTCACGAACGTGACTTTCTCCACCGGCACATCGGAACCCGGACGCGGCCACATGTAGGAGACTTCGCTGATGGCGCCTTCCTGCGCCTTGGCGTAGATCTCCTCGCCCAGGGCCTTGCCGGCCTTGTCCTTGAGATCCTTGAGGCTTTTGCCGGTCAGGCTCGGGTGGGCGGTGAAATTGCCGTCGGGCCCGCCGCAGAAGGGGTAAAGATCGCGATCCTTGAAACCATCCTCGCCCTTGGCGAATTTGGCCAGCGCCTCGGCCTTGTTGGCCTTGACCGCGGCGACGGCCTTCTCGAGCATCGCCTTGGCTTCCTCGGCGGTGCCGAACTCACCAGCAATCGCCGTGGATACCAGCGCCAGGGTCAATACCGCTAAAGCACACCACAACTTGATCCGGTTCATTCCGTCCTCCCATTATTCTTGAATGGCCCTCGACAGCAATTGGTTTGCCGGACCACCCGGCAACCAAGCGAAATCGAATATAACGCTATTCTATTTTTTTTCAACAAAAATTCTTCATAAATATTTTGAATATTTAAATACAAATTTTTAACGCTTATCCGTACCGTTCTTCTCAACAAATACATAAAACCCTGTTTTTTAATGCCTCTCTAATCTGCTCTTTTTAATTACAGTATTTTTTATTTCAACGCCTTGACAACAGCACAACTGGATATAAAGTCGCGAAATGTTGCAGCTCATCTATTTTCATCGGGGGCGAGGATTCTTGAATCGGGGAGGAACCTTATGCGCAGCGCAAGCAGATCATTTGGACGGATGTTGCTCGCGACCATCTCATGGGCGATGTTTCCCTTATTCGGTGCCACGGCCTTGGGCGCTCCGGTCGGAGGGTTCCAGGGCGTCCCCAAGCCTTACGCAACCCAGACCCTGAACGATTGCAATACCTGTCATGACAATCCGGCCATCGCCAGCCCCGAGTACCTGCCGGACCGTCATCACAAACTGCTCGGCTTGACCATCCCCCCCCAGAGCGACGCGCCGTTCGCCCAGCCCGGAGAAATCTACAATTGCTTTACCTGCCACGCCTTGAGCGGATCTCCCGACACCCCCTTCTATGATTTCAGCGAATTTCGCGACTGCGTGGTCTGCCATTTCCTCAAGCCCGGCCCCACCCGCACGCCTCATCATCGCGGCATGGCGGCGGGAACAGGAGATTGCACCTATTGCCACAAGGTGCCGGCCTTTGCCCAGGATCGCCCCAAGCAGGCGGCCTGCCGCGAATGCCACGGCCGCACCATGCATGACAACGGAGGACCGATCCAGGACTTCGGCGCCTGCGTGTCCTGTCACCAGAACACTGCCAATACCGCCGGTTTCCCACCACCCTTTCATGCTGCCCCAGGGAAGGCGGTGGGTTACACCGTCATTCCCAAAGGGCAGGTCAGTCCTGGCGGGCCGGTCTATCGGGCCGGCAAGGGGAATTTTGCGCTCTTCTGGCGCCAGTATACCCGCAACGGTGACGCGGATTTCATGGAGGACAATTATGAGGACATCAAACCCAACGGCGAGGACATGAACGACGAAGGGGGCTTTCGCTGGAAAAATCCGACGTTGCAGTTCTTCCTGAAACAGATTGCCAGCGGCGGACGGCTCTACAGCGTGCCGAGTTTCGACGGCTTGCCCAGCAGCGGGCCCGGCCCACCCCTCGTACAGGTGCTGCAGCCGATGGCCAACGCCACCGTTTCGGGGACCATCGACATCCGCGTCACCGCCAGCGACAACATCCGGGTGCACCGCGTGGTCTATTGGATCGATGATTTTTCGCGGATCCCGATGACCGGTCCCGACGACAAGCCTTCCGGGACCTGGACCTCGCGCTGGGATACCCGTTTCATTCTCTTCCGCGGTCAGAATTATGCCAACCCCAACGGACCGCACACCTTGACGATTCAGGCCGAGGACAACCAAGGTCTGTTGACCACCCAGGTCATTCCCCTGACGGTCGAAAACGCGGGAGGCGGCGATCCTCCGCCCATGTTCGACAACCTGGCCCTGGGTAAACCCGCCCAGGCTTCGCGCCAAGAAGCGGGCTACGAGGCCGCCAGGGCGGTGGACGGCAACACCAGTACCCGCTGGTGGGCCAAGTCCGAATCGACGCACTGGCTGAGTGTCGATCTCGGCGGCAGCCACGATGTACGCCGGGTGGTGATCGACTGGCACAGCGATTACGCCAAGGAATACCGGCTGCAACTCTCCCGCGACGGCAAGGACTGGACCACCGTCAAGGAGGTCAAGGAAGGCCGCGGCGGTCGCGAGGAGATGTCCTTCTCCTCACGCAGCGCCCGTTATGTGCGCGTCGAGTGCCGCAAGCCCTACAGCAAGAACGGCTATTCCATCAAGGAGTTGGAAGTGTACCCATGATCGTCGAGGGCGGGCTGCTCCTGAATGGAAATGCCGTCAATAGACCCGTCCATGGAGCGGGCTCGGCTCACCACTGCCTCAACATCGTTCAAGGTTTGAACCTTGATGCGGGTTGATGCTATGGTTGCGTCTCGGCCGAAGCATCCCAAGCCCCTCCATGAAAGATATTTCCCCCATGACCGTCTCGCCCCATCCTTTCCACAAGCTCACCCCCGACTTCATCATGGATGCCGTGGAGAGCCAGGGCTATCGCTGCGACTGCCGCACCCTGGCGCTCAACAGCTACGAAAATCGCGTCTATCAGGTGGGCATCGAGGAGGGGGCGCCGCTGGTCGCCAAGTTCTACCGACCGGGGCGCTGGACGGATGCGCAGATCCAAGAGGAGCATGGCTTTGCCCTGGAGCTGGCCGAGCATGAACTGCCGGTGGTGGCGCCGTTGCGCAACGCCGAGGGCGAGACCCTGTTTCATCATCACGCCATGCGCTTTGCCCTATATCCGCGCCAGGGAGGCCACGCCCCGGAATTTGATCACGGCGACAACCTGCTGATCATGGGCCGCCTTCTTGGGCGCCTTCACCGCATCGGCGCCACCCGCCCCTTCCGCCACCGCCCGGTCCTCGACGTGCGGAGCTTCGGCCATGAGAGCGTGGCGCTGATCAGCGACCGATTCATCCCGCCCGAATACAGGGCCAATTACGACGCCCTGAGCCGCGACCTTCTGCAAACCATCGAAGCGCTTTTTCAGGAGGTTGCGCCCCGCCTCATCCGCATCCACGGCGACTGCCATGCCGGCAACGTCCTGTGGCGCGACGACGCGCCGCACCTGGTCGACCTCGACGATGCGCGCCTGGCGCCGGCGGTGCAGGATATCTGGATGATGCTCTCCGGCGACCGGGCGCGGCAGAACGCGCAATTGAGCGAAATCGTCGAGGGCTACGCGGAGTTTTACGATTTTCAGCCCCGTGAGTTGCGCCTCATCGAAGCCCTGCGTTCCCTGCGCATCCTGCACTACTGCGCCTGGCTGGCGCGCCGCTGGGAAGACCCCGCCTTCCCCGTCAACTTCCCTTGGTTCAATACCACCCGCTACTGGGGCGAACACATCCTCGAACTGCGCGAGCAACTCGCCGCCCTACAAGAGATGCCCCTGCAACTGCTCTAAGTCCTGTCCGCCGAAGCCTTGGCCAGGGCTTTTCGCGCGGTTCGCCCTTCGGCCTCCCGCCCCAATCCTCACCTCAAATCCTCAAGAAGTCCAAAGCTTTGCATTGAGCCTCGCCAGGCACGGACCAAGCACGGCCAGGCTTGAAAAAATTAATTTTTCCAGTACCTTCCGGTGATTTGACAACGCGCGGCGCTGCGGCATAGTTACCGCAGAGGACATTTTGTTAATGAAAAAACGCGTCGGCGTGCACCAGCTCTGGTCCTCTCGCAAGCCCCACAAAGAGCTGCGAAAACCAAGACCAGCACAGGGCACCCGAACCCTCGAAACCGCCTGTTGATTCCAGAAGGAGAATGACCATGAACACCCTGTGGCTCAGAATCGTGGATGCCCACTATCGGCTGATCAAGGACGCCCGGGTCCAGGCGATCACAGCCGATCAGAGACCGGTCAAATTGCAGTTCGAGGAAGACCGCTGGGTGGGCCGCGGCCGACCCGGCGAGCGGCTGAGGATCGAGGTCGCGGCGGAGGGCTTCGAACCGGAGAACCACACCGTCGAATTGCGCGATGAGGTGACCCAGGTGGTGATCGGCCTGCGTCATCCCGGGCAGCTCTCCTACAGCCAGGGGCTTGACCGCCTGGCTTTTATGCCGAGGGACGATGCGTTCCTGCTGCGCGCCCTGGGTAAGAATGCGGCCGAGGTGTTTGCCAAACTGGCCAAGGCGCACAAGCTTAAATGGCGCCCGGTCGCCTCGCGCGCGGCGAGTTCCCCCGATGAGGTTTTCGCGCACGTCGAGGGCGACATGGAAAAAGCCCAAGCCCTGGCCAAGGAACTGAGCGCCGCCAAGCTTGACGCCGAGATCGCGCGGCCCATCGAGCACGGCGAGCGACCGGCCTTGGGCCTTACCAACGAATTGATCGTGCGTTTTGTCGATGAGGTGCGCCGACCGGAAGCGGAACGACTGGCGGGGGGCGTGGGCTTGAAAATCCTGCGCGAATTGCGCCATGCCGGAAACGCCTTTGTGCTGGCGCGCGAGGGAAACCCTTCCTACGATCTGCTCAAGGCGGCCGATGCCCTGGCAAGAAGCGGTCGCGTGATCTACGTCGAACCCAACCTGACCTTCGCGGTCGAAGCGGATCAGTACACCCCCAACGATCCCTTGTGGGGACAAGTGCCCCATCTGCCCCTTATCAACGCCGATGATGCCTGGGATCTGTTGGACAACGTGGCCGTCGCCCTGCGCGGCGGGTCGCCCGACATCACCATCGGCGTCATCGATCTCGACGGGGTGGCCCCCAACCACCCGGATCTGACGGCCAATCTGACCGACGGCACCAGCAAGTTGGTGACGTCCA
>NZ_JAUVWH010000098.1 GCF_030604225.1 Geoalkalibacter sp.
GGATTTTACAACCGCCGTCGCCGGCATTCGGCGATCGGCTATCAGGCACCGGAGAACTACGAGCGGCAGTTCGTCAGACTGGCCGCTTAGGGAATTCCCCGTGTCCGCTATTGCGAAGACAGGTCAGCCTGCAAGGCTCGGCCCTACCCCCAGCCCCCACCCAATAAGTGAGGGGGAGATGGTTGGTCTCATTTTACGGATTTCCCGCCATGGCCCAGTTCGAACTCGTCACCTCCTACCAGCCGCGCGGCGATCAGCCCCAGGCCATCGTCGAGCTGGTCGAGGGCGTGCGGCGCGGCGACCGCCACCAGGTGCTGCTCGGCGTCACCGGCTCGGGCAAGACCTTCACCATGGCCAACGTCGCCGCCGCTCTGCATCGCCCGACCCTGGTGCTGGCGCCCAACAAGACCCTGGCGGCGCAGCTCTACGGCGAATTCAAGGAACTCTTCCCCGGCAACGCCGTCGAGTATTTCGTCAGCTACTACGACTACTACCAGCCCGAGGCCTACATCCCCTCCACCGACACCTTCATCGAGAAGGATTCGGCCATCAACGAAGAGATCGACAAGCTGCGCCACAGCGCCACGCGTTCGCTCCTCACGCGGCGCGACGTGCTCATCGTCGCCTCGGTGTCGTGCATCTACGGCCTGGGCTCGCCCGAGGCCTACCACGGCATGCTCATCGAGCTGGCGCCGGGCCTGGAGCTGGAGCGCAACGCCCTGCTGCGCCGCCTGGTGGACATCCAGTACCAGCGCAACGACGTGGATTTTCATCGCGGCACCTTCCGCGTGCGCGGCGACGTGGTGGAGATTTTTCCCGCCTACGAGGAAACCCGCGCCCTGCGCGTGACCTTTTTCGGCGACGAGATCGAGGAGATCGCCGAGATCGATCCCCTGCGCGGCCGCGTCATCGACAAGCTGCCGCGCGTCTACGTGTTTCCCGCCAGCCATTACGTGGCCACCAAGCCGACCCTGGAGCGCGCCGTCAAGCAGATTCAGGAGGATCTGCGCCTGCGCCTCACCGAACTGCGCGCCGCCAACAAGCTGGTCGAGGCGCAGCGCCTGGAGCAGCGCACCCTGTTCGACATCGAGATGATGGAGGAGATGGGCTACTGCCAGGGCATCGAGAACTACTCGCGCTACCTCGATGACCGGACCCCCGGCTCGGCGCCCGCCACCCTGCTCGACTATTTTCCCGACGACGGCCTGTTGTTCATCGACGAGAGCCACGTCACCGTCTCCCAGGTGGGCGGCATGTATCGCGGTGACCGTTCGCGCAAGCAGACCCTGGTGGATTACGGCTTTCGCCTGCCGGCGGCGCTGGACAATCGGCCCCTGACCTTCGAGGAGTTCGAGGCGCGCCAGTTCCAGACCGTCTATGTCTCGGCCACCCCCGGCGACTACGAGCTGACCAAGGCGCAAGGCGTGGTGGTGGAGCAGATCGTGCGGCCCACCGGCCTGGTCGATCCGCCCATCGAGGTGCGCCCGGCGCAAAGTCAGGTGGACGATCTCATCCACGAGGTCCGTCTCACCATCGCCCAGGGCTACCGCATCCTGGTCACCACCTTGACCAAGCGCATGGCCGAGGATCTTACCGGCTACCTCGAGGAACTCGGCATCCGCGTGCGCTACCTGCACTCGGACATCGACACCGTGCAGCGCATGGAGATCCTCCGCGACCTGCGCCAAGGGGTATTCGACGTGCTCATCGGCATCAACCTGCTGCGCGAGGGCCTGGACATCCCCGAGGTGGCCCTGGTGGCGATTCTCGACGCCGACAAGGAAGGCTTCCTGCGCTCCGAGCGCTCCCTCATCCAGACCTGCGGCCGCGCGGCGCGCAACGTCGATGGGCGGGTCATCATGTACGCCGATCGCGTCACCCGTTCCATGCAGGCCTGCCTGGACGAAACCGGCCGGCGCCGCGAGGCGCAGCTCGCCTACAACGCCGAGCACGGCATCACGCCCGAGTCGGTGAAGAAATCCATGCGCTCGATTCTCGAGGACATCGCCGAGCGCGGCGACCATGTGGATTTGCCCCTGGCCGCCGAGGAGGAAACCGAATACCGCGCCCCCGAGCAACTGCGCAAGGAGATCGCGCGCCTCAAGAAAGAGATGCTCGCCGCCGCCGCAGCCCTCGAATTCGAACAGGCCGCCGCGCTGCGCGACCGCATGCTGGTGCTGGAGAAGCGGGAGTTGGAGTTGCGGGGGTAAAGGGGTGCGCCTCAGTCCTTCCGGCGCGGAGGTTTTTCCTCCTTGGGTGGCTTGACTGGCCGGGCGCTGATCTCCACCACCGCGCACCAGGCCTTGAGCTGCTCAAGCACGGCGGGGCCCTTGGGGTTGTGGTAGAAGGGGCGGTCGCTGCAGCCGAGGTGCATCTTGACCTGCTTGGTCTGGGTCAGGTCGAGGTCTTCGAAGTGAAAGCTCTGGTCCTCGTGGGGCACCAAACGGATGAGCTGCCGGGGCACTTGGAGACGCAGCGGCCGGCGCGCGCCGGCCTCAAGCACCTCGGTGCGCGGCACGCTGATGGTGCCGCAGCGCCCGGGGTGCGCGTCGGGGGAACGGGCGTGATCGCTGAGCCACAGATCGAGGGTGCGGCTGGGGGCGTCATAGAGGATCTGGCGAATGCCGACGGTGACGAAGAGCGGGCGATCCTCCTCGTTGACCAGCATGACCTCGACCTCGAGTTTGTCCTCGGCATGGCGGAAGGTGGCGGACGCGGCGCGCAGGCGCAAAGGGTTCTGAGCGCTGATCATGGCAGCCTCCCGGATTCGCAGGGGGTGAAGGACTTCTCCCGGTGGGCGTGGCGCTCGCGCCAGGCCCTGCTCAGCGCGCGACGCGCCTCCTCCTCGGCGAACAGGGAAGCGGCGAATTCGTCGATGAGCTCCGGCGAGAGCTCTCCCAGGGCGCGCAGGGGCAGGCTTCGCAGCCAGGCGTCGATGCGTGCGGCCAGCCAGCGACCCGCCGCCTCGGCATCCGTACTGTCGGCAAAACGTGCAGAGGCCGCGCCGTGGATGCGCAAGGGGCCGAGAATACCCCAGTCCACCTGGGGCGAGCGCGGCAGCCAGGAAGCCAGCAGGGTGCGGATGCGCCGGGTTGCCTCGTTGTCATGCGCGACTTCGTCCGTCGTGGCACCCGCGGCCAGCGCTTCCAGCAGGCGGCAGGCCGCGTGGGCCTGGTCCGGCGTGGCCGCCGGGCTCTCGCGCAGCAGCGCCAAAAGGTTCCCTCCCAAGCCTTTCACATCGTCCGGTGCCAGGCGATAGCCCTGCATCACCTCCAGAATGCCCACCAAGGGTCGCACCAGCCACTGTTCGACCTGGGCGCGCGCTTGTGCGTCGCGCACCAGAATCCGGGCGATCTCCACGCTGAAGGCATAGTACTCGCGGAACAATTCATCGAAAAAGCGCGCGCCCAAGGGTGAGCGGCGCAGCACGTCGTCGCGCAGACGGCGCAGGCGGTTGACGCTGGGCGCATAGGGCGAGCCGCAGGCGACGGTGGCGACGATGCAGCAGCCGTCGTCGGGACAGCCCGCGCCGCCGTCGCGTCGCTCGGGATCGCGCGGCACCAGGCCCAGGGCCTCGCGCAGCCAGTTTTCGTCCTCGATGGCCTCCCTCTCCTCGTCGGCCACGGTGCCGAGGCCGTGATTGCGAAACGAATGGGCCAGTTCGTGAAACAGGATGACGGTAGGATTGGTGCACTCCTGGTTGCCGTTGATGCCGATGATCCAGCGCCCGGCGCCATTGGAATTCGAGGTGTCGTAGAAGAGGGTGTCGCCCAGGGCATAGGCCGGCGTCGTTTCCACCGTGGTGCCGTCGGACCAGATGGTATGGCCGTCGACGCCGACAATGCGGTTGTTGTCGCCTTCATCGACCAGATCCTTGAGGCGCTGGCGTACCTTCCCCACGTTGGTGGCGAGATCCTGCGGTTCCGGATCGTATTGGACGATGGAATACGCCGGATCGGCGGGGTCGGGAGTGTCGCCGAAGGAGGGCTCGAGATCCATGGTACCGCCCGAGGCGATGACCATCAGATGGCCGCGTACCAGGTCGGCGCGCACCGGATAGGTGGTGCCGTCGGCGGTGACATAATCTGCTTCCCGAATGCGCACAGTCATGGTCTCAACAAGCCTCCGCGTGAACAGGGAAGGGCAGGCGCATTATTTCAGGGATTCCTGGCGCGGACGGCGCTTCACCTTGGGCGGTTCGGCTCTATAGCCCTCGAATTCCTTGGGCGCGGGCAGGTCGATGGCGGGCGGCTGCGGGCAGGGCGCCGGCCGGCAAGGATCCTCAAGCGGTCTGGGTGGACAGCATTTCTCCAGTTTGTGCTGCTGTTCCTGGGCGCGCTGATGCTGCAAGGCGGCGTCGGGATTGGTGCTGGCGTACATGTGCGCGACGGCCTGCATCCCCGTGTTGAGGGTTGTTTGCAGGGCCGTCTGCCGATGAGACTGATTGACCAGGGCGCAGGTGTTGTCGGCGATCTTTTCCAGCAGGCAGATGACCGTACGCTGCTGCTCGCTCAGGTGCAGCAGCAGGCGGTTGGCGAGATCCTGGCGGACGTGCACCCCGCTGATGCCTGAAGCCATGGCGGCGAAGCCCTCGCCCAGCACCTTGCGGATGTCTTCCAGCCAGTCGTTGGTTTCCTGGTTGCCGGCATCGAGGGCGGCGAGTCGCTGGTTGGTGAGGGCGCAGCAGTTTTTCAGGTCGATCTGGTCGTTGTGCAGGGTGGCCAGGTTGGCATTGATGAGCAGGGCCTGCTCCCAGACTTCGTTGATGGTCGGCATGAGGGCACTCCTCCAGAGACAGGGTCGCGGCTGGGCGTCCGATTTTAATAAATAAACTATCAGGGGTTTTGGAAAATGCCAGGAGGTGAAAGGGAAAAATGAACAGGGATAAACAGGATGGACAGGATAAAAAGAATTAATTTTTGGCCTGACTTATCCTGTCTATCCTGTGCATCCCTGTAAAACCCGAATTAAAAGTTCAGCAGCCGCACCTTCTTGTCGAGCAGCAGCTCGGTGATGATCGGTGGCTTGGCGGCGCTCACGCCCAGCAGCAGATCCTCCTGCGTCTTGCCCAGATTGGGTAGGAACAAGGCGCATACGTCGACCTTGGCGCCTCCCTGCATCAGGGTTTCCAGCATCTGCTTGGGCGAGATGTCGCGCGGCTTGAGGGTCGGCGCCTCGTGCTCCCTGAGCGCCAGCTTGCCCGCTTCGCTGCACAGCAGCACCCGCACCTCGGCCCCCTGGCGCTGGGCCTCATTGCTCAGCACCAGGGCCATGCCCTGGGTCTGGGTGTCGCCGCTGGTGAGAATCAGCAGCAGCGGCTGTTTGTCGTCGGCCATTGCCGCGCCGGCGCCGATCAACAACGCCAGGGTCATCATCAGGATGGCCATGAATCTCGTCTTCATCTTGTCCTCCCTTGGAATAATTTCCTAGCGCACCACGATGCTGGTGATGCCGACCCCGTAGTTGTTCTCATGGGAATCGGCGGCGGTCATGAAAATCTTGTACGAACCCAACGCCTCGACCTTGAAGCTTTTTCATGTTGTCCTCCGGGACGCAGGGAGTTCGGGCGACGACCTACCTCGGAAGCATAGTAAAGAGGGGCGGGCCTTCAATCGCGTAATGAAAAACGAACAATCACCTAACCCAGAATTGATGGGCGCAGGCGGCCATAAATGATGAGGGAGGAGGGGCCGGTTGACGATGGAAGATGATACTCTTTTGAAAAGTTGTCAAACCAAGGAGACCCCGCCATGGATACCACCATCATTCTTTCCGTCGGCAGTTTTCTCGCGATCCTCGCCGCCCTGGTGCTGCTGCGCGCCAGAAGCACGCGCTTTGAGGTCAAACCGGCGGATATCGTGGTGGCGGTGGTGCCGGTGGTGCTGTTTCTGCTGGTCACCGGCAAGCTGCAAAAGGTGGAAATAGGGGAGGGCGGGGTGAAGATCGAGGCCGCCTTCGTCAAGGCCTCGGAACAGCTCATCGATCCCCAGGTGACGCCCCTGACCGGCGTGCCCGCCGAGCCGGTGCGCCTCGACCCCAAGGAGGCGGTGAGCAAGATCCCGCAGCTGATCGAGCGCCGGACCGAGGGGCTTTTGTTTCGTCTCGGTCACGGCGGCTACTGGGGCCCGGCCATCGAGGAATATTTCGCCGCGCTCACCCGCCAGCCCTTTTTCAAATACCTGATCATCGAACATTCCGACGGACGCTTCTTTGGGATCGTCGACGCCCGCGCCCTCGGCGAACTACTGCGGAACCCCAACGCCCCGTACCGTGCCGACGATCTGGCGCGCTGGCTCAACCAGACCGACACCAAGGTGCTGACGCGGCTGCCCGGCTTTGTCGCGGCGGCCGATGCCGTGTCCACCGGAACGGATAAATTCCAGGCCCTGCAGCGCATGGAAGCCCTCGGCGTGGAGCGTCTGCCGGCCGTGGATGAGGCGCAGCGCTTCGTCGGCATGGTCGAGCGCTCACGCCTGACCGCGAGCCTGCTCATCGACGTGACCAAGAGTTTGCAGAAGTGAGGGGTTCAGCTGGATTTTTCGAGAAGCTGCGTGACTTTCTGAGTAAAGAGCGGCCACTGCGATTGCACCGCGTCCCGGATGATCTCGTCGGCAAGCGATGCTTAGACATGAATCAGGTAGGTGCAAAGGGTGATGGTTTTGATTTTGCCGGCGTTTCTGATGGGGTTAGGCTGCGGAGTATTCAGGGTTGTCGGACCTTGCAGCGGAAGGAGTCGACAGGGGAACGCGCGAACTTTTTGTCGAAGGTGAAAAGCGTCGTGCAGTGACCGCAGGTCGCAAGGTGCAGGGCGTCGGCGAAATCCATCCCGGCGCGATAGCCCTCGAACGCCTGGGAGATGGCGCGTGCATCGCGCAGGACAACATTAGGCAGCCCGCAGAGTCGCAGCAAGCCGTCGTGAATGGTTGCCGGAGCCAGGTCATAGGCGTAGCGCAAGACCCATTCAGCCTCGAGAATCACGGTTTCGGGAATGAAAATCTCTGCCGCGGTGAAGACCTCTTGGGCCTTTTCAAACTGGGACGGGTCGTCGCCCGTCAGCAATCTCACGACGATGTTGGTGTCAACGGCGATCATGTCCCGACTCCCTGGCGCCTCTCCGGATGGCTTCCTCCATGTCTTCCATCGTCCTGGCCTTGCCGCGATACCCCAGGGAACCGACCACCTCGGCTAGGGTGGTTTCGGGAAAGGGTTTTTTCGGCTTCAGAAGCACGCCGTCGCCCGTATCGATCACTTCCAATTCCTGGCCGATTTCCCAATGATGCGCGGCCCGCACTTGCCGAGGGATGATCACCTGTCCTTTGCTGGAAAGTCTGGTTGTGGCTCGCATGCCGTCCTCCGTCAAAGTAAGACAAACGTAAGAAACTGTACGCCACCGGCCACCTTGTGTCAATTCCGCAACCGGCAAGTTGCCGCAACCGGTAAGTCCGGATCGTCGGCCAGAGGCTTGCGCTCGTCCTTGTGCATCCAAGGCTCTTTTCTGTCCCGTGCCCAGCCCTCGTTACCCCGATTGGCTTTTGGCGGCTGGTAATTTCCTTTTACTCCGCCCATTTGACAAGCGCCGAACCTGCGGCATAGTAAGCGCACGGGGTGTCTTGTTAATGAGAAAGTGGCGGCTTGGTCCGGCCGAGCCGGGGAGGAGGCGACATGGCGAACGAGCACATCATCCATCTGGCCAACGGTCAGCTCAGTCCCAAATCGAGCACCAGCCGCGAGGATGTCCGGCGCCTGGTCGTGGAGGCTTTGAGCCAGCAGCCGCCCGCCGGGCTGGCGGTGCATTTTCACGGCGGGCTGGTCAGCGAAAAGGCCGGGCGCGCCATCGCCCAGCGCCTCACTCCGGTGTATCAGGATGCCGGCGCCTATCCGCTGTTCTTCGTGTGGGAGTCGGGTCTGCTTGAGGCGGTGGGCAACAATCTGCGCGACATCAGCCAGGAGAATCTGTTTCGCGAGTTCGTCAAGAAGGTGGCCGAGTGGGCGTTGAAGAAGCTGCCCGCCGGGGTGGGCTTTAAGGGCGCGGCCGGGGCGGCGGTCAACGAAATCCAACTGCGCCAGGACTTCGATGCCTGGTTCCGCGGCGAGCGCGCGACTCCGCCCGAAGCCCTGGAAAACCGGCCGGGCACCGATGACGCGGCCATCCAGGCGACGCTTAAGGGCACGCTGCTCGATCAGGCGAGCCTCGAAGCGGAAATCCAGATGAGCATCGAGGGCGATTTCACCTTTCAGGACGCCGTGCAGGAAGTGTTCAACGGTCTGCGCGACGGCGGGGTGCCCCAACCCACCACCAAGGGAGTGGGCGGCAGCACCGTGGCGACGACCTCGCTCATCAGCCCCGACGCGGCGGATCAGCTCTTCGAGCGCAGTCCGGTGACCACCAAGGGTTTTTCCCTCATCGGCTGGTTCAAGAGCGCGCGCATGGTGGCCGGCATCGTCGTCGCGGTGGTGCGGCGCATGGCGGCGGGGCGCGGCCACGGCCTCTACGTGACCACCGTCGAGGAGGTGCTGCGCGCCCTCTACCTCGACAAGCTCGGCACCTTCATCTGGAACCAGATGAAAAAGGATACTGCCGACGCCTTCCTGCCCGGCGAAAATCACGGCGGCACGGCGCTGCTCGCCGAGCTGCGCAAGCACCTGGATCGCGGCGCGAGCCTGCCGCGCATCACCCTCATCGGCCACAGCACCGGCGCCATCTACATCTGCCAATTCATCGAGGCCGCCGCGCAGATGCTGCCCGGCAGCCGCTTCGAAGTGGTGTTTCTCGCCCCGGCCCTGACCTACGAGCGCTTCGCCGCGACCCTGGCCAACCATGGGCCGCGCATCGCCAATTTCCGCTCCTTTGCCATGAACGACGACTGGGAGATCGCCGATAACCTGGTGCCCATCATCTATCCGCGCTCCCTGCTGTATTTCGTCTCGGGCCTGCTCGAACCCAGCGTGGATGAACCCCTGGTGGGCATGGAGCGCTATCTGCGCGAAAACCAGATCTTCACCCCGGCCGAGTTTCCCGCTATCGCCCGGGCGCGCGCCTTCTACGGCGATTTTCCCGAGAGCCTGGTGTGGTCGCCCGACACCCAGGGCGAGGGCAGCCAAAGCTTGTCGGCCAAGCATGGCGACTTCGACAATGACCACTCAACCCTGCGGAGTTTGCAGTGGCTGCTGAAACAGGGGTTCTGAGCCATGGCGCGCAAGGATTTCGCCATCCTGGTGGGTATCAGCCACTACCCCAATCCTGGGTTTCCCCCCTTGCAGGGGCCGCCGCGCGACGTCGAGCGCTTCCGCCAGTGGCTCGTCGATCCCGAGGGCGGGGATGTGGATCCGGCGAACATCAGCGTCATCGTTTCTCCCGAGCCCCTGCCGCCCGTGGCGCCCGAGCAGGCGCCGCCCCAGTTCACCGATTTCCAGGTGGCTTTCCAGCACCTCATCACCAACGGCGGCGGCGCCCTGCAGTTTCACGGCGACAGTCGCCTCTATTTGTATTTTTCCGGGCACGGCTTCTGCGAGATCCGCAACCAGATGCCCCAGGCCGCGATCTACGCCGCCAACGCCAGCCGCTTGTTCAACTGGAACATCGCCGGCACCCTCTACGCCCTTTGGGCCAAGGAGGCGGCGGTGTTCGGCGAGATCGTGCTGGTCATGGACTGTTGCCGCGACGCCGAGGCGACCAAGCTGATGCTCAATCCGCCTCTGCCGGTGATCGTCAACCCCGGCGCGGCGCGCAACGTCAAGCTGTTCTGCGTCTATGCCGCGCCCAAGGGCGGCAAGGCCCAGGAGCGGCCGATAGCCGAACTGGGCAACGCGGTGCACAGCCTGCTCACCCATGTGCTGCTCGATGCCCTGCGTCACGCGCCGCCCGACTCCGAGGGCAACATCACCGGGCAGATGCTGAAAAACTACATCGAAAACGCCTGGCCCGCCGCCTGCGGCGCGATTCCCGCCGATCCCCCGGAAATCTACATCCCGCCCACGGGCGACATCGTGTTTTTCCGCCGCCCGCCGCAACACCTGAACCAGATTCTGCGCCTGAGCAGCTGGGCGCCCGGCGCGATCCTGGAGATCCTCGACGGGCGCAATCAGCTCTGCGCGCGCCTCAGCCTGCCCCCTCCGGGCGGCACCGAGGTGGAGGTCCGCTGGGCCGACCAGCGCCAGGAGACCCTGGCCTTGGCCGACGGCGCACTCAGCCTGCCCCTGCCTGCGGGGCTCTATCAGGCGCGGCTGCTGAGCGGCGGCGAGGAGCGCCGGCAGCTGTTTCAGGCGGGAGGTGAAGATGTCCGACTCTAAGACACGGGTCAACGTCGAGGTGGCCGACCGCGCCGCCTCCCTGGAAATTCTCGATGGCGGCTTTCAGGTGGTGGCCCAGGGCTTCGGCAGCCTTGAGGCCGAACTGGCGCCCGGCCTCTACAAGGCGCGGGCCAGCGTCGGCGGCGTCGCTCAGGAGCAGCTCTTTGCCGTGGAGGAAGGGGTGACGCCCGCGCCGGTGCGCCTCGGTCCGGTGCGCTTCGCCTCGCCCGTGCCCCTCAACGACACCAGCACCAGTCATGAATATCACCAGGAGGCGGTGGCCCGCGCCCTCCAGGACGCGCCCCTCGTCCTGGGCAATGGGGCGCGCCTGTTGCTCAGTCTGCGCGACCCGAGCGACCGGCCCTTTCGCCAGACCCCGACGAGCCTGCCCGATTATGCGCGCTCCTTCGACGGCTTTCGCCTGTGCGGTCCGGGCAACCAGCCGTTGATCGATTTCGACCAGGCCGCGCGGCGCGTGCCGGAGAAGGGCTACGCGGTGCTTCACGCCGAACTCGACCCCGGCGGCTATGTGTTGCACTGGGCGCCGCCCGGCCGGCCCGCCGTGGCGCGGCCCCTGCCCCTGCCGCCGAACTGGACCACCCTGGTGTTCGTCATGGTCGAGCCGGGCGGGGAGGGCGCCTTGCCCCTGCGCCCCAATCTGGCCGACTGTTCCGTGCAGATGGCGCCCCTGGGCTATGCCGGCTACCCGAGCGAGCGCTATTTTCGCCTCACGGAAATCGCCCGCCAGTCCCTGCTTCAGGGCCGCAACATCGTCGAGCGCGAAGTGATGAACGCGCTCCTCGGCGACAAGTTCGGCAATCCCCTGCTGGGGCTGCTCGCCGCCCATCTGCTGCTCCTCGATGCCGAGCCACGGCTGAACCTCCTGCACATCGTCCTCGGCAATCTCGGCGCCATGCTCGGGGCGGATTATCCCGACGTCGCCGCCCTGCACCTGCGCCTGCGCCAGATCGAGCATCCCGATCAGCCGCCGGCGCCTCAGCCGGTGGTTTTTCCGCCGCTGCTCAAGGCCGGCTGGGAGATTCTCGCCGCCCAGGCAGCGCGGGACGAGGCGTTTTTTCCCGCCGATTCCCTGTGCCGGCGCATGGCCGACCGCGTGGTGGACAACGGCGTGTGGCTGGCCTGGCGGCCGCTGCCGGAGGCATCCCTGGGCGCGGCGCTCTTCGCCGGGCTCTCCGACGCGGAACTCCAGGGCAAGAAATGGCGCGACCGCGAGCGCATCCTCGCCATTTTCGAGCAGACCGACGGCGCGCTTGACGGCGCCGGACTGCTCCAGGCGACGAAAACCCTGGCCAAGCCGGTGCTGCGCGAACAGCTGCGGCAATTTCTCAAATCCACCCTCGCCGAGCAGCTCCCGCCCCGCGAGCAGCTTGGCGAGCTGGTGCTGCGTCTGGCGCGGACCCTGCCCTGGGAACGGATCGTCGCCCGCCTCACGCAGCTCGATGCCCAGGGCGCCGTCGCCGCACGGCTCTCGTCGGTGCAGCAGAGCCTGATTCCCACCCTGCTGCTGCTGCGCCGGCAGCTGCAAAGCGGCCAGGACCTGGACGGCGCCCAGTGGGAGCAGCTCCTCGCCGGCTTGCAGGTGCCCAAGTCGGTGCTTCTCGACAACCTGCGCGACCTGGCGCGCCTGGCCGGCGCCCTGGCGGTGCGGCTTATCGAGGAGGAGCGCAATGGCTGAACCCCGCCGCCATGCGCAACGGAACGCCCCGCACAGGAGCCGGCCTTGGCCTTTGCCCTGCTGAAACTTCTGCTGACCCTGGCCCTGCCGGTGGTGCTGTTCTTCGGCGGCGGCGCCCTGATGCTGCACCTCTCGGGGCGCGACCAGTTCCCCCAAACCAGCGCGCCCGAATCCCTGCCTCTCAATTTTCGCCTGGGCGGTTACGACCGGGGCGAAGCCGAGGCCTACTGGGCCTGGCTCGGCGCCGAGGGGCAACTTGCTGAGCTGCGCTTTCTCGAAGCCGATCTGGTGTTTCCCTTGGTCTATGGCGGCGCCCTGCTGGTGTCCCTGCTGCTGACCTGGAGCTGGCTGGGCCGCCCCTTCAGCCTCGCCTGGCTGCTCGCGCCCCTGGCGGTGACGGTGGTGTGCGA
>NZ_JAUVWH010000045.1 GCF_030604225.1 Geoalkalibacter sp.
GGGGCAGGATACCGCCCAGCGCCTCAAGGAGGAGGAAGAACTCGGCTTGCGCCGCCCCCAGGGCTGGCAGCTGTGGCTGGTGCCGGCCATTGCCCTGACCTGGTCGCTGTTCCAGCTGTCCCTGGCCAGCTGGCTGCTCCTCGATACCACCTACATCCGCGCCATCCATCTGGCCTTTGCCCTGCTCATCGTCTTTCTCTCCTATCCGACCCTGCGCCGCGACGTGCGCCTGCCCGGGCTGCGCTGGCTCGGCGAGACGCATAAAATCCCCCTTCCCGACATGCTGCTGGCCCTGCTCGCCGCCCTGGCGGCGCTCTACATCGTGCTGGATTACGCGGGGATTGCCGGGCGGGTGGGGCGGCCCAGCCAATTGGACCTGGTGGTGGGGATCTTCCTGGTGCTGGTGCTGCTCGAAGCGGCGCGCCGCGTCATCGGCCCGGCCTTGCCGGTGATCGCCGCGGCCTTTACCGGCTACGCCTTCTTCGGTCCCTACATGCCGGATTTTCTCGCCTTCAAGGGGGTGAGCCTGGCGCGCTACGTGAGCCAGATCTCCCTGACCACCGAGGGCATCTACGGCATCCCCCTGGGGGTGTCGGCGCGCATCGTCTTTCTCTTCGTGCTCTTCGGCGCGTTGCTCGACAAGGCCGGCGCCGGCAAATTCTTCATCGATCTGGCCATGAGCCTGCTGGGGCGCTACAAGGGCGGTCCGGCCAAGGCGGCGGTGCTGGCGAGCGGCCTGACGGGCATGGTGTCGGGCTCCTCCATCGCCAACGTGGTGACCACCGGCACCTTCACCATCCCGCTGATGAAAAAGGTCGGCTATCCGGCCAAGAAGGCGGCGGCCATCGAGGTGGCGGTGTCCACCAACGGTCAGCTCATGCCGCCCATCATGGGCGCGGCGGCCTTCATCATCGCCGAATACGTCAATGTTTCCTACCTCGAAGTGGTCAAGGCGGCGGCCATCCCGGCTTTCGCCAGCTATTTCGCCCTGTTTTTCCTCACCCACCTGGAGGCGTCCAAGCTTGGCATGCGCGGGCTGACCAAGGCGGAGATGCCGCAATTCTTCGCCATCCTGCGCGGCGGCTTTCATTTCCTGGTGCCGATCCTGGTGTTGCTCTACGAACTCATCATTCCCCGGCATTCGCCCGATCTGGCCGCCTATCGCGCCATTCTGGTGCTGGCCGCCATCATGCTGGTGCAGCATGCGGTGCGCGCCCTGCTCTTCGGCGGCAACGCGCTGCACGGACTCAGGCAGGGCGCCCTGGACATCCTCAACGGCCTGATTTCGGGCGGGCGCAACATGGTGGCGGTGGCGGTGGCGACGGCCGCCGCGGGCATCATCGTCGGCGTGGTGACCCTGGGGCTGGGCGGGCTGATCACCAACATCATCGACACCCTGAGCCGCGGCAACCTGTTCCTCATGCTGCTCATCACCGCCCTGGCCAGCCTGATCCTCGGCATGGGCCTGCCCACCACCGCCAACTACATCGTCATGGCGTCGCTGACCGCCCCGGCGCTGGTGACCATCGCCGGTTGGCAGGGCTTCGCGGTGCCGCTCATCGCCGCGCACCTGTTCGTGTTCTATTTCGGGATTCTCGCCGACGACACGCCGCCGGTGGGCCTGGCGGCCTACGCGGCGAGCGCCATCGCCCGGTCCGATCCCATTCCCACGGGCCTGCAGGCCTTCATGTACGACATCCGCACGGCGGTGCTGCCCTTCATGTTCATTTTCAACACCGACATGCTGCTGGTGGGCGTCGAGGGGTATTTCCTGCCTGTCTACATCTTCGCCATGACCTGCATCGGCGCCTTCGCCTTTGTTTCGGCAACCCAGGGCTGGTTTCTCATCCGCACGCGCTGGTATGAGATTGTCTTGCTGCTCGGCGTGGCCCTGATCATGTTCCGGCCGGGATTTTTCGCCCACTATGTCGGCATCGACAACCACTACCTGAGTTACCTGGTGGGCGTGGCGCTTTACGCGGCCATTTTCGCCCTGCAGAAACTGCGCGCCGCCAAGCGCCCGGCCGCGGCCACCTGAGAGCGAGGAGACTCCTCATGCTGCCTGCCTACCGCCTGATTCTCTATGCCACGGATCTCTCCCGCAACGCCGCCCATGCCTTTCGTCACGCGGCGGCCCTGGCTCGCCGGTTCGACGCGCAACTCTGCGTTCTGCATGTGCTGCCCGACGTGGAGCCGGCGGTGCTCAATTACGTGGCGACGGTGATGGGCGAGGAGCGCTTGGCGGACATGGAACTGGACCACAAGGCCGAGGTGCTGGATGAAATCAGGCAGCGCGTCGAGCGCTTTGCCCACGAGGAACTCGGCGATCACCCCGAGGAGCGGCCGCGCATCGGCGAGATCCGCGTGCGCCACGGCAACCCCGTGGCCCGCATTCTCAGCGAGGCCGACGAGCTCGACGCCGATCTTATCGTGCTGGGCAGCCACGGCAAGGGACGGCTGCACTACACCTTTCTCGGCAGCGTCGCGGAAAAAGTCCTGCATCGCGCCAAGCGGCCGGTGCTGGTGGTGCCCCTGGGGTAGGGCGGGCGCTGATTTTAGCCGAGCAGCCGGGTGGATGGGAGCTTGAACCTCCCCATGAGTTCGCGCAGCTGGCGGGATTGCCCGGCGAGCTGTTCCGCGGCGGCCGCGCTTTGCTCGGCGTTGGCCGTGTTGCCTTGCGTCACTTGGTCGATCTGGCCCAGACCGAGATTGACCTGACCGATGCCCTCGGCCTGCTCGCCGGTTGCGGACGCGATTTCGGCAACCAGATGGGTGACGCTTTCGATGCCGCCGACAATGGCGACGAAGGATTCCTGGGTCTCGCGGGCGATGTCAGCGCCCGCTTCGGCCTTGCCCACCGCGTCGGCGATGAGATGCGAGGTTTCTTGGGCGGCCTTGGCGCAGCGGCCGGCCAGGGTGCGGACTTCTTCCGCGACCACCGCGAAGCCGCGGCCGTGCTGACCGGCGCGTGCCGCTTCCACGGCGGCGTTGAGGGCCAGCAGGTTGGTCTGAAAGGCGATTTCATCGATGGTCTTGATGATTCTCTCGATGTTGTGCCCGGCCTGATTGATGTTGGCCATGGCCTGGGTCATCTCGCCCATGCGCCTTTGTCCCTGCCCCGCGGCATCCTGCACCCCGCGAATCAAGCCACTGGCCCCCGCGGCATGGTCCGCCCCCTGACGGGTCTGGTTGCCGATTTCCTGCATGGAGGCGGAAATTTCCTGGAGCGACGCCGCCTGGTCGGTGGCGCCCTTGGAGAGGCTCTGGCTCGATGCGGCGACCTGGTTGGCCCCGGTGGCGATCTGGTCGGCGGTTTGATGGATTTGCGCGATGATCCCCTGAAGGTCGCCGGAGAGTTTTTGCAGGGCGCCGCGCACCAGGTCGTCGGGGCCGCGCGGGCGTACCGCGCAAGAGAGATCCCCCTCGGCCAGCCGGGACAGGGTCTGGACCACCTCGTTTTGCAAGCTCTCCGCCAGCTCATCCATGGCCCGCGCCGTATCGCCGATCTCGTCCTGCTGGGTCATGTCCAGGCGATGGACCAGACGGCCCGCGGCCAGATCCCGCATCATGGCGCGCAGGCGCAGCACCGGGGTGCGCACCAGACGGCCCAGCAGCAGGTAAATGCAGACCAGCGCCGCCAGCAAGCCGCCCGCGCCGGTGGCGAGACCGGTTTGCATGCTGCTCTTGCGGGCCTGGTCGGCGGTTGCCGCCATGAGCCCGGCGGCCTCCTGGACATCCTTCATGCTGTAGCGCAAATAGAGCACGCCCGAGAGGTCGTTGAGCTTGGCATGGACGTGGCAGCGCAGGCAGTCGGCGCTCAGGTAATGGCCGCGCGCCAGAAACAGGGCATCGTCTTGTTCTTTTTGCCATAGCTCATGGCCGGCGGCGACGCTGGCGCGAAAATCCTCCTCATTGAGCTGCTGGCTTAACCGTTCGCCGCGATTGGAGTAAACGATCCGGCCCTGGGGATCGGTCAGGCCGATTTCCTCGACCCCCGCGATCTTGCCCAGGTCTTGGAGCAGTTCGCGGAAGATATCCATCTCCCCCCGCTCCAGGGAGCCGGCCGCGCCGGTCTCGAAGCTGTCGAAGACGTTGCGGGCGCGGTCGTGGCCGGCCTTGTCCAGGGCCGCCAGGGCCTGATTGGAGATGTCGCGCAGCAGACTCTGCATCTGGGTGGTGGCGAGGATCAGGCTGGCGCCGAAGGCCGCCAGCAAGACCAAGGCCAGCAGGCCGCCGATCTTCCATTGGATATTCATGCGCATCGTTCAGGCTCCCGAAATCGGTTTCGCGTCAAAGAAGGTCGTTTTCGTTGAGGCGGAAGAAGGCGAACTGGGGATCCAGGGCAAACTCGGGGCGCGCGCAGCCGATGCAGATGCTGCGTCCGCGAATGCACCAGTTGACTCCGCCGTTCCAGCCGCGCAAGGAGCAATCCGCCTGCGTCACCACGCCCTGGCAACCCAGCTTGAACAGGCAGCCGTCCTCGCCCAGGGCCTGGGCGAAGTGTTTTTTCTGATACTGGGCGAACAGCGGGCACTGCTCATGGAGCAGCTGTCCGAAAAAGCGCGTGGGGCGCTGGAGTTCGTCGAGTTCGGGCAGGCCGCTTTTGAGCACCTGCAACAGGGTGCCGACCAGCCAGGCGGGATGGGTGGGGCAGCCGGGCAGGTTGATCAGGGGCCGCGCGAGGCCCGCCTGTTTCAGCGCGGCGCCGACCCCGGCGGCGCCGGTCAGATTGGGCGGCGCGGCGGGAATCCCGCCGAAGGCCGCGCAAGTCCCGGTGCACACCACCGCCTGGGCCGAACGCGCGGCGCGCAGCAATTGCTCGCTGAAATTTTCATCGGCGAACTTGCAGGCCTCCTTGACGCCGAGGGGCACCGCCCCTTCCACCACCAGGATGTAGCCGCCCTTGGCGATGGCGGTCTCCACCGCGTCCTTGGCGGCGGCGCCGGTGGCCGCCGAAAGGGTCTGGTGGAAGTAGAGCGACAGGTAGCGGGTGATGAGATCCGCGGGCCCCGGGCTCTCGGAATTGAGCAGGCTGACGGAGCAGCCGGAGCAGGAGAGCCCTTGCAGCCACAAAATGGGCGCGCGGCCGCTGGCCATCTCTTCCAGGGCGTCGGCCATGCGCGGCAGCAGGCTGGGTTCCAGGCCCAGGGAGGCGAGCAGCAGGCCGGCATCCTTGAGAAAGGTACGGCGGGTGAGTTTCATCGGGGTCATCCTTGCCGGAGCGGGTTGCTAGTGAACAGCACAGGCGATGCAGGGATCAAAGGAACGGACCACGCGCGCCACCTCCAGGCCCTGGAAGTCGGGATTGACCGGCGTTCCCTGGAGCGCCGCCTCGACGGGCCCCGGATCCTGGCCCTGGCCGCGCGGCGAAAAGTTCCAGGTGCTGGGCACCACGCACTGATAGCTGCCGATGCGTCCCGCGGCCAGGGTGATCCAATGGCCGAGGGCGCCACGGGGAGCCTCGACCAGCCCCACTCCGGTCCCGGTCATGCGGTTGTTATGGGGGGCGATGGCCGGGGCCGCCGGATCGACCTGGTCCAGCCAGCGCTCCATGCGCTCGGCGATGAGCAGCGCCTCCAGGGCGCGGGCCGCGTGCCGACCCAGGGTGCTCGCCAGCTTGTGCTCGGGCAGGCCGGCCTCGCGGAGAAAGGCCGCCAGGGCCTGGGCGATGGGGCGATGTCCCGCGGCCGCCGCGACCTTCAGGCGTGCCAGGGGGCCGACCTCGTAACTCAGGCCGTCGTAGCGCGGCGCCTTGAGCCAGGAATAGGCCCCCGGCTTGTCCGGCTGGGGCACCGGCGCGGCGGCGGCCTGCGGCGATTCCTGGAGATTGCCGCGATAAAAGCTGGCGTGGGTTTCCTCGCGGATGAGGGACAGATCCAGGGGGGCGTAGCCTTCGTGACGCACCGTGCCGGCGGGCATCCAGCTGCCCCCGGCCTCGTCGAAGGCGCCATAGGACAGGTAGCGTTCCACGCCGCGCCCCGTTTCGGCATAGGCGGGGAACAGGCGCGCCGCGAGCAGCAGGTCGGGGATGTAGCAGTTCTCGATGAAGCGCTTGACGCGGCGCAGGCGCGTGCGGAAATCCTCGAGCAGCGCCGCCTCGGGGAGCAGGGTCAGGCCGCCGGGCACCAGGGTCGCGGTGTGCGGAATCTTGCCCCCCAGAAGCGCCGCCATGCGGTGCGCTTCCTGGCGAATGTCCAGGGCCTCGACGTAATGGCCGAGGGCGCCGAGGTTCCATTCCCGGTTGCCGGGGTAATCCCCGGGAAGCTTGGGCAGGAACGGGGCGACGGGAAGGACGCGATTGCTGTTGAGCTCCCCTTGCGCCCAATGGCGCAGATCGAGCAGCACGGGATCGCGGCCCGCGTAGTCCAGCAGCGCCTCGACCTGGACGAAATCCAGGGCCGAGAGGTGATAGAAGTGCAGAATGTGGCTCTGCAGGTAGTTGGCGGCCAGCACCAGGGTGCGCAGCAGGTGACCGTTGGCCGGCACCCTGAGGTCGTTGGCCGCCTCGATGGCCTTGCAGGAGGCGATGGCATGACTGACCGGGCACACCCCGCAGATGCGCTGGGTGATGACCGGGGCATCGAGGGGGTCGCGCCCCTTGAGCAGGGCTTCGAAGCCGCGAAACATCTCGCCCTTGCTCCAGGCTTCGATCACCTGGCCGTTGTCCACGCGGGTGTCGATGCGCAGGTGACCTTCGATGCGGGTGACGGGATCGAGGATGATTTTCTGGGCCACCAATCTCTCCTTGGGTCGTTGGGGGGGGCGGAGTCAGGGCAGGCGCGCACCTTGGTGCCTGCTCCTTGTGCAATCTTTCTTGGTGGTTTTGCCAAATCGCTGTATACAAACGCAAAGACACAGCAAGAAAACTGCCAAAATTAATTATTTTTTATTTTAGCTTTCGTATCTGCATGATTATTGAGCACAAAGCAACGGCGTGTTTTTTTGCGGGGATAGGATTCAGGTTTCGCGGGCCGCATATTTTGTCAAAACACTGTTCGTTTTTACGTCAAATAACGGTTCCTGGTGTGCCAATGATTTGGCAGAGGTCGACGGGGACATCCTCCCAGTCCGGTGTGCTTGACTTTGCGCCTTTGGCTCCCCTAACATAGCGGCCAACCTTCGAAGACAACGTCATTTTTTAGCGAGCGCCATGTACCTCGATTATTTCGGATTGCAGGAAGCGCCCTTTTCCATCGCGCCCGATCCCCGCTACCTGTTCATGAGCGAGCACCATCGCGAGGCCCTGGCCCATCTGGTCTACGGGATTCGCAGCGAGGGCGGCTTCGTGCTGCTCACCGGCGAGGTGGGCACGGGCAAGACCACCGTGTGCCGCTGTCTGCTCGAACAGTTGCCGGACAACTGCGAGGTGGCCTTCGTCCTCAATCCCAAGGTCACCAGCCGCGAACTGCTGGCGACCATCTGCGACGAGCTGGAGATCGCCTATCCCGAGGGCAATCAGAGCGTCAAGGTGTTCGTCGATCGCATCAACGCCTACCTGCTCGCCAATCACGCCGCCGCGCGGCGCACCGTGGTGATCATCGACGAGGCGCAGAATCTGGGGCCCGCGGTCCTGGAGCAGCTGCGCCTGCTGACCAACCTTGAAACCAACCGCGAAAAGCTGCTGCAGATCATTCTTCTCGGCCAGCCCGAATTCCGCGAGATGCTGGCGCGCCAGGAACTGCGCCAGCTCTCCCAGCGCATCACGGCGCGCTACCATCTCACGCCCCTGTCCTACGCGGACATGCAGGCCTACGTGCGCCACCGCCTGCAGGTGGCGGGCCTGGCACCGGCGGCCAGCGTCGACCTGTTTCCGCCGCGAGTGCTGCGGCGGCTCTTTCGCTTGAGCGGCGGGGTGCCGCGCCTGGTCAATCTGCTCTGCGATCGCGCCTTGCTCGGGGTGTTCGCCAAGGAGCAGCGGCGCGTGTCGGTCAGGCTGCTCAAGCAGGCGGCCCACGAAGTCTTTGGTCCCCGCATCGGCGACGGGCGGGCGCGCCCCTGGATTTTTGGGGGCGCGGCGGCCCTGGCTTGTGGTTTGGTGCTGACGGGGCTGGTGTGGACGCTCAGCGGAGAGCCGGGCGCCGAACGGGTGCAGACCGCGCTGCCCGAGGTGGTGCGTCAGAAGGTCGCGCCGCCGGACAGTGCCCCGGACGTTCAGGCGCCCGCGGCGACCGTCGGGCTTGCCTGGCCCGAGGACTTGCCGCGCGCGCAAAGCGAGCGCCTGGCCTTCGAGGGGTTGCTGGCGCGTTGGGAACTTACGGATTTGCCCCCCGCCGACAGCGATCTTTGCCAATTCATCGGCGAACGGGGCTTGCAGTGCCTGCGTGATCGCGGCAGTCTGCGCACGCTGGAGCTGCTCGATCGCCCCGCCGTGCTGACGCTGTTGGACGGACAGGACCGGCCCTATTTCGTGACCCTGGTCGGTTTGGCGGCGGGGGAGGCGACCCTGCTCGTCGGCGGCGAGGAGCGGCGCGTTTCGCGCCGGGAGATCGAGGCGCGCTGGCTCGGCGAGTACACCCTGGTGTGGCGGGTGCCGCCGGAGTACACCGGCAACCTGCGGCCCGGGATGCGCGATCCTTTCGTGCTCTGGCTCGCCGCGCGCCTCGCCGGCCTTGACGGGCGCGAACCCGAACCTCGCACCAGCCTGGAATACGACCGCGCCCTGGTGCAGGACGTGCGCCGCTTCCAGGTGTCCCGCGGCCTGCAGCCCGACGGGATCGTGGGCAGCAAGACCCTGATCCAGCTGGGCAGTTCCCTGGGCGAGGTCGAGCCGCGCCTGAGCGGCACGGGGAGCTGAGCCGCCATGTCCCTTATTCTTGACGCCCTGCGCAAGTCCGACAAGAAGCGCCCCACCGGGGCGGTTCCCGATCTGCAGACCGAGCACCTGGGGCCGCCGCCGCGGCCGAAGCGCAAGGTGCCCCTGGCGCTGATCCTGATCGCCGTCGCCCTGCTGCTCAACGCGGGCCTGCTGCTCTGGTGGCTCAAGCCCTGGCAGACCGACCTCGCCCCGCAGGCGGTGGTGACGCCGAGCGCGGCGCCGGTGCCGGAGGTCGCGCCCAGCCCCGCAGCTTCCCCAATTGCGCCCGCTCCGGCTCCGCCGGCCGCGCCCTCGCCGCCCGCGCAGGCGCTCTCGCCCCCGGCGCCGCCCGCGCCGCCGATCCTCGCGCCGCCGCCCGCGCCATCCCTTGATCCGCCGGTGAGCACCTTCATCCTCGCCGAGGACGCCGCGCCCGCCGCCGTGCCCGAGGCCTGGGTGCAGGCGCTGACCCAGCCGCAACCGGCCGAGGTTGCCCAGGTTTTTTCCGGCCTGCCGCTGCTCCAGGAACTGCCGAGCGATCTGCGGGCCGGCCTGCCGGAATTTGTCTTCTCCCTGCATTACTTCACGGCGAACCCGGCGGAACGCCTGGCGCGCATCAACGGCCGCCTGTTGCGCGAGGGGCAGGTGCTCGCCGAAGGCCTGGTGCTGGATGAAATCACCGAAGGCGGCGCGGTCTTCGAATACCGCGGCCAACTCTTCGAGGTTTTGCGCTAGCGCGAGGACGATCCGCCATGCCCCAGGTCCGCCATCGGTTTTCCCCGCGGCAGCGCCGCATCGCCCAGCTTCTGCCCCTGGCGCTGATGCTGGTGATTTTCGGCCTCTCGTCCATTTCCATCGATCTGGCGGCGCCCAAGGCGGGCGCCCTGGGCTGGGTGCCGCCCAGCCTGCAGAATTTTCTGCACATTCCCCTTTACGGTCTGCTGACCTTTCTGTGGTTCGGCGCCCTGGCCGCCTGGGGTGTCGGCCCGCGCTCGCGCCTGCTGCTCGCCGGCCTGATCGCCTTGGGCTATGGGCTGTTCGACGAGTGGTACCAGCTTTCGGTGCCCGGCCGCTTCGGCTCGCTGACCGACGTGGCGCTCAATCTGGTGGGCATTTTGCTGGCGCTGCTCTTTTGCCACTGGTTTCAGCAACGCTTTTGGTCTCCATCCGCCAAGTCCGACTGAGGAGCGTCCACTCATGATTTTTATTTTTGCCCAACCGCCGCTGTTGCCGGCCATCAGTGCGCTGCTTGCGCAAGGCGGCCTGTTTCACGCCGATCTCGACGGCGACCGGATCAAGGACTTTCTCATCTGCCGCGCCGAGGGACAGC
Organism: Geoalkalibacter sp.; assembly: GCF_030604225.1. GTDB lineage: Bacteria > Desulfobacterota > Desulfuromonadia > Desulfuromonadales > Geoalkalibacteraceae > Geoalkalibacter. The sequence goes on from NZ_JAUVWH010000045.1 coordinate 10,125, forward strand.
TGGCCGGGGTGGTCGGGATGGAGGTTCGCGGCGAGGTCGGTCTGCTGCGTTCCCTGGCCGTGGCGCCGTCCTTTCGCGGGCGGGGCATCGCCTCGCTGCTGCTGGTGCGCATCGAGCGTTTCGCCGCGTTGCAGGGGGTGCGCCGCTTTTATCTGCTGGCGCAGGGCGCGCCGGACTATTTCGCGGCGCGCGGCTACGCGCCCTTGCCCGATGCCGAGTTGCCCGAGGCGCTGCGCGACGGCGCCCTGGCGCAACACCTGCTCGCTCAGGGCGCCGTCTGCCTGGTCAAGCCGCTTAAGGCGCGCAAGGTGCCCGAGGCGCGCCGGGAGATGGTAGACTAGAGAAAAAGGCCTGGAGTCATGGCCCGCGGACGCGCGGCCTTAGCAGGCAGTCAGGAGTCGGATGATGAAAAAACTACTTGCTCTCATGCTCGTTTTGACCCTGTCCCTGGCCGGTTGCGCGACCTCGCCGGGTCCCAAGGAAACGGGGGGAACCCTCATCGGCGCCGCCGGCGGCGGGCTGCTCGGCGCCCAGGTCGGCAAGGGGCGCGGGCAGCTGATCGCGGTGGCGGTGGGTACCCTGGCCGGCGCCCTGATCGGTCAGGAAGTCGGCCGCACCCTGGATCGGGCCGACCAGATGTACATGCAGAGAAACGCTCAGCAGGCCCTGGAGTACAACCGCAGCCAGCAGCCCAGCACCTGGCACAACCCCGACAGCGGCAATTCCGGCACCCTGACGCCGACCCGCACCTACCAGACGGTTCAGGGCCAGAACTGCCGGGAATATGTGCAGACGGTGAATATCGGCGGTCAGCCCCAGCAGGCCTACGGCACGGCTTGCCGCCAACCCGACGGCACCTGGATGATCGTGCGCTGAGAGCCGCGCCGATCACCGGACGCAAGGGCGCGATTCGTTGCGCGCGCAGGGGAGGCTGCTATACTTTCTCCCGTTGCGCGCGAACGAATCTGCGCCTTTTTTATTCCCTTTTTTCGGATGTCTCCGTCCCATGCCTTTTGTCCACAATCTTGACCCGCGCTGGATCGAGGATCTCTATCGTCGCTGGCGGCACAACCCGGCGGAGGTGGGCGAGGACTGGCGCGCTTTTTTCGCCGGATTCGCCCTGGCCGAGGAAAGCGGCGTCTGTCCCCGCAGCTGCGTCGATCCCGAATTCGCCCTCAAGCAGTCGGGGGTGCAGTCGCTCATCTACCGCTATCGCGACATCGGCCATCTGCTCGCCTGCACCGATCCCCTCAATCCCTGTCCCATCAGCCATCCGCTGCTCGATCTGGCCAATTTCGGGCTGACCGGCACCGACCTCGACACGGTCTTTCACACCCGGCGCTTCCCTAAGCCCCACGCCACCCTGCGCGAGATTCTCGAGGTCATGCAGCAGACCTACTGCCGCTCGGTGGGGGTGGAATTCATGCATATCCAGGATCCCGACGAGCGCCAGTGGCTCAAGGATCGCATGGAAAGCACGCGCAATCGCCCGACGTTTTCCGCCGAGGAAAAGCGGACGATCCTTGAGCAGTTGTTGCGCGCCGGGCTCTTCGAGCAGTTTTTGCACCGCAAGTTTCTCGGCCAGAAGCGCTTTTCCCTGGAGGGGGCGGAAACCCTGATCCCGGTGCTGCACAGCCTGGTGGACGCCGCCAACCGGCTGGACATCCGCGATCTGGTGCTGGGCATGGCCCATCGCGGACGGCTCAACGTGCTGGCCAACATTTTCCACAAGCCCCTGGAGACCATCTTCGCCGAGTTCCAGGACAACCTCCAATACGCCTTCGTCGGCGACGGCGACGTCAAGTACCACAAGGGTTTCTCCTGCGACATCCCACCGGTGGGGCGCCACGGCCTGCATCTGTCCCTGGCCTCCAACCCCAGCCATCTGGAGGCGGTCGATGGGGTGGTGGTGGGCAAGAGCCGCGCCCGCCAGGATTACTACGGCAGCGACGGCGAGGCGGTGCTGCCTCTGCTCATCCATGGCGACGCGGCCTTCGCCGGCCAGGGCATGGTCGCCGAGACCCTCAATCTTTCGCAGCTCGAAGGCTACGCCGTCGGCGGCACCCTGCACATCGTCATCAACAACCAGATCGGTTTCACCACCGCGGCCCCCGAGGCGCGCTCCACCCACTACGCCACCGATGTCGCCAAAATGCTGCAGATCCCGGTGTTTCACGTGCACGGCGAGGATCCCGAGGCGGCGGTGCATGCCGCGCGGCTGGCCTTTGAGTATCGCAACCGCTTCGCCAAGGACGCGGTCGTCGAGCTGATCTGTTACCGCCGCCAGGGCCACAACGAGGGAGACGAGCCCGCTTTTACCCAGCCGCTGATGGTGGAAAAGATCAAGGCCCGTCCGCCGGTGCATGAGCTCTATGCCGAGCGATTGGTGGAGGAGGGCGTCGCGCGGAGCGAGGTGGACGCGCTGTCCGCCGGCATTCTCGCGCGGTTGGACAAAGCCCTGGAGGGCGAGCAGCCCCAGCCCGACGGCGGCTTTCACGGCAAGTGGAAGGACATTCGCCGCGCCTACGGCCCGACGGACGACGTCCCGACCGCCGTGCCCGCCGAACGCCTGCGCGCCCTGGCCGAGAGGCTGGTCGAGGTGCCCGAGGGGTTTTCCCTGCATCCCAAACTCGACAAGTTCCTCCGGCAACGCCTGGACGCGGTCAAGGACGGCACGGGCATCGACTGGGCCAACGCCGAGGCCCTGGCCTTCGCCGGCCTGCTCGCCGAGGGCCATTCGGTGCGGCTCTCCGGGCAGGATTCGCGGCGCGGCACCTTCAGCCAGCGCCACGCCGCGCTGTTCGACATGGAAAACGGCCGGCCCTATCTGCCCCTGCAGGCGGTGGCGGCGGAAGGGGCGCGCTTTCATTGCTACAACAGCATGCTCTCCGAGGCGGCGGTGCTCGGTTTCGAGTACGGCTACGCCATCGAATCGCCCTACGGGCTGGTCATCTGGGAGGCCCAGTTCGGCGATTTCGCCAACGGCGCCCAGGTCATCATCGACCAGTTCATCGTTTCGAGCGGCAGCAAGTGGGACCGCATGTGCGGCCTGGTCATGTTTCTGCCCCACGGCTACGAGGGGCAGGGCGCCGAGCATTCCAGCGCGCGCATCGAGCGCTTTTTGCAGTTGTGCGCCAACGACAACCTCCAGGTGTGCTACCCCACGACGCCGGCGCAGCTGTTTCACCTGTTGCGCCGCCAGCTCAAGCAGCCCTTCCGCCGTCCCCTGGTGGTGTTCACGCCCAAGAGCCTGCTGCGTCACCCCGCCTGCCGCTCGACGCTCCACGACCTGAGCGCGGGACGCTTTCGCGAAATCCTCGCCGATACGGAGACCGACCCGGCGCGGGTGCGGCGGGTGCTGGTGTGCAGCGGCAAGGTCTACTACGATCTGGCCGCGCGGCGCGCCGAGCTCAAGAACGCGGAGGTGGCGCTGATCCGCGTCGAGCAGCTCTATCCCCTGCGCCGCGACCTGCTGGCCGAGGTGCTCAAGCCCTACGCGCGGGTGCCGGACATCTTCTGGGTGCAGGAAGAGCCGCGCAACAACGGCGCCTGGTCGTTCATGGCGCCGCATCTGGCGCGAGCGCTGGGCCGTCATGTGCGCTACATCGGCCGCGCCGAGGCAGCCGCCCCGGCGGTGGGTTCCCACCGGCTGTTCAAGCAGCAGCAGGAGGAATTGCTCGCGGCGGCGTTTGGTTCGGAAAAAGCAACCACGAATGGGCACGAATGAACACGAATTGCCTTGTCGTGGAATTTTGATGCGGATCGATTCGTGCCTATAAAAAGGAGTGATCATGGAGATTAAAGTTCCCGAGGTGGGGGAATCGGTGTTCGAGGCGCAAATCGCCCAGTGGCACAAAAAGGACGGCGAGCAGGTGCGCGAGGGCGATCTGCTCTGCGAGCTGGAAACGGACAAGGTGTCCCTGGAGCTCAACGCCGATGGCGACGGCGTCCTGCGCATCGCCGCCAAGGAAGGCGAGACGGTCAAGGTCGGCGCGGTCATCGGCACCATCGAGGAAAACGAGGACGAGGCGCCAAGGGAAGAAAGTCGCAAGGAAGAAGAAAGGAAGGAAGAACCGAAGGAACAGAAGCGGGAGGAGAAGGAGGAGAAGGAGGAGAAGGAGGAGAAGGAGGAGAAGGAGGAGGCGCCGCGGGCGACCAAGGCGGCGGAAAAGCCGCCGGAGGCCAAGGCCCCTGCCGCCGAACCAAAAGGCAAACCGGTCCCCGCGCCGACGGCGGAGGACGAGGAACGCATCACCCGTCGGCCCATGAGCCCGATCCGCAAGCGCATCGCCGAGCGGCTGCTCGTCGCGCGCCAGCAGACCGCCATGCTCACCACCTTCAACGAGGCCGACATGAGCCGCGTGCTGGCCCTGCGCAACAAGCACCAGGAGAGCTTCGCGAAACGCCACGGCGTCAAGCTCGGCCTGATGTCGTTTTTCGTCAAGGCAAGCGTCGAGGCCCTCAAGGACTTCCCCGAGGTCAACGCCCAGATCGATGGTGATGATCTGCTCTACCATCATTATTACGACATCGGCATCGCCGTGGGCGCCGAAAAGGGTCTGGTGGTGCCGGTGCTGCGCGACTGCGAGCGGCTGAGCTTCGCCGAGATCGAACAGGCCCTGGCCGCCTACGTCGAGAAGATCAAGAGCAACAAGCTCGCCCTGGCCGATCTGGAGGGCGGCACCTTCACCCTGACCAACGGCGGGGTGTACGGCTCGCTCAATTCCACCCCGATTCTCAACCCGCCGCAGAGCGCGGTGCTCGGCATGCACGCCATCCAAGAGCGCCCCGTGGTGCGCGACGGTGAGATCGTCATCCGCCCCATGATGAACCTGGCCCTGTCCTACGACCATCGCATCATCGACGGTCGCCAGGCGGTGGGCTTTCTGCGGCGCATCAAGGATCTGGTGGAAGATCCCGAAGACATGCTTCTGGAGATGTGAAATGGATACCCACAGCAAGGTCATCGGCTACGTCTTGTGGATTTTCGGCTTCATGGGCGCGCACCGCTTCTACTACGGGCGGCCCATCAGCGGCACGATCTATTTTTTCACCCTGGGCCTCTTCTTCATCGGCTGGATCGTCGACCTGTTCCTTATCCCGTCCATGGATCGCGGCGCCGATCTGCGCTTTACGCTGGGGCCGGTGGATTACAACGTCGCCTGGGTGCTGCTCACCTTCCTGGGCATTTTCGGCATCCACCGCTTCTATCTCGGCAAATGGCTGACCGGCCTGCTCTATCTGCTCACCGGCGGGCTGTTTCTCATCGGCATCATCTATGACTACTGGACCCTCAACACCCAGATCAGCGAGGTGAACCACCGCGCGGGCCGATGAGGTCCGGCGGCGCCAGCCTCGCGGGAGAGCCCGCCATGAATCTTGTCTGCCTGCTCGGCAGCCCCCGACCCAGGGGCAACAGCACCACCCTGGCCCGTCATCTGTGCGCGAACGCCGAGCGGCGCGGCGCCGATGTGCGCCTGTTCGCCCTCAACGAGCTCGACTATCGCGGCTGCCAGGCCTGCTACGCCTGCAAGCGCAAGCTCGATTTCTGCATTCTCGACGACGATCTGCGCGAGGTGCTGGCCGCGGTCATGGCCGCCGATGCCCTGGTGCTGGCCTCGCCCATCTATTTCGGCGACGTCAGCGCTCAGCTCAAGGGCTTCATCGACCGCACCTTCAGCTATCTGGTGCCCGATTATTATGCCAATCCCCAGCCAAGCCGCCTGCCGCCGGACAAGAAACTGGTCATGATCCTCACCCAGGGCGTGGCCGACGCGCAGGTGTTCGCCGACGTCCACCCGCGCTACGAAGGTTTTCTCAAGTGGGAGGGCTTCGCCGAGAGCCGCCTGATCCGCGCCTGCGGCGTGACGCCCGCGACCCGGCCCGACAAGCTCCAGCCCTGGCTGGACGAGGCCGAGGATGCCGCCCGCTGGCTCACGGGCGTGGATACTTAACCAGGTCGGACATTTATCCCCTCGCCTGTTTTACGGAGCCCCGATGGCGACACGTTTTTTCCCGGCCGTCCTGGCCTTGTTGCTCGGCCTTCTGGCGTGCGTCGCCAAGGTGTCGACGGCCCAGGCCGGAACGGCGGATCTTCAGCCCCTGGTGTTGCAGCTCAAGTGGTATCACCAGTTTCAGTTCGCCGGCTATTACGCGGCCGTCGAAAAGGGTTATTACCGCGAAGCGGGCTTCAACGTGGAACTGCGCGAGGCGCACCCCGGCCTCGATCCGGTCGCCGAACTGGTCGAGGGGCGCGCCGATTATCTGGTGAGCGGCCCCGGCGCCTTGCTGGCCCGCGCCCGCCGCCAGCCGGTGGTGGCCCTGGCCGTCGTTTTCCAGCACTCCCCCCTGGTGGTGGTGGCGCGCCAGGATGCGGGGATTCTCTCGCCCCCCGATCTGGTCGGGCGGCGCGTGATGTTCATGCCCGAAAGCGATACGGAATTCCTCGCCATGTGCCGCAGCGAGGGCGTCGCCCTTGACGGGCTGATTCCGGTGGCGCACAGCTGGAACATGCAGGATCTGGCCGAGGGCCGGGTGGACGCCATGAGCGCCTATCTGACCGACATGCCCTTTCTGCTGCAACAAGCCGGCATCCCCTTCACCCTCCTGCGGCCCCTGACCTACGGCATCGACTTCTACGGCGACGGCCTGTTCACCAGCGAGGGGGAAATCGCGACCCATCCCGAGCGGGTCAAGGCGTTTCGCGCGGCCAGCCTGCGCGGCTGGGACTACGCCCTGCGCCATCCCGAGGAAATCATCGACCTGATCCTCACCCGGTATTCCCGGCGGCTGTCGCGCGACGCCCTGCGTTTCGAGGCGCAAGCCATGCAGGAGCTGATCCTGCCGCGCCTGGTCGAGATCGGCCACATGAATCCCGGCCGCTGGCAACACATCGCCGACACCTACAGCGCCCTGGGCATGCTCCCCGAGGGGTTTTCCCTGGACGGCTTCCTGCATCAGGAGCAGGCACCGGTGTTCTGGACGCCGCGCCGATTGCACGCGGTGTGGGTGACGCTCATTTTGACGCTGGTGGTGGCGACCATCCTGTTGTATTTCAACCGGCGCCTGCGCACCGTCGTCCAGGCGCGAACCCGCGAGCTGTCCTTGGCCAACACGGAGCTGAAAATCGAGATTGCCGAGCGGCAGAAAGCCAACCAGGCCCTGTATTACAGTGAACGGCGCTTTCGCGCCCTGGTCGACAACATCCCCGGCGCCGTTTATCGCTGCGCCCTGGATGCCGACTGGACCATGGATTTCATCAGCGACGCCGTCGAGGATCTCACCGGTTATCCGGTCGTCGATTTTGTCGTCAAGCGGACGCGCACCCTGGCCGGCCTCATCGACCCCGCGGAACGCGAGGCCTTGGATGCGCGGCTCCGCGACTGCCTGGGCAGCGGCGCGCCCTGTACCCTGGAGTACCGCATCCGCCATGCCGACGGCGACACCCGCTGGGTGTACGACAAGAGCGTGGGGATCGCGGGCGACGGCGGGCAAATGCAGCGCGAAGGGGTGATGATGGACATCACCGAGCGCAAGCAGGCCGAGGAATTGCTGCGCAAGCTCGACCAGATGAAGACCGAATTCATTTCCATCGCCGCCCATGAGCTGCGCACCCCCCTGACCAGCGTGATCGGCTATGCCGATTGCCTGCTCGATCCGCTCATTGCCGGGGGGCTCAACGAGGAGCGCCGGCGAGAGTTTCTCCTAGAGATTCGCGCCAAGGGGGAAGCCCTGGCCCTGATCATCGATGAATTGCTGGACATCAGCCGCATCGAGCGGGGCGAGCCGCTGAAAATGCAAAGGGCGCCCTGCGATCCGGCCGCGCTCATCGCCAAGGTGGTGGGGACTTTTCAGATGCATGCCCCCGGGCACCGCTTCGAAACGCGCCTGGAATCCATCGCGCCGGCGGTTCTCTGGGCGGATGCCGGCCGGCTGGTGCAGGTGTTCGAGAACCTGGTCAGCAATGCGGTGAAATATTCGCCGGAAGGCAGCCGGATTCGCCTTGAAAGCCGGCGGGAGGGCGACACCTATGAGGCCTGGGTGAGGGATGAGGGCATCGGCATGACGCCCGAGCAGATCGAGCGCATCTTCGACAAATTCTATCGGGCCGACACCTCCAACACGGCCATCGGCGGCTTGGGGTTGGGCATGAGCATCGTGCAGCAGATCGTCAAGGCCCATGGCGGCACCATCGAGGTGCGCAGCGCCCCGGGCGCGGGCACCCAGGTGCGCCTGACCCTGCCTCTGCTCCCCGAGGTGGGCGAGACGGCGAGCGTTGCCGCCGTGGATACCGCACCCTGAGGGTCCTTTTTCCTTTCCCTTTCCCCTTGCCTCTTTCGTTTCAGACTCGGTTTGCGTTTCGGTTCGGTTCCCCGCCGCCGGTGTCCAGGTCGGGCTCGTCGCAATGGCCCAGGATGGCGCGCCGCGCCCGAGCGCGCAGATCCAGGGCCTGGGCCCAGGTGTCGGTTGGGTCGAGGCCGGGTTGAGGAGTGATGGGTTCCAGAATGCGGATGCGCAGCGTGCCCCGGCGCGGTCGCCAGGAGCCGTCGCGCAGTACCGAGCGGCTGCCGGCGATGGCGATGGGCACCAGGGGCGCCCGCGCCTCGGCGGCGGTGACGAAGGCGCCGAGGCGGAAGGGACGCAGGCCGGGGGCGCGGGTGAAGGTGCCCTCGGCGAAGAACACCAGGTTGTGGCCCGCTCCGGCCAGAGCGCCGAAGCGCCGCGCGTCCTCGGCGCCCTGGCGGGCGTCGAAGCGCTCGACGAATTCGGTGTCGATGCGGCGCAGCAGCAGGTGAACCAAGGGGCGTCGGCGCAGTTCCGACTTGGCCACGAAACTCAGGGGCAGGGGCAGGGCGGCGGCGAGGAGATAGGGATCGAGGTAGCTGGCATGGTTGGCGACCAGCACGCAGGTGCCGGAGGTCGGCAGGTTCTCCAGGCCCTCGATGCTCAGGGGCAGGCCCGAGACGCGCAGGGCCGCCCGGGCGACGCCGTGCAGGGCGCGCCAGCGCCAGGCGCTGTGGGGCAGCAGCAGGATTGCCGATGAGGCCAGGCCCGCCGCCAGGCCGAAGAGGCCCCACAGATAGGCGGCGTAGACGAATTCGCGGCCGCCGCGCGCCGCGTCGCGGCCATGGGCGGCCAGGGACGAAACGGCCAGGCGCAGCAGGGGGCGCCAGCTGGCCTCCGTCCGGCCCAGGCGCCCTTGCTCGTAGAGCTCGCGGCAGGCGGCGCGGCGGATCTTGCCGCTGGAGGTCTTGAGCACGCTGTGCGGCGGCACGAGCAGCAGGTCGTCCGGCGGCGTGCCGAGCAGATCCACCGCCAGCCCCTGGATCTCGCCGCGCAGCCGTTCCCGGGCCGCTTCGTCGCTTTCGCGGGTTTCGGCCGCCACCACCAGGCGTTCGCTGCCGGTGGCGGGGTCGGGGCTGCCGAAGACCACCACGTTGCCCTTGCGGACGCCGGGCAGGGCGCCCACCGCCTCCTCGAGTTCCTGGGGATGGAGATTGCGCCCGGCGATGATGATGAGATCCTTGAGGCGCCCGGTGAGAAAAAGATCGCCCCCCGCGAGATAGCCGAGGTCGCCGGTGTTGAACCAGTCGCCGTCACGCAGGCGGCGGGTGTCCTCGGGGTTGCGGTAGTAGCCGCCGCAGGCCGAGGGGCCGCGAAACTGCACGCGCCCCTGGGTGCGCTCGGGCAACTCGCGACCGGCGGCGTCGACGATGCGGATTTCGTGGCCGTCGAGGGGCCGGCCGCAGGCCACCAGCCGCAAGGCATCGTCATCGCTCGTCTCGGCGGGCTGGGCGCGTCCGGCGCGGGTCAGGGCGTCGCGCGACACCCGGTCGATGAGGGGCGCGCGCCCCAGGGGCGGAAAGGCCAGGCCCACGGTGCACTCGGCGAGGCCATAAACCGGCATCAGGGCCTCGGGGCGCAGGCCGTAGGCGGCGAAGCGTTCGGCGAAGCGCTCCAGGGTGGCGGCGCTCACCGGCTCGGCGCCGTTGAAGGCGCCGCGCCAGGCGCTCAGGTCGAGGCCGTCCAAATCCGCGTCGCTCACCTTGGTCAGACAGATCTCGTAGGCAAAATTCGGGGCCGGCGACAGGGTGCCGCCGTAGCGGTGCAGGGCCCACAGCCAGCGGCGCGGGCGACCGAGAAAATCCAGGGGCGAGAGCAGGACCACGGGCGTGCCGAAATACAGCCCGGCGAGCCAGGTGCCGATCAGGCCCATGTCGTGATAGAGGGGCAGCCAGCTGACGATGACATCGGAGCGTTTCACCGCCACCGCCTTGCCGAGGGCGCGGATATTGGCAAGCAGGTTGGCATGGGACAGCACCACGCCCTTGGGATTACCGGTGCTGCCCGAGGTGTACTGCAGAAAGGCGGTATCCTCGGCGTTGCGGGCCGGCGGCGCGTAATCCGACTCGTTCTCGGCGAGCTGCGCCGGTGTGACCAGACTGGTCAACGAGGGGAGCCGCGCCTTGAGCAGGCGGGCGAAGGGCAGGGCCTCGGCCAGGGTGATGAGGAGAAACGCCGCGCAATTGTCGAGAATCGCCTGCTGGCGTTGCAGATGGCTTTCCAGCTGGGTGCGGCGCACCGGCGGATAGAGGGGCACCGGCACCCCGCCGGCGAGTAGCACGCCCCAGAAGGAAAAGAGATAATCGGCGCCGGTCGGCAGCATGATCGCCACGGGCATCCCCCGCTGCAGACCGCGCGCCCGCAAACCGGCGGCGATGGCGCGGGCGCCCTGCGCCAGTTGGGCGTAGGTGAGCACCTCGCCTTCACCCTCGTCGGCGTAAAAACGCACCTGGGTCTGCTCGGCATGGCGCTCCAGGTGCCAGTCGAAAACCTCCACCAGGGTGCGGGCCTGGAAGGGATAGTCCTCGCTGCCGTCGCTGCCGCCCGCGGCAATGCGTTTGCGGGTGTCGAATTCCGGGGCGGCCCTGGCGCCGGCGAGGGCGTGCAGCAGATCGCGCGGCGTTTCGGCCTCGGCCACCGCCTGTTCCGCCAGGGCGATGCCGAACTCCTTCTCCAGGCGGTTGAGCAGCTCCATGCGCGCCAGGCTGTCGAAGCCCAGATCGCGGTCGAGGGAACTGTCCAGGGTCACGCGGGGGGTGTGTTCCGGGTGCAGATCGGCGGCCAGGGCCGCGATGACCTGAAGCAGCTTTTCCCCCTGAACTGGTGAGCTGAGGGATGTTTCCGAAGCAGTCATTCTGACGCCTTTCCCTGCCGGGCGCGACCCGGCAAGGTCCGTATGCAAGCGCGGATCTTCCTGTTACCTCGATTATATCGTGATTTTAATCCCTGGGGTGGGGCGGGTGGTGGAACACTAGGCGAGGAATCTCACCGTCAGGAACAACCCGATCATGGCGAAGGCCAGGGCGGCCTTGGCGGCGGTGCCGAGCACCAGGCCGATGAGGGTGCCGATGCCGGCGCGCCCGGCGGCGCGCAGGTCGCTGTGGGCCGTGAGCTCTCCGGCCACCGCCCCGATAAAAGGGCCGAACAGGATGCCCAACAGGCCGAAGAACAGGCCGA